>CAYNLV010000001.1:0-47176 GCA_964398175.1 uncultured Rhodospirillaceae bacterium
GAAGCGCTGAAGAGAAGGGCAGTCCAGCGCGCAACAGGTCTTCAAGCTGGCGGCAAAGCGTAATGCGTTGAGCGAGAGGCGAACGATCGCGCCACTGATGTATCCAACGGGGTAAGGGAGCAGGGGTATGCGGCTTGACCTCAATGAGTTCAAGACCGGACTCGCTTAAAAAGTGCGACAATTCGTTTTCATTGGCCGCCAAAATTTGGCCGCGCCGAACGTATCCCTGAGCATTGACGGCGCGGTAGCGGTAGGCGGGCATGGTTCTGGTCCTGACTCTATAGGTATGTTTGATGTCGCAATAAAACGACCCTCGCCCCTGGAACAGGGGAGAGGGTCATTTTAGTTTCTTGTTTGTTTAGGAAGAATATTCGCATCAATCCCCCCGTGTCAGGTCGACGGCGCGGCGGAGATCGGCGAGCGAAATCTCACCAGCTAACACCCGCGCGATGCCGTCTTCCTGAATGCTTTGGAACCCTTGTTCGCGCGCTTTTTTTAGCATGGCGACACGGCCTGTTTCAGCCGCGATCATGTCGTCCAGTTCCGGCGTGACGTTCAAAATTTCGGCAATCACGGTACGGCCATGGGTGCCTGTTTGGGCGCAATATTCGCACCCGGCGGCGTGGGCAATAACGGGCGGTTTAGAGGATTTAATGCGCAAGATACGGCATTCTTCGGTTGTGGCGCGGCGGCTGATTTTGCAGTGCGGGCAAAGCTTGCGCACAAGGCGCTGGGCGATAATGCCGTTCATGTTGCCCGCGATCACGCGCGGGTTAAGACCCAAGTCAATCAATCGGGGCACCGCGCCGAGCACGTCGTTGCAATGGAGCGTGGAATAGATCTGATGGCCTGTCATGGCGGCACGGAGCGCCATTTGCGCCGTGTCGGCGTCGCGGACTTCGCCGATAAAGATGATGTCCGGATCCATGCGCAGAACGCCGCGAATGCCCGCGCCGAAGCTCAAGCCTTGGGCTTCCTGCACGGCGGTTTGGCGGATCAGATCGAGCTGATATTCGACGGGCTCTTCGAGCGTCGCGATGTTGACCTCAACGCTGCTGATTTGGCGCAGAATGGAATAAAGCGTCGTCGTTTTGCCGCTTCCCGTAGGACCTGTCACGAGGGTGATGCCTTGCGGCCGTTCCATGACTTGCCGGAGAACCGAAAGAACGTGCGGCGAAAAGCCGAGCTCCGTTAACGGCAGCAGGGAACGGCGGTGATCCAGAAGGCGAACGGATATGTTTTCACCCCAAACGGTCGGCATGATGGCGACACGGAAATCCACGTCGCTGCCGCCGATCTGCATCTGGAAACGCCCATCCTGAATGCTGCGCGTATCGGCGATGTTCATCCCGGCCATGATTTTGAGGCGATGGGAGAGCGCGGGCCAGTGCGACTGGTGCAGCGCCCGGATTTGATGAAGCCTGCCGTCGACGCGGTAACGCACGCGCACAAAGCTGCTTTCGGGCTCAAAGTGAATGTCGGAGGCGCCGCGTTTCACCGCATCGAACAGCAAATGATTGACCAGACGCACAACGGGATGTTGGTAGCCGCTTTCCGGACGGTTTTCTGCCTGCCCGGTCTCAAGCTCGCGCAGGATGCCGTCCAAAGACGATGTGAAGCCGTAATACCGTTCGATGGCGTCTTCGATGTCGGCAGCGCTGGCGACGGAGGGCTTTAATTCGATGTGGCGGGGAAAGTGACGGCGTATCTCATCCATCGCGACAATGTCGTAAGGATCGGCCATCGCGATTTCGAGAACGGGCTCCTCGAGACGCAAAGGAATGGCCCGACAACGCTCGGCTACGGGACGCGGTAACGATTTGAACAGCGCCGGATTCAGCGCCGTTCGCCGCAGGTCCACGGGCTCGAGACCGGTACGCGCCGCCAGCACGGACGCCAATGTGGTCTCGTCAAGAAAGCCAAGCTTGACGAGCACGGCGCCGATCATCTGCCCGCTTTGGCGCTGTTCATAGAGCGCGAGGTTAAGCTGGTCGCTGGTGATTGCGCCGATTTCCACGAGGCGCTCGCCAACGGGTTTGGATGATGGCGGCTCGACGTTAGCGGGGCTTTTTTGTTTGCGTGGAAGTTCGGGCAGGTCTTCCCATGTGTCAGCGCGCTCGTCCGGCACGGCTTTAAGGGTGTTGACTTTGCGCATCGCGGTCACCATCACATTTGGCAAACGCTGTTGCCGATTAGGCTGACAAGAGCGTTGCGATCGAGAAAAAGAAGGATGTCGTCGAAGGGGTCATTATTTCTGACGATGGGTGAGGCATTAATAAATGTTGAGTTGCCATCTGTGTTACAGCACTCATAACCGCCACTATTTGTACAAGTGCTCACTCTGCAGGGAAGGGGCAGAAGACGATAGCCGTTCTTCAGGCCCGATTGGGGACTGGCTATCAAAGAGCCGCGCCCATTTGGCCCGTGGCTCACAAAAATCACCGCGGCTGGTTGAGATCCGCCGTTTGGAATTTGAACGATGACTTGATTGGCTTTATTGAGGCCTGTCATGCATAAACCGGCCATGCCGTTTGGAATAACGCTGCTGAAAGAATTGTCTGTAAGCGCGGGATCGACGCGCATGGTGATCCAGTGGCCCCAGCCGTCTTTCGCCATGTTCATCGGCAAGCCGAGCGAAGCAAACGGCGGTATGCCTTCCGGAGATCCGCAGCCATTGCAGGCGGCGGTGTTGTTATCACCCCGCACATAGCCGAAAGCTGAACCAACGGTGGTCGCAGGCGTGGGGCAAGGAAGGCATCCGTTGGCGTGGACGAAGGCGGCTGTTGCCCGGAGAAGCGTTTGCAGATTGCTGTCCGTCACGGTGCGCTGGGCGTTTGTGCGCACCGCGCTTAAGGCCGGAAAAATAATGAGTATCGTTAATCCAATGATGATCAGCACAAGGCTCATCTCGACAAGCGTGAAACCTCTGGAAGCGCTTCTGTCCATCGTTCCTGTCTCATATGCGCATGCAAAGCGTGTACGTTGTATCATCGCTGTAGGATGTCGCTACCGCGCCGCCGCTGCTGCCGGGGTCGGAGCCCGTTTCGGCCGTGGCCTGAATGGCGCCCGCGTTGCTTGTCCCGTCATCCAGACGCGCGTCAACGGCTTGGGCGGCATTGCCCGGAAGTTTGTTCAGGCATAAAACGGTTGTGGCGAATTCACCGCCAAAAGCGCCATTCTGAAAACCGTAAACGCCGCTGAAAGGATTGGGCGGCTGGACCGCGGTGCTGCCGCCGGTGACCTGGTTTTTCACAAGACCTGCGGCGCGTAGATGCGCCCAGACCAGACGGCTTTCACCAGCAGGGGGGGTGGTGGATGGCGTGTCGTAGGAAGAACCGGTGCCGACAAGGCCATCACCGCCGCCGGACGTTACGCCTGCCGACGGGAAGCGCGTGGACGCGCTAAGATCGTCGCCAGGTAACGCGCCGTAGTTCTGCGCATAAGTCTGGAATTGGGCCTGATAGGCTTGCATGTCGTTAATGGTGCGCGTGATGCGCGCGTTCTGGATGATCTGCTGGCCGGTTAAAACGCCGCCGATGATCAACCCGATAATGACAAGGACGATCGACAATTCAACAAGCGTAAAACCACGAGAGGCAGGGTGAACAAGGCGCATGGGTGTCTCCATTAAAGTTTTTCTTTTGAAAGAGGCAGGGGCCTCGGGTCGCGGTTGTATTTCTTATACAAATCGACGTCGGCGGTATCCGGAACGGGTTTCTCAAGTATCGTGGCCCGTAAGAGAATAACCAACTCGCTTGTTGTGCCCTGGTTGTCCCGCGACTTGGCGAGGTTGCCGATAAGCGGCAAGGCATCGAAAGGCGGAACGCCTTTTTCCTCATTGTCTGAGCTGTCCTGCATCAAGCCGCCCATAACGGCAACTTCACCGGAGCTGAGTTGCAGCACGGAGTCCATTTCGCGCACCGCCAGCACCGGCACCTGTGACTGAACAGGGGTTGTCACGCCGGCCTGTGCGGCGTTTAGACCGATTGATGGATCGTACGCATAATCGACGACGCGCGAGATGGTGGGGCGCAAGGTCATGGTAATGCGTGATTTCTCAAGATCAATTGCTGGTTGGACAGTCATAACAAGGCCAACGGGAACCGTTCGCGGGGTGCTGGAAAAGACAGGCGTTCCGGAAACGGGCACGCCAGAGGCGCTTAGAGTCGTCGGGAACTGCGCTGACGTCAGGAAGTAAACTTCGTTACGCGCCACCTTCAATACGGCGGTCTGGTTATTGAGGACGGTAAGACGCGGAGATGACAGGATACGCGTCGCGCCGAAGGTGCGGACAAGGTTAAGAATACCCGCGAAATCCGAGTCTTTGACCGAGGCCGTGAAAACGCCGTCGGTTGCCGTTGTGGCCGTAACAAAAGGCGCGCCCGCGCCTACCGTGCCAAAGCGTGCGGCCGTGTTGACGCCGTGATCAAAAAGCGTGCGCCAGTTGATGCCGCTCTTGAAATCGTCGCTCAATTCGACTTCAACAATGCGCGCCTCAATAAGAACCTGAGCCGTCGCCTTCTGTTGAAGGCGCGTCAAGTATTTCTGGACAGCTTCTTGTTGTTGTGCGTTGCCGAAAACGGTGATCAGCCCTGCTTGCCGATCAATACTGAAATTGGGCTGTGTTTGGGCCGGTGTATTGCCAGGTTCTTTTACGAGGGGGCGCTGGCGGTTGGTGGTTGCCAACACTTGAGTGAGGGATTTTTCAAGTTCTGTCCAAAAATCGGCGTCCGACGCGCCCGTAATTTTAGAGAGCGAATTATTATCGCTGCTGGCGCCGTTGTTGCGATTAACAGAGTTATTTGAGCCGTTGCCCCCCGCAACATCGACTTCGAAAACATTTGTGGCGATGGTCACTTCGCTGGTTGTTCGCCGCGCAATGGCGAGGTAATCGACGGTATAGGTGTGTTGATAGGGCTCATCAAGTTCGATGCGCATGAAGCTGCCATCTTGTTTATAGCGCAAACCAGCCAGCGAACAGATCCGCTTGATGACTTCCGAAAACGGCTGTTCATGCGCCGTAAAAATGATGCCACCCTGAATGCGCGGATCGATTTCCAAGTTGACGTTGCTTTCACGGCCAAGATCGATCAGCACATCGCGAAGCGGAACGTTATCTGTGACAGTGACGCTAACCCGTTTTTCGGTTTTTTCATCGGCGGCTGACGGTAGGGACGGCGCTGACTCTACGGGCGCTACCGGAATTGGCGGCAGCGCTTCTAATCCATCCTTGTCCTTATCGGATACCGGTTCTTCTTCCGTGTCTTTTTTGTTTCCTTTGAGAGGCGTTTTCGCCTCAGCAACACCGCGTTGGCGCAAAGCTATATAATCTTTACGCGAAAGGTCACCGGGTGGATCAATTTTGTCAGCTGGAAAGACGTTTGTGCAGGCTTGAAGGGCAAGGCCGCTTAACAAAATTATGACGAAATGAAACCGAAACGTATTACACAAGATACCGCCTCAAGTTGAATACAGGCGGATGAAGTTGACTGTTTTTTGGTTAACTGTCAAAGAAACACTGAGCAGAAAGCCTGTGGATAAGTTGCAAAAGTTGTGGATATCACAAGAAAATAGTTGGCTTGGTTAAGGTTTAATCTCAAGATAAACGGTCTCCAAATTGTTAACAAAATGGGCCGTTTCAAAAAGCGGTAGGGACAAGTGTTTATTACTGAGATGTTTTTTAAGCCCCTCTCTTGTTGCTTTGTCATGTGAAAATTTAAGAATTAAATTTTTATAATCTTCCATATTTGTGGCGATAAGCTCGGGCAATCCGGCAGCTGATAAAACACTGGCCGCAACGCGGGACACAAAGCTTTTTCCGGCGATCGTCACGACGGGTACCCCGCACCAAAGCGCATCACTTGTCGTCGTGTGGCCACCCACAGGAAACGTGTCCAGGCATAAATCGACATAGGCATATCGCGCGAGGTGTTCCGCCAAAGGCAAGGGGGACGCGAAAACAAGCCGGGATGGATCAACGCCATGCTTTGTTGCCGTTTGCCGCAGTTTGTCAGGCGCGTAAGGGTTTGATTGATAGAGCCAAAGAACGGAGTGAGGTGTTTGTTTAAGTATAACGCACCACGACGCGAAGATATCGGGGGTGATTTTATAGGTCTGGTTAAAGCTGGCTAATACGAGGCAATCATCAGGCAAACCATAGGCGGCGCGAGGCAGGGGTTGCGCGGCGGTGCGGTGGCGGTCGTTGATTTGGTAGCAGGGAGATAAGTAAAGGATTTTTTCGGTGAAAGAAGAGGCGCAACCCGTTGGGATTGTTATGTTGTCGGCAATAAAATAGTCGATGAAAGAGGTGCCTAGCGTACCCGGATAACCCAGCCAATGGACTTGTACAGGCGCGGGTTTGTATCCCAAAATCTCGAGTTTTCCCCCTTTTGTGTACCCCTTCAAATCGACCAAAATATCGATGCCGTCGTCCCGGATGCGTTGGGCGGCTTGTAGGGGAGTGAGGTTGTTAAGCTCCACAAAGTGCTCCGCCTCCTCTTTAAGACGCGCCCGGATGGCCGATTTGTCGTCGATGCCATAGCTGTAAGCAAAGACTTCAAAACGGTTCCTGTTGTGCAGGCTGAAAAGCTCCGCTATCAAATAAGCCGTGGCGTGAGCGTGAAAGTCGGACGAGAGATAACCGATACGCAGCCTTTCATGCACTTCGGGTGCTTTGGGGGGCAGAGGCGCTAGGCCGCCAAACCTTTCCCGGGCATAACGCATGGCCGATTGTTTCTGGAGCTCAGGATCGTCAACCAAGACGGTTACGGCTTGCGGCGGCAGTTTTTCAATGTCCAAAATTTGAACGTCCCAGTCGCAAAGCTGCCGCGCGAGAAGGAAGTATTGCGTGCGCCATGCCTGATTGTGCGGCACAAGGCTTAACGCTTTTTGCCAGTGTTTGAGAGCGACGGGAAGTTCGCCGGTTTGCTGATGCAGTTTGGCCAAACCTTCCCACACAATCGGTAAATCAGGATTCATAACGCTGACTTTTGTCATTAGCGCAAGGGCTTCCTGAAGTTGGCCCTGCATGCCCAAAACGCGCGCGAGGTTATAGGTTGCTTCAAGCCAATCCGGATGTGCATCAAGTGCGCGGCGGTACATCATCACGGCGCGGGGCAGCGCGTTCTGCGCTTCGGCAATCTGCGCCGCCAGATGCAAAAGGTTCGGGTCCTTTGGCGCAGCGCGCAAAGCAGTTGCAACGGCATTTGCCGCGGACTCATAATCACCGTGGCGATAGAGCGCCTGTAGGCGAAGAAAACGTTTCTTGGCTGCGGACGACACGCGGTTGCACTCCCCGGATAGAAACGTTACATTAAGCCATCATGCGCGTTTTCATACAAGTTTGCTTGTTAACCATTCTGTTCGCGATTGAGGACTGAGAATCTGTGCTTGCGAACTTGGGCATCATTTTTCTTCTTCTCCTGTTGAACGGCTTTTTCGCCATGGCCGAGCTGGCGATTGTCTCGGCTCGCCGCGTACGCTTGAAGCAGTTTGTGGAAGACCAGAAAAAAGGCGCAAAAGAGGCCCTGCAACTTGCGGAAGATCCCAGCTCGTTTCTTTCCATTGTTCAAATCGGCGTTACGCTTAACAGCGTTCTTGCCGGCGCTTTCAGCGGCACAACGCTGGCCGAGCCGTTTGGAAAGTACCTGAATACATTATCATGGATCGCCCCGCATGGGATTTCGGTTGCTCTGGCTGTTACCGTTCTCGGGGTTACCTATTTTAGCCTTGTGATTGGGGAACTGGTTCCTAAACGCATTGGCCTTTCCTACGCCGAGCTTATTGCCGTTCGTGTCGCGCGGTTTATGGCCTTTCTGGCTTTTCTGGCAGCCCCGGTTGTATGTCTGCTCCGCTTGTCAACGAACCTGACGCTCAAGCTCTTGAGACTCGATAACCCCGGCACGGTGCAAATAACGGAAGACGAAGTGAAGGAGCTTATTGCCGAAGGCACGGAGTCCGGCGTCTTTAAACCTGCCGAGAAGAAAATGCTGGAAGGCGTGATGCGTTTAGCCGACCGCACGGTGCGCACCATTATGACGCCACGCATTGATATGGTCTGGCTCAGCGAGAGTGACTCGCCGGAAGAGCACGCGCGTCAGGTTCACGGCAGCAGTTACAGCCGTTTTCCGGTGGTCAGAGGGGATCTGGAAGAGGTCTTAGGCATCGTTCAGGCAAAGGACGTGCTGAACGCCATGTTTGAAGGCCGTCCTCTAAATATCGTTTCTGTCATGCGCGCACCGCTTTGCGTGCCGGATACGACGCCAATACTCAGGCTTCTGGACCAGTTCAAGCAATCCGGCCAGCATCTCGCGATTGTCATTGACGAATACGGCAGTGTTGAAGGTCTTGTCACGATGACCGACATTCTGGAGGCGATCATCGGCGATTTGCCGGAGCTGGGGCAGGAAGCCTATTACAAGCCGGTGCGGCGCGAAGACGGGAGCTGGCTTATTGACGGCATGATGCCGATTGATGAGGTGGAAACGTTGATCGGCCTCAAGAACATGCGCGAGGAGGGCGATTTTCACACGCTTGCCGGTTTTATCATTGAGAAGCTTGGACGCATTCCTGCCGCAGGCGATCACTTTATATGGAACGGCGCGCGCTTCGAGGTTGTCGATATGGACGCGCGCCGCGTGGACAAGGTCATGATTATGCCGCCGGTTTCTGAACAGGAAAATTCATCCGATGGGATTTAGGAAGAAACGGCAGGTCCCTGTTTCTTTTGTTTCAGAACAACATTTAACATCGACACAATGAGCGCGGCCCAGTAGGGCAAGGTCTGGACACACAACATGCCCGACCATAATTGCGCGTTGAAGTTCGACATTTCAAAACGGTAAAGAATAGCGCCTGCCGAAATAAGCAAGGCCAGCAGCAATATAATTTCTTCACGCGCCATAAGAAAACCTTGCACAATGGCAGGCTTATCTTCGCATTTGGGCGTGCGGAAAAAAGGTTTTCCGGATGTGAACAAGCCTTGCCAGACGGCGCGGCTAACGGAATGCGTCAACGCCATGCCCGCTATGGCCGCGCCGAGCCTGTCGCGCCAGCCGCATTTGACGCGCGCGCGGTAAAGCCAAAAACCGGAAGCAATCTTGAAGACGAAAACGCTGAGCGTCGGTACGAGGAAAACGGCCGGTGGGAACTCAACCCATTTGAAAAGCAAGAGAATAGACCACACAAGCGCGGCGGCAACGAACGCAAGATGGGCGGCATCGGCGAACCATGGCAACCAGCCTGAAATAAAGTGGTACCGTTGTCCCTGTGTGAGGCGGACACTTTTGTTGCGCGTTTCACTCAGGGCTTTCCAGTGGCGTTTCAGGATTTGGACCGCGCCGTAGGCCCAACGGAAACGCTGGGTTTTGTAACCGCCGAAACTGTCCGGGATAAGCCCGCGGCCCAAAGAATGTTCGAGATAAACGGCTTCATAACCGCGCTCGAAAAGGCGCAAACCGAGTTCGGCATCTTCGGTGATGCACCATTCGGCCCACCCGCCCACGCGTTTCATCGCATCCTTGCGGATAAGAGTCATGGTGCCATGCTGGATAATCGCGTTGCGCTCGTTCCGTTGCACCATGCCGATGTGGAAGAAGCCCGCATACTCCCAATAACACATGCGCTTGAACAAGCTTTCATTGCCGTCACGATAATCCTGCGGCGCTTGAACGAAGGCGACGTCAGGATTTTCGAAGTAAGGCACCGTCGCGTGCAGCCAGTCCGATGACACAACATAATCGCTGTCAATAACGCCGAAAATCTCGGCATCCTCGGCCATTTGCGTCAGCGCAAAATTAAGCGCGCCGGCCTTGTAACCCGGCCATTTCGGCAAGTGAAAGAAGCGGAAACGCGGCCCCAGTTTTGCGCAGTACTCTTCAAGAGGTTTCCAGACTTCTTCGTCCTTTGTGTTGTTGTCGATGACGAGAACTTCGAAGTTTGGATAGGCGAGATCCGCAAGCGCGTCTAACGTTTGCATAACCATATGGGGCGGTTCGTTATAACAAGGCACATGAATTGAAACCTTGGGCGTATCGAGGGGGAGGGGTTTATCCAGCGGCGGAAAAGCGCGGCGCCGGTTAGCCCAGATTACCTCCGTCAGTTCTAGTCCATCGACAAGGAGAAGAGCGAGCAAGACGACTTGAAAGCCGATCAGAACTGCCCATGCGATGGTATTGGCGGTGATGATTTTCTCGGCAACAGCAGCCATTATGGCCCAGACAAGCATGGACGATGCGGCCTGAATCAACAGCGCGTAGAAAACGATGCCTGCCGGTTTCAAGTCAATGCGCCGGCGTACGAACCACTGGATAGGCCAGAGCGCAAGAAGCGAGGCAATCAGGAAACCCCAAAACCAATGCGCGGATTCGTGGACAATTCCGCTCATGGAAAACTTGGGTTTCCGGTTCGCATCCCACAATCCCCAGTGGGCGCCGACCGTGCCTTCGATGCTGCGCTTCCACGGCGCGTCAATGGCCTCGACGATGGAGTAATCAAGACGTTCTTCGCTTGCAAGATTGAGAAACTCGCGGATGAAGCGGGCTTGATTAATTTGCGAGGGTTCAGATCCCTTGACCCACTGCCCTTCGCTGGGCCACCCGACTTCGCCGATGAAAATATGCTTGTCCGGGAATGCAGCCTGTAACTGTTGCCAACGGTAGCGAACGTAATTGACGGCCCCATCAATCGGAACGCCTTCCCAGTAAGGGAGAATATGGACGGTAATATAATCGACCGCTTGGGCAAGCTCAGGGTATTTGAGCCAGATATGCCATGGCTCGGCCGTGGAGACGGGAACGCTGACTTGCCTTTTTACGCGTTCAAGAAACGAAAGCATTTCATCGATCTTAACATCGCCACGCAGTAGAGATTCGTTGCCAACAATAACCCGGCGGATGTTGGTGTTTGATCGTAGGACATTAATCAAATGAGTCACTTCGTTAGCGTTTGTTTTTGCATCAGGGCCAAGCCAGGCGCCAGGCGTGACCAACAGGTCATATTTTTTTGCCAAAGCAACAATGCGATCGAGACCGTCACTGATGCCATAAGTGCGGATGCTATACACATGGGCGGACAAAAGCTCCATGTCGCGTTCAATAGTTTTGTCGGAATAACGGTTGTCGCTATCTCCGGCCTTATAGCCGCTGTAGGACAGACTGTTTATGAGACCGCCCCAAGGCCTTTCGATCGCACCTCTGTTGATCAGCGCCCAGACGGCAAAGTTAACCGCTAGAACGATGGCAATAATGGACGTGATGCGTTGAAGCGTGCGCATAAATGAGGTTAGGGGTTAGGGATCAGGGGCTCGGAAAGATATAAATCCTTACATAATGAAATCACAAGTTTGATTAAATACGACTTTTCGAGCTGATATCTAATCCCAAATCCCTAGCCCCAAGCCCCTAGCCACGAATCCCCTCTTATCAGGTCGCGCCCATTTTCTTTGATTTTTCGCCTAAAGTCGCGATTAAGGCGCTAAATCCTTCACGCTTAACAATAGCGCTAAATTCCGACCGGCGAACCGCGAGTTCGCTAATCGAGGCGTCGAGAAACACGTCCACGATTCGCAACTGGCCTTTGTCGTCGGTGCGAACGAGATAATTAAGAGTTACGGACGCGCCGCCTTTAGGCGTGAGCTTGGTTTCGACGATGAAGCCGCCATTACTGGCAGGCTTTTCGCCCAGCACGTCGAACTGTTCACCATCAAATTTAGTGAAACGACTGGCGTAGTTAGCAACACTGAACTTGGAGAAGGCGTCGACGATACGTTGCTGGTCCTCAATCCCGGCTTGCGCCCATGCGGGCCCGACGGCAAAACGCGCCATCAGCGGCAGGTCAAACGTGCCTTTGACGATGGGCTCCAGCTTCTTGAAGCGGCCACTGAAACCGAGTTTGTCGCCTTGCTTCATCGTGTCGAGCAATTGCGCATAAAAGTTCTTGACTAACTGTATTGCGGAAGTTTCGGGCGTTTCAGCAAAAGCAGGCGAGGCAACGGCAAAGAAAGCAAAGGTCAACAGGAAGAGACCAAGATGTTTGATGTTATTCATATCCATTCCGTTCATGTTCAAGCGCGAGGGCTGCACGAAGACACTCTCAGAGAGAAATCCGGCAAAATTATGCCCGGGCTAAAATCGCGCGGGCCTCTTCGATATCAAGGGCTTCGAGGGCCTTGGCGACAATGTGGCGGGCGCTGAGCCCGGCCGCATCGTATTGTTTGTAGGCGGCATCTTGCGGCTGGAAGTCATCCGGAAGCGTCATGGCGCGAATCTTGAGCCCGTGATCCACGAGTCCTAGATTCGCGAGGTGGTGTATCACATGGCTGCCAAAGCCGCCAATAGAACCTTCTTCGATCGTTAAAATAACCTCGTGTGACCGAGCTAGGCGCTTGATCAGGTCCATGTCGAGCGGCTTGGCAAAGCGCATGTCCGCGATGGTTGTGCTGAGTCCCCGCGCATCAAGCTCTGCAGCGGCTTTCCGGCATTCCACGAGTCGTGTGCCGAGGTTCAGGATCGCGATTTTACTTCCTTCCTTCACAATCCGTCCTTTGCCAATGGGCAGGACTTCGCCGCGCGCCGGCAGGACAAGTCCTTCGCCTTCGCCGCGGGGGTAGCGAACGGCAGTCGGCATGTCGTCGATAGCGGCAGCAGTGGCCACCATGTGCATCAACTCAACTTCGTCCCCAGCCGCCATCACGATGACGTTAGGGAGGCAGCTCATGAAGGCAAGATCGAACGAACCGGCGTGCGTCTGGCCATCCGCACCCACCAGTCCGGCGCGGTCCATCATCAGCGCCACAGGCAGCTTTTGCAGAACGACATCGTGCATAACCTGGTCATACGCGCGTTGCATGAAGGATGAATATATCGCGCAAAACGGCTTGAAGCCTTCGCAGGCAAGGCCTGCTGCAAAGGTTACGGCGTGTTGCTCGGCAATGCCGACATCAAAGAAGCGCTCCGGGAACTTTTTGGCAAAAAGATCGAGGCCTGTACCAGCAGGCATTGCTGCCGTAATGGCCAGAATACGGTCGTTCACTTCCGCCTCTTTGATCAGGGCGTTCGCAAACACCTTGGTATAGGAGGGAGATGTTGTGGCGGGCTTGTCCTGATCGCCCGTGACAACGTTGAACCGCGCGACGGCGTGCAGTTTGTCCGGCGCGTTTTCAGCCGGCGCATAGCCGCGGCCTTTTTCCGTCACGACGTGGATAAGAACCGGCCCGCCCTGCGGGTCATCGCGGACGTTTTCCAACACGGGTACAAGGTGATCGAAATTATGCCCGTCGATTGGCCCGACATAGTAAAAGCCCATTTCCTCAAACAGCGTGCCGCCGGTCACCATGCCGCGGGCGTAATGCTCGGCCTTCCGGGCGGCTTCCTTCAGGCGGCGCGGGAAGATACTGGCGAACTCTTTCGCAATATGGCGCAGGCCGCGGTATTCTTTTGATGACACGAGGCGCGACAAGTAAGCGCTCACGGCGCCGGTCGGCGGCGCAATAGACATGTCGTTATCGTTGAGGATAATGATCAAGCGCGAATTGGAAGCGCCCGCGTTGTTCATCGCTTCGTAAGCCATGCCAGCGCTGATGGACCCATCGCCGATTACGGCAATGACATTATTCTTTTTCTTTTTAAAGTCACGGCCAATGGCAAAGCCAAAGGCGGCCGAAATAGATGTTGAACTATGGCCGGCGCCAAAGGGGTCGTATTTGCTTTCCGTGCGTTTTGTAAAGCCGGACAACCCCCCGCCTTGACGTAAGGTGCGGATCCGGTCGCGGCGGCCAGTCAGAATCTTATGCGGGTAGGCCTGATGGCCGACATCCCAAATGACGATATCTTCGGGCGTGTTGAAGACGTAATGAAGCGCGGTGGTTAATTCGACGACGCCAAGGCCCGAACCGAAGTGGCCTCCAGTCACGGATACAGCCGAAATAGTCTCAGCCCGGAGTTCGTCAGCCAGTTGTGGTAATTGCTCAGGTTTAAGCTTACGCAAGTCTTGCGGCCAAGTGATTGTGTCCAAGAGAGGCGTCAAAGGGCGCCCTGTTATACGCGGGTGAATGTCTTTGGCCTCGACAGCTTCTCCATTTTCGAAGGGGCTATCCTCATAAGTCTTACGGGGAGCCTTGATTTTGGGTGGAGTATTCACGCGCTTCTCCCTGTTTATTTTCTCGTACTAACGTCAACAATCTCGCTTTTCGTTTGGCGTAGACTCAGCAGCTCAACCCTTCATCCATAGCATTTTCGGGTGCAAGGCCGGAATGATTAGCCCCTCTGTGGGGCATTATGCAAGGGAGGCGTTACTTTCCCGCCACATAGTGCGCCGCAGCAACGAAATGTTTGAGCCATTCCGGCCGTTTATCCCAATTCCCCCGAAGGATAAAACTTGGGTGAAAGGTGGGGATAACGGGCACAGCGGGCAATAAACGGCAATTAAAACGCTGCCCAACCTTGGTTAATAGACCGTTTTCGCCTGTTAAGGCCCAAAAAGGCGTTCGTCCTAAAGCCACGAGAATCATACGAGATTTGGCCCTTTTTCTATATTTTTCAAGACGTAATTTAAGGTGCTTAATTTCTTTCGCGAAATCGGCGCGGCACCAGTAACTGCCAAAACGTCCCCATTCTTCTGCTAATGATACCCCTTGACCGGCAGCCGCACGCCTTGACAGGAAAAAATGGTCAACTTTGTTTCCCGGCGGCTGGAAACGAAAAACATTAGCAACAATAGAGTCTTCACGTTTTATTCCTGCTTCAAGGAGCATTTCATTGAGGAGTTGTCCGCTACGTCCAACGAAGGGCCGCCCCAAACGAACCTCATCCTTTCCTGGCGCTTCTCCAACCAGCACAAGGCCGTTCCAACAGTTTAATCCATTCGGTTCTTCGTAATTAACACAAGGCAAAGAATGGTTTGGTTCCGCTAAGACACCACCAAGATCAAAAGGATACTGCATGAACTTATTCCATTTAGCGAATCAAGAGGTTAACTCGATATTAGCAGTCTCTGCGCCAAAGTGCGTAATTGTGGGGATCCCCTACCGAACAGCCCTCTGTTACCGGAAATCTTAAGGCTGCAAACATATGACGGACAGGACGGCAACGCTTGCCATGACGCCAATCATGGGAGCCACAACGTGGTTTCTCAGGGTGGTGGCTATTATCGGCGTTGTTATCGCGTTGTTGCAATTTATTCTGGTCCGTCAGCAAGTCAGCGGCTTTTTAACCCAACAGATTAAACAAGCAACACGTCAAGGCGTTGGAAGTCTTCAGCAACAGGTTAACCAGGATCAGTTTTTGGTCGAGTCCGTTGCTGACTTGCAGGCGATCAACCCCGATGCCGTCGCGAAAGAACTCCAACGTTTTATGTCGATTGCGCGCCGGGAGTATAGCTCAGTTGCATATATTTATCTGATTACGGCAGGCGAGAGCCAGAGTGCAGGCAAAAGTCTTATTCTTACGCTTAATCATTATGCGCAACCATCTCCGGCATTTGAGCAAGATCCCAGACTTAAAAGCCTGATAAACGGAATTGTGTTGAAACCGCAGCCAATCACGACCGTTATTGATTTTGGCAAAGAGGCAGGCACGTGGGTGCTGTTCCTTCGCCCGGTCCCTGGCCAGGAAAAAACGGAAAAGATCATTGTAGGTCTGTCGCCACTTGACCGCTTGTTTGCAGGCGTCAATGATTTACGCAAGACTGGCGAGATTGTGGAATTTAAGGCCGTTGAAATTGAAGGAAATAACGCATTACCGTTTTTCACTTTTGACGATCCAAAGTCTTCTTGGCAGCTTACATCGCCGACCAGATCGCAAGAATACATATTTTTGCATAATCGAAACTGGAGCATCGAGTTTGCGAGCATGCCGCCCCGCAACCTCACTATGGTTGCATCGTTGCCGTACATCATTCTTCTTGTCGGGCTTTTGCTGACTTGGGCATTAGTCATGTATTTAAGGGTGGTGCGTTCCCGTGGAGCGGAGGTTGCCGGACTGGCCTTGTCGTTACGGCAGGCGAATGAAGAACTGAGCCGCCGCGTAGTCGACGAGGAACGCATGGCGCGTGCGTTACGTGAGAGTGAGCAAAAATACCGCGCTATCTTCGAGAACGCCGGTATCGGAATTTGCCAGATAGCTCCGTCTGGTGAATGGCTGAATGCTAATCGTACCATGTCGCAAATCCTCGGTTATGAAAGTCCGCAGGAACTTCTTTTGGTTCAACCGGACCTGCATGGCCAGTTATTTGTCGACTCAAAAGTGCGGCAAGACTGGTTTGCCAAACTGGAAGCCGGCAGTCAGCGCGAGTACGAGGCTGCGCTTTACACGAAAGACCAAAGAACATTACGGGTCGGCAAGGAAGGGCAGCGTGCGGTGTGGGTCAGCATGAGCGGTCATGCGGTGCGCGACGAGCGCGAGGAGGTACAATATTATGAGTGCACCATTTATGACGTGACCGAACGCCGCCATGCCGAAATGGCGTTGAAACAGGCGAAAGAACAAGCTGATTTTGCGAACCGGAGTAAATCCGAGTTTTTGGCCAACATGAGCCATGAACTGCGCACGCCATTAAACGCCATCATTGGTTTCTCGGAAATCATAAAGGAACAGTTGTTTGGTCCCGTGGGCCAGCCGCAGTATATCGAATATGCCCGGGACATATATGATAGCGGCGATTTACTGCTTTCGCTGATTAACGATATTCTGGATATGTCAAAGATTGAAGCAGGCAAACGTAATTTAACCGAAAGTGTGATCGATATTGGGCACACGGTAAAATCCGCCGTACGGCTTGTTGCCGTGCGCGCAAAGGCGGGACGTTTACATCTCAACATTAAGATGCCGCACGATCTGGCATCACTTCAAGGTGAAGAGAAAGCGGTCAAGCAGATTCTCACGAACCTCCTGACCAACGCCATCAAATTTACGCCGGAAGGTGGAAGCGTGACTTTAACCGCGCTGATGGATGATCTGAACCGCATTATTATTAAAGTTGAAGACACAGGCATAGGCATGAAGCCGGAAGATATACCTGTGGCGTTGGCGCCATTCGGCCAGATTGAAAGCGTGTTGAGCCGTAAAAATCAGGGCACGGGCCTGGGTTTGCCGCTTACAAAAGCGCTCGTTGAATTGCACGATGGCATTCTTTCGATCGACAGCGAGCAAGGAAAAGGCACAACGGTAACCATTGCTTTCCCGGCGAACCGGACTGTGAATTGCTTAGTTTAAAGAATATTAACTAATTAGTGGGACTACTTTACAATAATTCTATTTTAAAGGGGTAGCGCCATGCTTCGTTTAATCTTGATGTTTGTGATGATTTTCAGTTTCGGAAGTTTTGCTTCAGAAGTGCAAGGAGCAACGCCAGCACCCCTGGCTGAATCAAAAGTTGAAAATGGCAACCTTACCTTTAAAGTGCAGGGAGACACAGCCATTCGATTTTCATCGCAGGGCCAAGCATGCGATGCGACGGCTGAAGGTGCGATGCGGTTTAATTCAACAACAAAGGTATTCGAAGGTTGTAACGGAACAAATCAGTGGATGCCCTTAAGTCCGCCGAAGCGTATTATCTGTAGACATTTAATAAATCTGAGTGGCAGCGATGCGCACACTTATCCGAGCAGTTACGCGACAGGCACGATGGACAAAGGCTTGTTGATACGCCACAAATTTACGTCGGCTGAGTGCGGCGGCGGTGTTTTGCCTGATTCAACGTATGTCGGGTACCCTATAGCCATGATGGGTTCTTGCTCAGTGTTGGGAAAATTTGTTGTTTTCCAGAGAGAAGACTCGGCCACTGATTTTCCCGGATACTTTGCCGAGATTACAAATTGTGCGGGGGGGGCCGAATTCCGTGTCGTTTACGTTCAGTTTGACTACGGCTCTTCTCCAGCGGGGGCCGCGAGCCTCAGCGCGGGGATTGACAAGCTGGTGGCGGATCATATTACGGCAGGCTTGCTCGCCTATATCGATAAGTAGCCTTTTTACTGAACCCGAATAATCCCTAGCTTCGCTAGCCACCCCAGCGTGCGCCAAAGACGTGAAGTGTCGAGGGCGAGAAACTGCTGGTGTACTTCGCCGATGGTTGAGCGGCCTTGGGTGCCTATCCAGTTGAGTATCGCCGCCACGTCTTCGGCCCCGACCATCATATCAAAGGCCAGCACGTTCATCTCGTGCCCCCACAGCAACTTTATTTCTTCGGCCGAAGCGATGACGCCGATGCGATCCGAATCCTTCAGTGCCGACGACGGAAACGCGCTGTAAAGCGTGAAAGGATCGGGCGCTCGTGGCGGAATAGCCGGCCACTTTTCCCAGCTCTTTGAATCGGATTGCGCGGTGCGGCGTTGCGCGGCCAATTCATCCCAGAGCGCTTCGTAAGCGGGAATAATCGTGCGCCAGTCGTAATTGGGGAGGCGCTGTTTCGCTTTGTCGGCTATGCGGCGACGGAGATCCGGGTTTTCGATCAGGGCCACAAGCGCCTCAGCGGCCATATTATGATCGACGGCAACCGACAGCGCCGTCTTGGCCAAAAACCCGCCATATAATTCGCGCTTGCCGAGCAGCACAGCGGATAAATCGCCACCGGCTCCGGGCGGAGGTTGAATAGTGCGGACGAGAAAACCGTCTTCGCCTTGTTGAACGCTGTCGCGGTAACCATCCCAATCGCTGAGAACGCGCGGCAGTCCCGCCGCAATGGCTTCGATTGGCGTAAGCCCGAAACTTTCCTGCATATTGTCGATGAGTGACAAGAAAATATCGCCTGCCGCCCAAAGACCGTCAGGAAAACGCGGATCGTTGTTGGCGATGAACGAGACTTTCGCTGTCGGACAAAAATCGCGCGCTAAATCCTGAAACTGTTTGGCGGCGTTTTCCGGCACGAAATAGCCCACCATAAGAAAATGCACGCGCGCGTTTGTGCGTTTCGCGGCAGCTTCCACGGCGCGGAACATAGCCAGCGGATGCGCCTTGATCACATGGCTCAGGCGCCCGACCCACAGTACGGCAATGTCTTTTTCGCCCAAGCCAAGCTGCGCGCGCTGCGCGGCGCGTTTTTCCGGCGTGGCTTTTGCGGCCATGCGTTCGGCGTCGATGCCAAGCGGTATGATCGGCAACTGAACGGGGCAACGATACTTTGCGCCGAAACGCCGCTCGATATAGTCCGCGTAAATGTCCCAGAAAGTACGGATCGTGGCTTGTATCGCGCGGGAAGGACAAATGATCGCGTCGGTAGCCTCGGACGGCCCGAGACAATATTTCTCGAGCACTTCGCCGCCTTCAAGTCCCGCGATGGCGTGGGAAAGGCCGCAGAAAGAAAAATTGATATTGGGCGCGAGACATCGTTGCCACAACAGATCGTGCGGGTCGGAATCGGCCCGGAAAATGGCGCTGAACTTGTCAAAGTTCTCTTTCGGAAAGCGGCCGTCATAAGCGATGAGCCGCGCCGGATCGACACCGGCGCTTAGCGCCGCATCCTTCGCTTCTTCCAAGCTTTGCGCGTCGCTGATGAGGAGGGGGAATGTTTCCTGATGGCTGTAGCGCAGATACGCCTTTAACCAATCCAGCACCGCCACTTGAAGGCCGTATATTTTCCCGGCTTCAGGCGGCGTCTTGACGGAACTGTAATGGATGGCGACAGGCATGAGCAGTAGATATACCCAATATTTCCTCCAATCGCGAAGCACAACTTTTCGTGCTAGGGTTTACGTATGGAATGGATAGATGAAGCGATTCTATTATCGGCGCGGCCGCATGGCGAAACGGCGGCTATCGTCACTTTGCTGACGCTTCAGCATGGGCGGCACGCGGGGCTTGTGCAGGGCGGGCAGGGGCGGAGCAAGCAAAGCCTTTTGCAGCCCGGCAACCATGTCAAGGCGCGGTGGCGCGCACGGCTGCTCGATCACTTGGGCAATTATTCGCTGGAGGTTGTGACTTCGCACGCCGCGCCGTGGTTTGACCATCCGGAGGTTCTGTCCATCATCGCGAGTGCGTGCGCCATAACGGAAGCCGCGTTGCCCGAGCGCCAGCCAATGCCCGGCGTTTATGCGGGCTTGCGGGCGCTTCTGAGTTGGCCCGATCCTGAACTTTGGGCTCCGGCCTATGTGAAATGGGAAACGGAACTTTTGCGCGCGCTGGGTTTCGGACTTGACCTGTCGCAATGCGCCGCAACGGGAACGACGGAAAATCTCAGCCATGTCAGTCCGCGCACGGGCCGCGCTGTCTCGCGCGAGGCGGCCACGCCGTACAAAGATAAATTGTTTAAACTGCCCGCGTTTTTGTGCGGCATGGCGGAAGAATGGACGATGGAAGATATTGTGAACGGTCTCGACATGACCGGGCATTTTCTGACGCGGCACGTGTTCGCGCACAATCATGGCCGCGCGCCGGGAGCTCACGATCTTCCGCCGGCAAGGGAGAGGTTGGTGGAATTTTATCGCAAGGATGCCGGCTTTGATCAGGTGAACGCCAAGACGTGAGTTTGGACAGAATTATTTAAAGTTTTTCCATCGGGCGGCGCAGGACGTTTCAAATCAAGAACCGTCTTTTGTTCCGGGGTCGGCGTGCAAAAACCAGACTTTTTAATCATCGTGGACATATAAGTTCCAAACGAGCTTTCGGAACAATCCTCAAGAAATTGCTCATCAAGAAGCCAGCCCAATGAAGCATCCACCATCTGCAAGTGTTCGCAAGAAGGATCTCGCCTATCTGAATAGAAGAAGAACGTCAGCCTGGGTTTTGTTGCAGACTCGTGTTGTGAGAGGTTAAGAGGAACAATGGCAACGCTCTCCCCAAAGCTTGAATCGCCAAGAATAATAATGCCTTGGATGCGTTTATTTTTTTCAAGCGTAATAATTTTAATCTCAGAAAGCCGGAAGTAGCCTTTACTCTTATCAGCAAAATTCAAAAAGCCATATTGTATAAATTCCATAAAGTCAGGTTCGCAATTTTTACTGATTTCTTTGAAGGCTTCTGAAAGATCGGCATACGCCTTAGGATAGGTTTCTTCAAACGCGGGCGAAAACTTGAAGATTTCTTTGAAAAACTCTTCGTTTAACTCTATTTTTTCCATAATCGTATCCTTTCCAAACAATCATTAACTAGTCTATGCGAAAATAAACAAGGCATGCAATCATTTACATTAGGAAAGAGCAAGGCTAAAGTATGGTTAATTTCTTTTGTGGGAATGTATCCAGTAAACTCTTATGTTTGAACACAGGCAAAATATGATTCTTGATCTTAATTCATGACGCGTACCTCAACCAAAACCCGCACCCCTGCCGAGCCGCCGCAGCCAATCGTTGACAAGAAACTGTCCGAGGCTTTGTCGGAGCGTTACCTGTCCTACGCGCTGTCCACCATCATGGCGCGGTCGCTGCCGGATGTGCGCGATGGTATGAAGCCGGTGCATCGGCGTCTGCTTTACGCGATGCGCGAATTGAAGCTGGAGCCCAACCTGCCGCCAAAGAAATCGGCGCGCGTCGTTGGCGACGTGATCGGCAAGTTCCATCCGCATGGCGATACGGCTGTGTACGAAGCCCTTGTGCGCTTGGCGCAGGATTTTTCGCAACGCTACCCGCTCATCGAAGGGCAGGGCAATTTCGGCAACATCGACGGCGATAGCGCGGCGGCGATGCGCTACACCGAAGCGCGCCTGACCGAAGTCGCGCGCCTGCTGCTCGATGGCATCGACGAAGACGCGGTGGCGTTTCGCGCGACGTACGACAGCAGCGGGACGGAGCCTGCCGTGCTTCCGGCGGCGTTTCCCAATCTGCTGGCGAACGGGGCGGCGGGCATTGCCGTCGGCATGGCCACATCCATCCCGCCGCATAACGTGAGCGAGCTTTGCGACGCGATGCGCCATCTCATCCAGCATCCGAACGCGACGATGGATAAAATCGTCGCCTTCGTTCCCGGGCCTGACTTTCCGACGGGCGGCGTTCTCGTCGAAGGCCGCGAGGCGATTGTCGAAGCCTATAAAACGGGGCGCGGCTCGTTCCGCCTCCGCGCGAAGTGGGAAAAGGAAGAACTGCGCCAGGGCATGTGGCAAATCGTCGTGACGGAAATTCCGTATCAGGTGCAAAAGTCGCGCCTGATCGAAAAAATCGCCGAGCTTCTGGCGGCGCGCAAGCTGCCGATGCTGGACGACGTTCGCGACGAGTCCGCGGACGACGTGCGCCTGATCCTCGTGCCGAAAAGCCGCAACGTCGATCCGGCCGTGCTGATGGAATCCCTGTTCCGGCAAACGGAACTGGAGTCGAAAATCCCGCTCAACCTCAACGTGCTGGACAAGGAAGGCGTGCCGCAGGTGATGGACTTGCGCCGCGCGTTGCAGGCGTATCTCGACCACCGGCAGGACGTGTTGGTGCGCCGCTCGAAGCATCAGTTGGCGCAAATCGAAGCGCGGCTTGAAGTGTTGGCGGGTTATCTGATTGCATATCTCAATCTCGACAAGGTCATCAAGATTATACGCACGGAAGACGAGCCGAAGCCCGTGTTAATGAAAACATTCAAACTGACCGAAGTGCAGGCCGAAGCCATCTTGAATATGCGTCTGCGCAGTCTTCGCAAGCTGGAGGAAATGCAGATCAAGGGCGAGCAGAAAGAACTTTCCGGCAAACAAGCGGAATTGAAAAAGCTGCTTAAGGACGAAGGTTTGCGCTGGCAGAAGATTGATAAAGAGCTTGCCGATCTTAAACAGAAATTCGGCAAGGCGACGAAGCTTGGCATGCGGCGCACGGAATTGGCTGAACCGCCGGCGGATATCGATGTTCCTGTCGAAGCCGTTGTCGAGCGTGAAGACGTGACGATTGTTTGTTCGGACAAGGGGTGGATCCGGGCCATGAAAGGCCATGCCATCGCCGTCGATACGATCAAATACAAAGAGGGCGATGAGGAACGGTTTATCCTTGAAGCCGAAACGACGGATAAAATACTTCTTTTCGCGAGCAACGGGCGTTTCTACACGCTGGGCGCGGACAAACTGCCGGGCGGGCGCGGTTTCGGCGAACCCGTGCGCCTCATGATTGACCTGCCGAACGAGGCGGAGATCGTCGGCATCGTGAAATATCAGCCGGAACAAAAGTTCATTGTCGCGTCGAACGACGGGCGCGGGTTTATCGTAAAGGCCGAAGACGTGCTGGCGCAAACGCGCAACGGCAAACAGGTGTTGAACGTGAACGGCAAAGGCCGCGCGGTCGCATTTGCGCTGGCGGGCGGCGATACAATCGCGGTCATTGGCACGAACCGGAAATTGCTTCTGTTCCCGGCGGAACAGTTGCCTGAAATGACGCGCGGACGCGGCGTGATCCTCCAGCGTTACAAGGACGGCGAACTGTCGGACGTGAAAAGCTTCAACATAAAAGAGGGCCTGACGTGGCGTTCGGGCGATCGCGAACGCACGGAAACGGATCTTCGCGCCTGGCGCGGCGAACGCGCGCAAGCGGGCCGTTTGCCGCCAAACGGCTTCACGCGCAGCAACAGGTTTTCCTGACCCAACACGCGCTCATACTGGTTGCGGCGCGCGAAGGTGTGGCGCGAGCACAACTTTATGGCGCGGATTGCCGGGCAGGATAATCGGATAAACGTTTTCCTCCGTATCGATGCGGCAGTCCAGTAAGGCCGGGCCGGGATGCCCTAAAAATTCTTTCATCGTGGCTTTAAGCTCCTGCGGTTTCGAACAACGCAAGCCTTTCCAGCCATAAGCGCCTGCCAAGGCAATAAAGTCAGGCTGAATTTCCATCGAACTTTCGGAATACCGGCGGTCATAAACGAGTTCCTGCCATTCGCGCACCATGCCAAGACCTTGGTTGTTCAGGAGCAGAACCTTAACAGGCAATTTATACTGCGTAGCCGTTATCATCTCCTGCGCGTTCATCTGAATCGAACCGTCGCCGCTTACGCATACAACTGTCGAATCCGGATGAGCCAGTTGCGTGCCGATAGCTGCGGGCAAACCGAAACCCATTGTGCCGAAGCCGCCCGAAGTGATGAGCCGGTTGGGCCGTTCAAAACCATAATATTGGGCGACCCACATTTGGTGCTGGCCGACGTCCGTGACAATGAAGGCGTCGTTGAGGCGCGTCAGCGAATCAAGCTGCTGTATGATCGCTTGAGGTTTTAGCGTGTCTTGTGCGGCTTCAAAGCTTAAGGAGTCAGCGCGCCGCCACGCATCAATTTCCCGCCACCATTCCTGCTGAACGGAACGATCGAGAGCGTCTTTACGATCTTTCAATTCCACAAGAAGATCATTCATGGTTCGTGAGCAATCGCCGACAAGCCCGACATCGGCTGGTATCAGTTTATTGATTGCTGCAGGGTCGATGTCGATGTGAATGATCTTCGCGTGAGACGCAAAACCATTGCATGTGCTTGTGATGCGGTCATCGAAACGCGCGCCGATGGCGATGATCAAATCGGCGTTGCAAAGGGCCATGTTGGCTTCAATTGTGCCGTGCATGCCCGGCATCCCCAGCCATTGCGGATCCGAAGCCGGGAAAGCGCCCAAGCCCATCAAGGTCGATGTGACAGGAAAACCCGTTATTTCCGCGAATGTCCGCAAAAGCTTTGAGGCCTCCGGTAACCCTTTGGATTTCGATCGTTCATTCACGACGCCGCCGCCTGTGTACAAAATCGGGCGTTTGGCGGCCGCTATCAGGGCGACGGCTTTCTGAATGTTTTCCTTGTGGGTAGCCGGATAATCGTCGGCTTTATCGCATAGAGCGTTTTGAACGATATCCCACTCGGATGGACACCTGTATAGGCCGTTCGCGGTTTGAATATCTTTCGGAATGTCAATCAAGACAGGGCCGGGACGGCCTGACCGCGCTACGTAAAAAGCCTCATGCAGAATTTGCGGCAAATCCTTTATGCCGCGAACGAGATAGTTCTTTTTTGTGCACGGTCTTGTGATAGACGTGATGTCGCATTCCTGAAAAGCTTGCGTGCCGAGAAGATTTAACGGCACCTGCCCGGTTATGACGATAAGCGGAACGGAATCCTGAAAAGCGGTATGAATCCCAGTCAACGTATTGGTTGCGCCCGGGCCGGATGTCACCAGAACAACGCCGACGTTGCCGGTAGAACGCGCATAGCCATCGGCAGCATGCACGGCGCCTTGTTCATGACGCACCAGAATGTGGCGGACATCTTTTTGTCGTTTATAGGCGTCGTACGTTGGCAGGATCGCGCCGCCCGGATAGCCAAAAACGTACTTAACGTTATTTTCGGCAAGCGCCGTCCATACCATTTCGGCGCCGGTCATCTTGAGGGCAAGTTGAGATAAAGCCAGATGCGCTGGAAAGCCTTCGCTTTCAGGGCCATATGCCTTGGCTTCTTTCGTTTCCATTTTTTTCTCCATCGTTTCTCGTCATTTTCGATTTGGGCAATAAAAAAGGCCCTTGAAAGGGCCTTGGGTGCGCGCTGGCGGTCGTGTGATCGAAGATCACCCCGTGTCCAGCGCACACCTAACGAGCAGAATTATGTTCATTGGTCTTTTTTCATCCTCTGCAAAAAACCGGTTGTTTCAAAACAGTCTCCGTCGATTACCTAGGCTCAGGCTTGGCGCCGCGCCTCGATGGTTTTCCGTTTGTCGCGTTGCCGTTTTCCCGGCGCGGGCAAAGGAAAGGCTTGAAGCCCTCAACGAGTTCATATTTCTTTGTCCCGGGATCGAACCTCAGGCCGTAAGCGCCAAGGCCCATAACGCCGTTGCCATAAAAATTTTTCCATCGTTCTTCCATAGCCTCGCGTTCGGGTCTTTCCGCTTCTTCTTGAGCCACGGCTTTTTTTCGTTCCTTTGTAACCTTGTGAAGAAGCGCCTGGGCTTGCCCGAAGGTGAGGCGGACTTCCGTGCGGTCGGGCCGAAGGAAACACATTTTGCCGTCCTTGAAATTCATATGAAGCGCGGCGATGTTCTGGCCTTTCAGAAAGAAAGCTTTTCTGTCGTCAACGAGGGGAAGAGTTACGAATTCTTCACGGCCTCGTCCGCCGAGGCTGGCCTGAACGGGGCTTTCAAAAAGAGGGTTCGGGCTTTGGTAAAAATCGGCTTCGAAGGTAAAAACCCCCAGATTGGCGGTAACCTTCAGAGTGTCCCTTCCCAAATAGTCGTCGTAGCGCTCCATCCGGACTTCGGGCCAAAAGTGCGCTTTTCTGTTCCAAAGAGTCTCGTTCTGTGTGTCGAACGCGGCGAAAAGGCCGTCGTGAAATTTGTCGAGCGCTTCGCGGGAATCCGTAACGAGCGTGAGCGTGGGTTTTTTTACGGGCGCCTCGAACGTCATGGCATCGCCTCCCTGATCGTCGGGGCCGAAGAGCGTGGTTTCTACATTTAACTTTGTCATCTTGTTCTCCTATTTTTTTCTCGCGTTAAATTCGGGCAATAAAAAAGGCCCTTGGAAGGGCCTGGGTGCGCGTTGGCGGTCGTGCGATCTAGGATCGCCCCGTGTCCAACGCCCATCTAATAACCAACATAAAATGACGCATAAGTTTCAGCTTTCTGCTTTCGTGTGGAGAGCATCCTAAAGTCTGAAAGTCAACGCAGTCAACCTTTTCCTGCAATGAGTAAGAAAATTAGTTAATGTTTCATTAACTTCGAAGCTTGGGCATCCCTTCTTTCTTTTTCTCTTTTGGGGAGATCGGCGCGTTTAATGACGGGACTTTTGACTCGCTGACTTCAACTGGCCGCACGCCGCCATAATGTCGCGGCCACGGGGTGTGCGGATGGGGCTGGCGTAACCCGCACGGTTAACTATATCCCCGAACTTTTCAATCGTATCCCAATCAGGACATTCGAACGGTGCACCGGGCCATGGGTTAAAGGGGATAAGGTTAATTTTGGACGGTATGCCCGCGAGCAGTTTAACCAATGCGCGCGCGTCCGCAGGGCTGTCGTTCATGCCTTTCAACATGATGTATTCAAACGTAATGCGCCGTGCATTGCTCACGCCCGGATAATTACGGCAAGCGTTCAACAGTTCCCTGATCGGGTATTTGCGGTTGATGGGGACGAGCTGATCGCGCAGTTCGTCCGTCACCGCGTGCAAACTGATAGCAAGCCCCACGCCGAGTTCCGCGCCGCATCTTTCGATCATCGGCACGACGCCAGAGGTCGAAAGCGTGATTTTGCGCCGGCCAATTGCGATGCCGTCGCTATCCATGATGATCTTTATTGCCTTCGCGACGTTGTCGTAATTGAACAATGGCTCGCCCATGCCCATCATCACAATATTGGAGAGCAGGCGTTGTTCTTTGGTCGAGGGCCATTCGCCAAGTTCATCCCGCGCAAGCATCACCTGCATGACAATTTCGCTTGCATCCAGATCGCGCACCAACCGCTGAGTGCCTGTGTGACAAAACTTGCACGTCATTGTGCACCCGATCTGGCTCGACACGCAGAGGGCCCCGCGGTCTTTTTCGGGAATGTGCACACATTCGACTTCTTCTCTATCCGCCATGCGCAGAAGCCATTTTCGTGTTCCATCGACAGAGTGTTGGCTCGCGGCGATATCCGGGCGTCCGATGACGAAATGCTCGGCCAGCTTGATACGAACTGGTTTGGCAAGGTTGGTCATGCGGTCAAAGTCACGAAAGCCGTGGCAATACATCCATGACCAGATCTGCTTGGCTCGAAATGATTCGAATCCCAGCTGGCTCAGCTCGGTTTTCAGTTCCTTCAAACTGAGACCCACGAGATTGAGGCGGTCCGTTTTGTAATTTGATTCGGCCATTAAGACTCTTTTGCACAAGATGATAACGGTTATTTATGAGCTAAAATCTTAACATTATTGCGGGTAAACGCACACACAAGAAAAGAGAACTTTCACTTCTTAAAAAGCCCGTGTAGCTTGCGCCTAAGACCCAAGCCTTTAACTATTCCTAATCACTTGTTAACCATCCGAAGGTTAAGACCTGAAAGGGGGAGCGCACGGCCCCGTAACAGGTGAGTTATGTCCTTGGTTTCAGCCCTTTTAAGAGGAATCGAGGACATGTCCCGTTTCCTGGTAATGGAGTTTAAACGTGGCAAAAAAAGACGATAAACCTGAAAGAGAAGATAAAGACGACGAAAAAGAAAAAAAAGGCGCCGAGGACGGGGATGCCGAAGGCGAAGAAGGCGCGTCGGAAGATCTTGAGGGGGGCGGGAAAAAACTCGGCAAGAAAATGCTGATCATCATCGGCGTTGCAGCTGTTCTTTTGCTTGGCGGCGGTGTTGGCGCGACGCTCTATTTCACGGGTGTGATAGGCAAGAAGGGTTCAGCCGAGGGAACGCATGAAATTGCGGCAACAAAAGGACGGGCTATCTACTATTCTCTGGGCGATATTCTGGTTAACCTGAGCGGTGAAGGTAAACGGCCCAACTTTTTGAAGATTAAAGTTAGCCTTGAACTGGCTGATGAAAAGGATGTTCAGATTATGGACGCCATCAAGCCGCGCATCATCGATAATTTTCAGGTATACTTGCGCGAATTACGTATTGAAGACTTGCGAGGGTCAGCTGGGCTTTATCGTTTGCGTGAGGAACTGTTATTGCGGGTTACCGAAGCGGCGCAGCCAGTTCGTGTGCGCGATGTCTTGTTTCAGGAGATGTTGGTCCAGTAAAAAAGGGTAATCATTAACCTCTAGCCACTAATACCGATGGACGATACAGCTAAACCCGAAATGACCGAAGAAGAACGCCAGGCCGCCGAATGGGCCGCCATGGCCGATGGCGATGGCGGGGAAGCGGCCGCTGAAGGCGGTGCGGCGCGCGTTCTAAGTCAGCATGAAATTGACAGCCTTCTGGGCTTCAGCGGCGCGGGGCAGCAACAGGACAACTCCGGCATTATGGCGCTCATCAACAGCGCGCTCGTCAATTACGAGCGCCTGCCGATGTTGGAGGTCGTGTTCGACCGGCTTGTGCGCATGATGTCGACAAGTTTGCGCAATTTTACGTCCGACAACGTCGAAGTCAGCCTCGATCAAATCACGTCCGTGCGTTTCGGCGATTACCTGAACTCAATCCCGTTGCCCGCCATGTTGGCCGTTTTTAAGGCCGAGGAATGGGACAACTCGGCGCTGATGACCATCGACAGCGCCATGATCTATTCGATCGTTGACGTTCTGCTCGGCGGTCGCCGTGGCACGGCGGCGATGCGCATCGAGGGCCGCCCATACACTACCATCGAACGCAATCTCGTCGAACGGCTGGTGCGTGTCGTTCTCGCCGACGTCAGTGGCGCTTTTGATCCTTTGTCGCCGGTCACATTCCGGTTTGACCGGCTGGAAACCAATCCGCGTTTTGCGACGATTGCACGGCCTGCAAATGCGGCCGTCTTGGCTAAACTGCGTATTGATATGGAAGACCGGGGCGGGCGCATCGAAATTCTTATTCCCTACGCGACCCTTGAGCCGATACGTGAATTACTGCTCCAGATGTTCATGGGGGAAAAATTCGGACGGGACTCGATTTGGGAAACGCACTTGGGGAACGAATTGTTGTTGACGAATATGCACATGAATGCGGTGCTGGACGAAGTAACCATGCCTCTTGGCGACGTGATTAATTGGAAGGTCGGTTCGCGTATCATGCTGAACGTGAAACCGGACGATCTTATCGCGTTACGCGCGGGCGAAATTACGCTGTTTCAGGGGCGCATGGGATCGTTAAACAGCAAAATCGCTGTGCGTGTTGAGGGGGTATCGCTCGATAATAACAAACATCAGGATTAAACAATGGGCCAAATCATTTCTTTTTTGCTTGATATCATATTAATCGGCCTGCTGATCACAGGAATCGCCTACGCCGTGCGTTTAATGCAGCAGATGGCAGGGTTGCGTGCAAGCCGTGCTGAGATGGAACGCTTTGTGGCCGATTTTAGTGCGACGGTGCAACGGGCGGAAGCTGGGATTCGCGGATTGAAACAGGCGGCGCGCACGGGCGGTGACGATCTGGAACAACTGATCGAAAAAGCCCAGTCGCTTCGGGATGAATTGCAGTTTTTGGTGGAAAGCGCGGATCAAATAGCGTCGCGGTTAAGTGATGCGGCCACGACCATAACCCGGACAACGGCAGCGGAAACAGCGGCGCCGCTTCAAGAGACTGCAAAAGAAGTGAAACCGGCAACAATTTCTTCGATTGCGAGCGCAAAACAGGCTCCGGGAGAAAAAAGGCCGTCTAAATCCGGCGTTCCAGCGCCGTCAGCCGCGGAGAGGGAATTGTTGCAAGCCCTCGAAAAGCTGGGATGATATGGGGCGAGGTAACCTATGACTGATCAAAAGCCTTGGTATATCATTCAGCCGCGCACCATCCTGCCACTCATGATCTTTTTGGGCGTGCTGGTGGTTGGCATACGCCTGAATGATATATGGGATTCCCTGGCGGAGGGGCGTATTTTTCAGGCGGTCACGCCTTCCAAAGCGGCATCCGAAGGGGAGGTTCCCAAGATAAACACGCCATCCTTGGCGCCGGCTTCTGGCACAACGGATTCAGTCCCCGCGAAAGGAGAAAAGCCGGCGGCAGAAGCCAAAGCAGCGCCTCAATCTGAAAACAAAACGGCGCCAACTGAAACCAAGGCTAAACCAAGCAAACCTCCCATGGATTCATCATCGGCAGAGATGGAGTTGGTCAAACAACTTACCGGGCGCCGTGAACAACTTGACCAAAGAGCGCGTGAACTTGATATGTATGAAGCCCGCCTGCGTGTCGCAGAGCAGCGGGTTGACCAGAAAATGAAAGAAATGGAAACGTTGAGAACCCAATTACAGACTATGGTCAATCAACTCAACGCGTCACAGCAAGCCCAGATCGAAAATCTGGTGAAAATCTATGAAACCATGAAGCCCAAGGAAGCCGCGCGTATCTTTGAATCGCTGGAGCTTCCGGTTTTGCTGGGCGTTGTCCAAAAAATGAAGCCCCAGCGAACGGCGGCCGTTATGGCGGAAATGGCCCCTGAAAAGGCTAAAGAAATTACGATTGCCTTAACGAAACAGGATCAGTTACCCCAGATTAAGTGATGCTAAAACCTTAAGAAATTCTTGTTTTACCCCGCGACTGGCCACAAACAGGGCAAAAGACGGTTTAGCTTCGCCTCTGGTAACTATTTTTTCAGTATCTCCGGGCTAAGTTTTGGTTGAACACAAACCGTCGGTAGATTGCTTCGGCATGCCGCGAAGGTTTGTGTGTGCAGCATTAGGTTTGCAGGGAGTTGGTCAATGCCTGTTGATATGAACATGAACATCCTCATCGTCGACGATTACAAGACGATGCTGCGCATTGTTGAAAACCTGCTGAAACAGCTGGGGTTCAAAAACATCCATCAGGCGACGGATGGAACGATGGCGCTTCGCATGCTTCGCGATGGCAGTTTCGGCATGATCATATCGGACTGGAACATGGAACCCATGACCGGGCTGCAACTGCTCAAAGAAGTCCGTGCCGACAACAAGCTGCGGGTTATTCCGTTTATTATGGTAACGGCGGAAAGCAAGGTCGAAAACGTCGCCGCCGCTAAAGAAGCGGGCGTGAACAACTATATCGTCAAACCGTTTAATGCTGAAACCCTGAAACAGAAGATCACCGCTGTTTTGGGAGCCTTCTAGAGACTGATCTGTTTTTTGCCGGGGAGGATAATCCCATGACCGATACCGAACGATTGAATGCTTTTGAAACGAACTTGCACAAACAAATCAGGCTGGCGAACGAAGCTGCCCAGCATCCTTTGTCCGCGGACGACATCACGTCGATTGTGCGGCAGGTGATTGATTCCCTATCTGGGGACGTTGCTGCGTCAGATCTGAAGTTCTACGCTGAGCTTGAAGATCTTGCGACCTATATTCGCAGGGCCAAGAAAGAGATTGCGGCCATAAAACCGAAAGATATCAACATCAACCACATACCCCACGCGACAAACGAGCTTGATGCCGTAGTTGGGGCCACGGAGGATGCGACGAATAAGATTATGGACGTGTGCGACACGATCACAGGTCTTGCCGAAACGTCGTCGGGAGAGTTCAAGAACAAACTCATTGCGTGCACGACGCGAATCTATGAAGCCTGCAACTTCCAGGATATAACCGGCCAGCGAATCACCAAGGTGGTCCAAACCCTGAAGTACATCGATGGCAAGATCGAAGCTTTGCTGACCGCTCTTGGGGAAGAGATTCACCGCGGCGAAGGTGCGGGCGCAGGAGAGCCCTCCGACGCCGAAAAAGCACTTTTGAACGGGCCGCAGCTGCCCCAGCATGCCATTGATCAGGAGGCCATCGACAAGCTGCTTTCAGGGAATTAAAAGAAAGCGTACAGGCGTCTTTCGGCCAAACATCTCCACGGCCGGACCTTGTCTTTGTCATACGGGAGAATCTTCCCGTAAGGCGGAGTCTGCGTGTTATCCCACCGTCGAATCAGTATAAGCTGGAAACTATGATGCCGAATCTGTCTTTATTTCCGTGGCGGAAAGTCATCCGGCTTGTTTTTTTCGGGCTGGCCATAGCCGGTTGGGGAGCTTCGCCTCAAGCAGCCGAAAAAACGACATCGTCGGCTGCCGTCAATCTTACCTTGCGCATAGGCATTCATACGGATTTTGACCGGTTGATTTTTGAAGGACCTCGCGGTCTCGACTATGAAATCCATCGTGACGGAACAAAGGTGACAATCCAGTTTGCGTCGCCCGCGACGATTAACCTGAGCCCGGTCATGAAGTTGACGCGCGCCAAACGATTTACGGCCACGGGTTCGAATAAGCCGCTGGCGGTAAGCTTCACTGTGGCCGAAGGCGCAATCATTAAGGACTTGGTAAACGGATCGGCGGTTATCGTTGATATCTTTGGTGCGACGGAAACCGCCAAAACGGAGCCGAATGCGTCAGGGCAGACTGAGCCAAAGAACGCTACGACTCCTGCAGCGGCCACGGAAACGACTCTGGCTTCCACCGCAACCGAAAAAACGGGACCTGCCTTGGGGCCAAAGGCGGTTCCGGAAAGCGAGAAAGCCGAAACTAAGCCCGAAACGCCGGCTGCCGAAACGGCTGATACGACCAAGGATAACACGGACAAAAAAACGGCGCCTTCTGAAAAAGCGGCGTCATCCCTTTCGACGGAACTCGGCGCAACGCCTCAATTGGTTGCGTCTTTCGATCCCAAGGTGAAAACGGGTGTGGCCATTTTCGCGCGCGGCGGCATATGCACAATCCTTTTCGACCGCAAGCTAACGTTAACTCTTGCCGCGCTGACAAATGGGTCAATACCTGCCGAGCGGTTACAAACCCTCGAATTACCGCAAAACACCGGCTACCGCTTTCCGGTTCCCCCGGGCGTCAATGTGCGGGCAAGCCGCAACGGAACGGTTTGGCAAATTTTCCTAAACAAGAAGCACGGGGAAATTACGGTTTCGACCGAACTCATTTCTCAACCGGAATATGCCCTTGGCGCGCGACAGTTGCTGCCGGTGACGGATGCGCCGAAACCGGTAAAATTCACCGATCCGGTCGTTGGCGATGAACTGATCGTGGCGCCCCTGCTGGATGCCTTCTCGGTTAATACGCCCCGGCGCATGGCGGATTACATTCTCATGCCGGCGGCGCAGGGGCTTGTGATCAAGCCTCTCCATGAAAAAGTGGTTTTACAAACGGTATCGGACGGGATAGAAATTACGGCTGAAGGCGGTCTGAAGCTTTCATCGGCTAAAGACGCCGGGATCCGCTTTTCCGCAAGCAAAAAGGCGTGGGCCGCCGCCAGCACGAAATCGATGTTTGATTTTGCGGTATGGAAAGGCAAGCCGAACGAAAACTTTACATCGAACCGCCAGCAATTAATGCAAACGATTGTCGATGTGCCGGAGATTGAAAGGAATCTGGCGCGCCTGGAATTGGCGCGTTTTTACTTTGCGCATGGCATGGGTAGGGAAGCCATGTCGCTGCTCGATTTGCTTGTTCAACAAGCGCCAGATCTGGTATCCCATTCTGAGTTTTTGGCATTGCGCGGGGCCGTGCGCCTGCTGGCGGGACGTACGCAGGATGGCCTGAAGGACTTGAGCGATCCCGAACTGATTAGGCAGCCTGAGATTGAACTCTGGCGGGGGATTGGGGCGGCGCAATTGCGTGATTGGGCGGCCGCAGAAGAGCGGTTCAGTTTTTCCGAAAGCATTCTCAACGCCTATCCTGAGCCGTTCTATTCGCGTTTTTGGGTGCTCGCGATTGAAGCCGCGCTTTCTGTAAACAAGGATCAGGAAGCCGCGGAGTGGCTCGACCGCCTGGAAGCTCAGAACTATCTACCGGAAATCGAGCCTGCTCTTCGCTATTTGCGCGGCGTGTTGCGTAGTAAGGCTGGTCACGCCGATATGGCGGAATCTTTGTGGAAGAGCGTGGCTCAAGCGAATGACCGTCTTTATAAAATCCGGGCCGAATTGGCCTTAATCGATCTTGGCGTGGCAACCCGTTCGATTACGCCACTGCAGGCCGTTGAACGCCTTGAAGGCCTCCGTTACGCTTGGCGCGGCGACGATCTGGAACTTGATATTCTTCACCGGCTGGGTAGTTTTTACATTGAAGGCAAGAATTACAGGCCTGGCCTGACCGTGCTTGCGCAAGCGGTGCGCCTGTTCCCCGACAGTCCCTTGACGCCGGGCATAAGTGCCGAGATGGCCAAGACCTTCCATGATATCTTTCTTGGCGAAGAAGCCCTTGTGAACATGTCGCCTGTGGAGGCATTGACGCTCTATCAGGATTTCCAGAATATTATGCCAACGGGCGAAGAAGGGATTGCCGTTGTGCGTAATCTTACGGAAAGGCTTGTGGATGTCGATTTACTGGATCAGGCCGCGCAGTTGCTTGAAAACCAGATTAAAAACCTGAAAGGCGAAGAGAAAGTCAAAACCGCCGCGCGTCTTGCCGCGATTCGTCTGCTGGATCACAAACCGGAAGCCGCCATAGCTGCCTTAGATGCGAGCAAGGATGACATGCCTTCCTCGGGCGCTTCCGTTGCCGACCTACAGAACGAGCGGCTCTTGTTGCGCGCCCGCGCGTTCTCGGAACAGAAGAAATTCGACGAAGCGCTCGCATTGCTGCAAGACAACACGACCGCCCCGGCGAAATTGCTTCGCGCGGACATCACCATGCGGGCCCAGCGCTGGAAAGACGCGGCGCTAGCCCTTCTGGATATGATCGGCCCGCCGCCGAAAGCGGGCGAACTGGTCACGAAAGAACAGGCGCAATGGCTGGTGAATTGCGCCATCGCCATGTCGCTCGATAACGACACGGCGGGGCTCGACAAGCTGGCGATTAACTTTGGTCCGGCGATGGCCGGCACGCCGCAAAGCGATTCTTTCCGGGTTTTGACGCGGCCTGAGAAAACCGGAGAGTTACGCGACATTGCGGCGGCCCAATCCAGGATTACTGAAGTTGATATGTTCCGCGGTTTTCTGGATTCCTACCGCGCAGGCGGAGCGAAAGAAAAGAAAACGGAGAAGAAGAAAAAGTGAAATACATGCAAGAGTATGTTTTTTCGATGCAAGCTTGAACACAAGAGTAACCAGCGTTTTTTCTTGGTTTTTATTCAATAAAAATTAAATCTTGCGATTGCATGGTGATGGCTTCAACGCCCTTGGAAAAGCGCCATGACTCTTTCGTATTACCAGCGCCCTGTTTTCGCCGCTGTTCTTATCGGCGGCGTTGTTCCTTTTTTAGCCTTATGGCCGCGCGTAAAGGGCGATGACCTCTTCGCGGTCTCGATCGCTGTTGGCGTTCTGTTGATCGGCGGATGGTGGTATAGCCGGCGCGTCGCGCGCCGTTTTCTTGGCCTTTTAGCCGCGCAATCATCGGCGGAGGAAGCCGCTCAAACAAATGCAGACGCGGTAAATATGCTGGCGGCCGTAAGGGAGAAGGCCAAAGCGACGCTTTTGCCGATTAGGGATGACGCAAGACGTTTAACCCAACTTACAGAGGAACATCAAAAACGCGCCAGCGAAACGACATCGTCGGCCGCGCGCGCGACGGAAAGCTCCACCATTATCGCCAGCGCGGTTGAGGAAATGAACAGCGCCATCCGGGAAATCGGCCGGCAGGCGGACGAAGCGGCCGGAATTACGCATTCTGCGGTTGACAAAGTGCAAGGCGCGGATGAGTCCGCAAACGCGCTTGCCGAACGCGCGGATCAGATTGTCACGGTTGTCGAGCTTATCCGTTCGGTTGCTGAGCGCACAAATCTGCTGGCGCTGAACGCCACGATCGAAGCGGCGCGCGCGGGCGAACATGGGCGCGGCTTTGCCGTTGTGGCGCAAGAAGTCAAAGCTTTGGCTAACCAGACGGCTGAAGCCACGGCGCAGATTGAGGCGCAGATCGGCGATGTGCGCTTGTCGTCGCAAATGACGCGTGAAAACATGCAGGCGATCAATCAGGTTATTCAGCAAATCAACGCGATCACGCTTGCCATTAAAGGAGCCTTGCAGCAACAAACGGCGGCGACCAAGGAAATCGCGACAAGCGCGCAATCGGCGACGGCAGCCACAAATGGGGTCAACACAGGCATTTCACATCTGCTGGTCACAACCGAACAAATCCGCCGTGTTTGCGTGGATCTGGATGAAAAAGCGAGGGAACTCGACGGCGCTGTTGGTTAATTTTGACTTCCTCTTCGCCGGTTTTAACGGCAAAAAAATAACATGAATCCCTTTTTCTCTTTCCGGGATTTTGCTAAAAGATATTCGATTGAATGAACCGGTTTTTAGGGGAGAAAATTATGAAAAAATCTTGCGGCAGCGTTTCGGAAGCCATCGATTTATTTATGGACGATATACCATCTAAAAGGGCGCTGGGCGCGGTTCGCCTTTATCTTCATTGCCGCGAGGGCGCCGTTCAGGAAGTTGAATCGCGACCGGAGCTTGTTGAAAAAGCGGTTGCCTTTATTCAGGGCGGCGACAGGGAACAAATCAGGGATGGCGCCTTTCTTCTTTATGGGCTTGCGAAGCACGGCGCGGCCTTAAAAGGTTTAGACGATGACAGACAATTTTTTTTAAGGCTTGCTGCGCTTTCGGTTGAACTTCCGCGGCATGTTGTTGTGGAAAAGTTGATGGCAAAGCTTGCTGAACAGAATCCGGAACGGCGGCACGATACGTTGATTCCTTTCTTCTTGAAGGAACAATCCTGGTTGCGCTTGCCGAAGGCAGCCCTCTAAAAAATAGGGCAATTTAACATAACGTCTTCCCGCACGAAAACGTTAACCTTAAGAACCAGATACGTCTGTTCAAAACGGGCGAAAAGAGTGGTTACGCAAAGCGTGTTTTCCGGCGACGAACGGGCACGTTGCTCGGTAAATAAAGGTACGCGGCTCCGTCCGAACGGGTGCGCCATCTGACGATTAGCCCTGTTTTCAAGCCCTGTAGGTTCGAAAAACCGCCGGAAAACGCACCTGCAGGTGTTAAATTCTTGCGCCGTTCAGCACCTGCGGGGCTTGGAAAAAACAGTGATTTCTGGTCCAGGAATTTTCTCGAAGTTACGAACCTGGAGGTGCGCTTTTTGACGCTATCGCACGAAGTTCAGGCACCGGTAACTAAGTGCCTCGGCGATGTGGATGCGCTGGACGCCATCCTGCCCCTCAAGATCGGCCAGCGTTCGCGCGACGCGCAAAACGCGATGGTAACCGCGCGCGGAAAGTTTAAATTTTTCAGTCGCTTGCGTCAAAAGCGCGCAACCTGCCTGATCGGGGGTGGCCACTTTTTCAAGCAATTCGCCGTCTACTTCGGCATTCGTGCGCAAGGGCGGCGCGTTATCGTTCGTAAGCGCGGCATAGCGCTCTGTCTGGATAGCGCGGGCTTTAAGAATGCGCACGGCAACGGCGGCTGAATCCTCGCGCGGCGGCGGCAAGCTGAGGTCGGTGGGGCTGACGGCGGGAACATCCACATGGCAATCAATACGGTCGAGAAGTGGCCCTGAAATGCGCGATTGATAGTCCTGCGCGCATTTGGGTGCCCGCCCGCAACTCCGCGCCGGGTCCGCCACATAGCCGCATCGGCAAGGATTCATCGCCGCTACAAGTTGCACGCGCGCGGGATAGGTGATGTGATGATTGGCACGCGCGACTACGGCGCGTCCTGTCTCAAGCGGTTGCCGCAACGCTTCCAGCGTTTGGCGCTGAAACTCAGGCAACTCATCGAGGAATAAAACGCCGTTATGCGCGAGTGAAATTTCACCCGGCTTTGCGCGCAATCCGCCGCCGACAAGCGCAGGCGTTGAGGCGGAATGATGGGGATCCCGAAACGGGCGGTGACGCAAAAGCTTGCCGTCGTCAAGTAATCCCGCCAGCGAATGGATCATGGAAACCTCAAGCGCCTCGTCTGGCTCAAGCGGCGGCAAGATTCCCGGCAAACGCGCGGCAAGCATGCTTTTGCCTGAACCCGGCGGCCCGATCATAAGCAAGTTATGGCCGCCTGCGGCGCAAACTTCCAAGGCACGCTTGGCTGTTTCTTGTCCTTTAATATCGCGCAAATCCGGCGTGGGTCCCCTTTCATCCTGCAGGCGAGGTTCGGGGCGGGAGAGGACTTGCGTTCCCTTGAAATGGTTGATGATCGCTAAAAGAGAAGAGGCGGCAAGCACGTTTAGAGCTTCTCCCGCCCAAACGGCTTCGCCGCCGTTTTGGGCGGGACAAATCAGGCCGCGCCCATGGACATTGGCGGTAACGGCTGCCGGCAGAACGCCGGCGACAGGAGACAAAGCGCCATCCAACGCCAACTCGCCTAAAGCTGTGTATTGGGACATTTCCTCCGGCGGCAAAATACCCATGGCGGCAAGCGTGGAAAGCGCGATAGGAAGATCGAAATGGCTGCCTTCCTTGAGGACATCGGCAGGGGCAAGGTTGACCGTTATGCGCTTGGCGGGCAAGGCAAGACCCAAGGCATGAAGCGCGGCGCGAACGCGTTCGCGGCTCTCGGCCACGGCCTTGTCCGGCAGGCCAACAATGTTAAAGCATACAACGCCGGACGACAGCTGCACCTGCACATCAATATCGAGCACATTCGTGCCTTCAAAAGCAACCGTGGCAACGCGGGCGACCAAGCAAAAACCTATTTAATAGTGAAAACTCAAGACGTTTTATTTGCTAACACGCCGGACTAGAAGCTGGCAAGGAAAGGAATGCCTTTGCATTATTTCAATTTCAGCGCGTGCCGGTAGACGTCGTTTTTCTTGGCGCCAGTGGTTTCAACGATAAACTCAACCGCATCGCGCAGGCTCATCGTCTTCATTTTTTGTTTAAGCAGAACGACAATATCGATGGCTTTTGAAACGATTTTCTGTGCCGGACCGACAAGGATAACAATCTCGCCTTTCGGAGTTGGATGGGAACGGTAATACGCCGCTAAATTACCTAAGGTTTCAGCTTGGATATCCTCGTATAGCTTTGTTAATTCGCGGGCGACAACGGCTGGTCTTGTTGCGCCAAGGCGTTCGGCCAAATCGTCCAAAGTGGCGCATAGCCGCGAAGACGCTTCGTAGAAAACAAGCGTTGCCGACACGTTTGCGTACTCGGAAATCGCTTTTTGGCGCGCCAAGTTTTTGGGAGGCAGGAAACCGGCAAAAAAGACCTTATCGGTTGGCAGCCCTGCCGTGACAAGGGCAGCCAAATGGGCGCTGGCCCCCGGTATGGCCGTCACAAAAAGATCTTCGGCGCGGCAAGCCTCGACCAACTTAAAGCCGGGATCGGAAACTAGCGGCGTGCCTGCGTCGCTGACCAAAGCTACGGACTCGCCCATTTTTACACGCGACAGGATCTCGGGCTGACGCTGGTCGGCATTATGGTCATAGTAGGAGAGAAGGGGTTTTTTGATGCCGTAGAGGTGCAGCAAAGTTCCGGTAACGCGCGTGTCTTCGCAGGCAATGACATCGGCTTTAGTTAATGTTTCCAGGGCGCGCAGTGAGATATCGCCCAGATTGCCGATTGGCGTTGAGACAATATACAAACCCGCGGGGAGTTTACTTGCCGTTTCATTCCAGCTAGCCTTTACGATCTGGCGGGCCCATTGCGCGTAGTCCGGCGAGGTTTTTTTCTTCTTTCCTGTCTTTTTTTCGGGGGCCAACAATGCGGATTTTTTTGTCATGTCTGATGCTCGTATCGCTTCTGGTGATGGGCTGTTCGTCCCGTGACACTGTAAAGCAGAAAGCCTCTGTCGCACAGGCGCAAACACGCCCCTTACAGCAACCAACAGTAACGTCTCCCTCGGCTCAAACACCGGTAAGTGCGGGTTATGCGGCCTCTCGTCTGGATAGCCAGCCGTGGCCGCCCGGCATGGGCCAGCCTTTGTCCCAGGCCTCCTCAAGAAGCGCGTACCCGCAGAAAAAGTCGTTTTTTGCACCTGAGTCGGCCCTGCAGGGCTCCAATCAGCAACCCCAGAACGGTAAAGTTAAGGTGGCCATTTTGCTGCCTTTGACGGGTAAGAATTCCAATCTTGGACAAGCGATGCTGAACGCGGCGCAACTGGCTGTGTTTGAGATGGCGAACAGCAATTTTGAGCTTATGCCGCGCGATACGGGAACGACCATGGAAAACGCGGTGCTGGCTGCTCGTGACGCCATAGCCAGCGAGGCGCAGTTGTTAATCGGGCCTCTTTTCGCGGCGGATGTTGCGGCGATAAAGCCCGTTGTGCAAACATCAAGTGTTAACATGCTTGCCTTGTCGACGGATGTTTCGTTGGCAGAACCCGGGACTTACATCATGGGCTTTGCCCCCGCGCCGCAGGTTGAACGTGTCATCGCCTATACTTCGCGAAAAGGCGCTCAGCACTTTGCGGCTCTTATCCCGAATGGGGCTTATGGCCAACTGGTGCAGCAAGCTTTTGAATCCGCCGTGCGTGATCAAAGAGGGACTGTCGTTATCATGGAAGGCGTCGCGCGTATTCAGGAAATCATCACCAAACGCGATCAAATCGATGCGTTGTTGTTACCATTAGGCGGGAATGATTTACGGCAAGTGGTTAATCAGCTGACCGCAGGCGGTGTCGATCCAAAGAAAATACGTATGCTGGGAACCGGGCTGTGGGATGAAGCCGGGCTTGGCAAGGCATTGCCGCTGCTTGTGGGCGGGTGGTATGCGACGGCGGAGCCTGACGCGCGCGAGGCGTTTAATAAGAATTTTGTGAAAACATATGGCCAAGAACCGCCGCGTCTGGCGACATTGTCCTATGATGCGACCGCGCTGGCGGCCGTTCTGGCGCAGCGGGGCGGGCACTTTGACCGGGTTTCGCTCAGCAATCCGAGTGGTTTTGCAGGGTTGGACGGCATCTTCCGCCTTACGCAGGATGGGTTGGCGGAGCGGGGGCTGGCGGTAAGTGAGGTGACGGAGAATGGCAGTAAAGTCGTCGACCCTGCGCCGTCAGTATTCACGTCCGGAAGATATTGAAGCGATGCGTTAACCGAATAAACGACGGAATAGTCACGTCTATCGCGGTGGAAGCACGATGGATAAAATTTAGCCCAAATTGATGAATATTCTTATTATTTCAATAGGTTGCGGCATGATAATTCATGCTTTTTTTACCACTCGTCCGTATTCTGAAATCATATTGATGGGGGAGATGTTTTTATGGTTATTGGTTTTAGCGCGCTTATGATAGCCACGAAAACGGCCTGTTTTTACGCGGAATGCGAGCCAGACGAGCCCCAACGGGTACCGACTGCTGCAGCACCGAAAAGCAGCGAATATGCCGCTCAGCGGCCTACCAGACCAGCTTTCGGGCGTGTTTACGGGCGCAACAAACAAGCGCCTGAGCAATTAAATAGGTAAAGCTTTTCCGGAGACCCTAGAGCTAGACTCCCCGGCCCCTTGCTGCTAAACAGCCTTCCTGCCTTAAATAACGGGTGATTAGCTCAGTTGGTAGAGCAGCTGACTCTTAATCAGCGGGTCGCGGGTTCGAATCCCTCATCACCCACCATCCTACGCTGCGATGTAGCTTCGGGTGGCAAGCCATAGCCAAAAACAATCGGCAAACAAGCTATAAGTCGGCTTTACTTCTTCCCTTTACGCTTTTTGGGTTCCACCGGGGTGTTGGTACGCAGGGTGATATCGTTGCCCGTGTAGAACTCACTCGTCTTTTCGACCTTGACGTTCACGGGATTAACGAGCTCGGCTTTATATTCTTCCAAAGCTTCCGATGGGATGGTCAGGATATATTCGCCGGGCAACACGCGCGTGAGGACGAAATAGCCGTCGGATTCGCTCATCACACGCTTGATCAGTTTGCCGTTCTTGTCCTGCAACTCAATCACGATATCCGGGATGTCATGGCGTTTGCCGTCTCTGTCGATCAGTTTGACGTTGCCGTCGATCTCGCTGGTCGAGACAACAGGGAACTGTAGATTTATAACGTCGCCCGGCCGGGTCGTAACACGAAAGCCCTCAATAGATGAGGATAACATGGGATCCTTGAATGTGCTGGCGTCGACATCAACATTCACCGGCTCATAAGCGCCGACAGGCGCGATAAACGTTGTGTCATCGCGCGGGCGGATCGGCACGCGGTTCATTCTCAAAATCGCGTCCGTGAAAACTTTTTCGTTTTCTTCGGGTGTGTTGTTATAGTTGTCATCAACAAACACTTTGTTGGCGATTGCGCCGGAGCCGCTCATGCTTTGCGACTGCGTATGCCAGCGGTTGAACATTTCGTCATGCGCGACCGAAAAGACGAGATTCACGCCGAACGTCGCATTGTACTTATCGTTCATCTCACCCGAGAAACTCAAGCGGTAATCCTGCAAATCCCAATTGATGGTTTGCCGAATAGACGTTCCATCGGCATCCCCCAATTCCCGGAAAAGTTGGGTTTGACCACTCAGTTCATCGGTGAGGCGATATTGGGTCGTCAGCATGGCGCCATTCGGGCCCATGATTGGTTCGACGTCGTAGCGGCCATCGAAACGGAAAAGGATGTTCCATAAGCGCGTTTGCACACCAAGATTGCCCTGTATGCGTTGCTTGGTATCGCGGATCAGGTCGAGCGTATTTGAAAAACTTATGCCCCAGATCGCTTTGGAATAGGACGAGCTGTAGGTCAGGCGAGGCACCTGATACGTGAATGTTTCACGCTTGGCGCGCACGCCGAAGTTTAGATCTTCGATAAGCGGCAGGTAATACTGGCCGTTCATGTCGAGGGTCGTTTCGCTTTTGCGTGGGTCTGATGGGTTATTTTCAATCTCGCTGGTAAAATTATTGAAGATACGGTGCCGCGCGCGCACGCTGACATCGTAAATACTGGTAATGGCAGTTAATCCGGTGGCCCAGCCGCTGGCTATATCCTTGACAAAGTTGCCTTCGGTCAGGACGCCGAAAAAGCTCGTATTCGCAGAACCGGTCATGTAACGGTGCGTGCCGTCGTTAAGTTCCGCCTGAGCCGCGCCCGCACCGAGTGTCAGAAATTGCGCAACCCCATAACGGGCTTCGGCAATCCCGCGCCAGCCGCGCGGGACTGTGGACTCGCCCGTTGTGGATTGGGAATCGAGGTTGATCAGGCTCTCGCCTTCCTGATTGACAGAGAACGTATATTCGAACTGATCGGGCTTCAACATTGTGCTGCCGACAAGATAGGTTTCAATACGGTCTTCGGATTGGCCTTGGGGTCCATAGAGGGCAATGCGAAATGTATTGGTCCCGTAGACAAGGGGAATATCGCGGAATTCATAACGCCCGTTGTTGTCGGCAATCTGAAACGCGAGAAGAACATTATTGCGGTAAAGCTCTACTTCCCAGCCGGGCATCGCGTTGCCGACAAAAGTGTGCGTATCGAAATTATCCGGTGTATTTAATGCGCGGTTGGTGATTGAAATGCCACGGCTTAGGCTGTTGGTGGTGACCAATGTCAAGGCCGGAGAGTCGATATCGCCAAGCGAAAAAGCCGTCGCTTGCAAAGGGCCCAGCAGTTCAGCTTTCGGGTCTTTCCGGCCGGCCACAATGCGGAGGTTGTTCAGCTGATCATCCGAACTGCCTCCTGCGTAAATCTTGGTTGTCAGATAGCCAAGATCGCCTGCGCTAAGCAGTGTGAAGTTATTTGTGAAACTGCTACTGCTACTACTGCTGCTTGAGTCCGAGCTGTAAGAGCTCGACAGGTTGACGTCAATAAACGGCCATGAAATCAGCTGGTACGGATTTTCGACAGTTTGGTAGTTTTGCTGTTTCGCTTTTTGCGCTGCCATAAGTTTGTCCCAAAGATTATGGCGTTTCATGCGAGATTCGACGGGTAAAACCACCGACGTATCAAGCGCCAGTGCCATCATCTTTTTGTCAAAGCGGCTTTGGATGTCGAACCATTTGGAAAAATCGTCGGCGCTGACGTAAATCTGGTCGTTTTTAACGAAAATGCTGTCCTTTGACAGCGGATATTGCTTGTGATTGGCGGTGACTTCGCTGTCATGAACATCCAGCGCGAAATTATGTTCGGAGTCGATGAATGTGCCTTCGGCGGTTCCTTTTTGGGGATCGACTTTAATGTTGAACTCCAGAAGGCTCATCATTTCCGCAAGCGGCAAATAGAGCTTATCATCCACCTCGATAGCTTCGATGAACTCGTTGTTCGGGGGATTTTTCTTAAGGCGGGGCTGGAGGATGAGAGGGTTTTCATAGAGGCTTATTACCGGAAGTTGTTGAACTTGTATGTAATGCTGGCTTTTACCGTATCTGTTGTTGGACGAACAGAAACAGGACCTGCGTAGGTAAAGTCCTCACCGCCGTATTGAGCGCGCGCATAATCAACACCCGCAATCCAGTTGTTGTACACGGCATAGTCAATACCAGCACCAGCCGTCCAGCCAACATAAGTATTTGCTTTATTTCCCCACCCCAAAGCAGGAATGAAGTGCATGTCGGTCATATTGGCAAGGGCCAGACCACCTTTGCCGTAAACCAGAATATTGTCCACGGGGACATAACCGGCCTTGCCAACAAAAGCGCCCTGCCAACTTTGTTCAATCTCATATTCTTCTGTGCTGACACCCGTCGCATATTTGCCTTTATTGAGGGTCCAGTCCATACTTCCTTCGGCACCGAGGACAAAACGTTTAATCTGATAATTGTAACCAATTTTACCACCCGCGGTGAACGCCGTCGTGTCGATATCATTATGCGACGAGACATAGTTTGGGATTTTGATAGCTGAGCTATTCCAATTGGCGCCGAAGTTGCCGCCAACATAGAAACCCGTCCAATTATAACCCGGGGTCGGTGCAGCCATCGCCGGTACAGCGAACGCGGCAACCGCAACAGTTGTCAGAAGTAATTTGCGAAGCATTTGAAACCTCCTAAGATTTTGAAGAGCGAAACATTCTATCTGATCGTGACCGTGCTTTTCAAAAACAATCTAACTTGTTTCGATACAATAATGATATCTGTGATGAAAGAGAGACAATTTAAGCGGTTGAATAGGCAGGATTTTGTTGCTGACAAACGCCAACCACAATCAATAAATGACATAGTCTTGTGTCTAAACAGGACAAATTCCCTTCTACCAGTAATGCCTAAATCATGGTAACAGTAAATTAATCAATCACTTGTTTTACCATCATTCACTACTGGGCCCTAATCCATGAAGCTTCGTTTGTTGTACGTAGTTTTGACCGCGCTTTTTATATGGCCCGGCATCAGCCAAGCCGGGAACCTTTTGCGCGCGTTCGAGAAGCCACTTGCAGACCGTAAGTTCACATACTTGATGATGGTGGAAGCAGCAACGTCAAAAACCGCGCCTGAACACATCGCACTTCCGACAATGTCCATCGTACCACACCGGGCAATATATAACATGGTTCTTAATGCTGCGAAAAGCGGAAGTAGCATTTCGGATATTTCCGGCAAAATGTTTTTTGAATGGGCGGACGCTTGCGATGGGTGGGCTGTTCAGCAGCATCTGCAGATGCACTTTGTTTATACTGAAGGAGATGAATCCGACGTGAACAGTTCGGTCATTACGTGGGAGGCGAAGGATGGCAAGCAGTATAATTTCAATGTGCGACGCACGACCAATGGTAAAGAGACGGAAAATTATCGAGGACGCGCTTTGTTGACGGAAAAAGGAGGTATAGGCAAATATAGTATTCCGCGCGAAAAAAAAGAAGCTGTGTTGCCAATTGATACCTTGTTTCCTTCCTCTCATACGACACTCATTCTTCAAAAGGCCGCACAAGGGGAAAAACTTTTCATGCGCCGGGTATTTGACGGTTCGGACGAAGAAGGATCAGCCGATATAAGTTCTTTTATCGGTGAACGCATTAACTCGATATCCCAAACGGAACTAACACCCGAATTACGAAGCAAGCCATTGTTGGCTCATCCCGCATGGCCCATTAGGCTGGCTTTCTTCAAGCCGGAATCCGAAACAGGAGAGCCTGATTATGAAATGAACCTGACATTGCAGGATAATGGCGTAGCACGTTATATGCAGATCGATTATGGCGATTTTTCTATAAATGGTATTCTTGTCGATGTGGAGGCATTACCAACCAGTTGCTCGAATTGAGAGAGGATTCATGCATATCGTCCTCATAAGCGGCAGTCACCGAAAGGCTTCGCAGTCGGCCCGCGTTGCGAACTATATGGCGGAACGCTTGCTTTCAATCGAAACAGGAACCTCAAAAGACATTATTGAATTGACCGGAAATCCATTGCCTCTTTGGGAAGAGAGCGCGTGGCACGCAGACAGCGCTTTAATTAAACAATGGGAGCCTTACGCCAAACGGCTGCGAGCGGCAGATGGGTTGGTTGTAATCGCGCCGGAATGGCATGGAATGGTTCCGTCCGGTCTGAAAAATTTTCTTCTTTACTGTTCGGCGCGGGATGTGGGCCATAAACCAGGGTTGATTGTAACTGTTTCGTCAAGCCGCGGCGGTGCATATCCAATTAACGAACTACGCACCAGCGGTTATAAGAACACGCGCATCTGTTATATACCAGAACACTTAATTGTGCGTGATTGCGAAAAAATGTTTGTCAGCGATGCACCTGCGGATAAAGATGACGAATACTTGCGTGGTCGCGCGGATTTTGCGCTGCGTTGCCTTATTGCATATGCCAAAGCACTAAAACCAGTTTGGACGAATGGCCCTTTACTCGATGAAAACTATCCATTCGGAATGTAGATTTTCTTATGCGTATTCTTAGCCTCGATTGTGCCAATTCGTCTTGCAGCGTATGCATTTGGCAGGATGGCGTTGTGCAGGCGCTGGCGGAAGAACGTATGGAGCGCGGGCAGGATGCGCGTCTTATGCCGTTGATTT
>CAYNLV010000002.1:0-14310 GCA_964398175.1 uncultured Rhodospirillaceae bacterium
GCATGCATATATGTTGCCTCCGACAGCACTTCGGACAAACCAGCGCGCCAAGCCGTCCCGCCTTTACCCTCGGACAAATGGCGATAAAGCTCCCCCGCGTCAAGGGTTTCATTCGAATCAGAGGCAAGAATCTCTACAACTTGTTGCCGCAAGGCATCCAAAACAGGGCTTGAGAAGGTGTTTTGGGCCAATTCTTCGCTAAAGTCCGAAAAAAGGGCGGGATAATTAATCATAATCGCCAAAAGCACTTTTTCGCGAAGCTGGCGGGCTTTGACCGGGCGTTTTGGGGCTGGGAAGGGGTGTGTTTTGGCCCGGAATGAACGTGTTTCGCTCCTGTTTTTGCCGTCGCCGGATGATTTTTGCCACTGAAAGGTCTCGGAGAGGCGTTTTTTGATCGCTTCATGATACAAATGCTGAAGGGTTTCGTTACGAATACGCCCGATCCGGACGCGCAAGGCGCTCATAAAGCTCGCTTGGTCCTCCGGCGTCTGGAACCTTCGGCCTTCCAACGTCATGTCCCAAATCACGTCGATCATAGGTTTTGCAAGGTCGAGTACGGACTGAAAAGCCGTCTTTCCGCCCTGTTTAATAAGGGTATCAGGATCTTCACCTGAGGGGACATAAGCAACGCGGATGGTTTGAGATGGGCCCAATAGCGGTAAAGCACGCTCAACGGCCCGTGCGGCAGCCCGAATACCAGCGTTGTCGCCGTCGAAGCAGAGAATAGGGCTGTAATCACGCGCAGGATCACGGGTGTCCAGCGGGGGTAACAGCTTCCAGAGTATTGAAAGCTGATCTTCCGTTAATGCGGTTCCAAGCGGCGCCACGGCGCCTTGGTACCCCGCTTCAACAAGCGCGATCACATCCATATAGCCTTCAACGACCACAATCGGTTGGCCTTGGTTAATGGCTGCACGCGCGCGTGACAGGCCATAAAGCAATTTCCCTTTGTGGAACAGGTCATGATCAGGCGAGTTCAGGTACTTTGGCTCGCCGTCTCCCATCACACGGCCACCGAAAGCCACCGTACGTCCGCGCCGGTCGCCGACGGGAAACATCACCCGGTGGCGAAAAAAGCTGAAGTGCTCGTTGCGGTCTTCGGCTTTTTTGATCAACCCCACGGCCAACATCTCATCCAGCGTATAGCCTTCCTTGGTCAAAACCCGGATAAGGCTTTGACTGTCGTTGGGGGCATAACCGAGATGAAAGCGGCGGATGCCGTCGTCACTAAGCCCACGTTCACGGAGATAAGCCAACGCTTCGCGCCCGGCAGGCGCAAAAAGCTGTTCTTCGAACCATGCCGTTGTGCGGTCGAGCAACTGATACAAGTGTTTCTCGCGGTCAAAGCGTTCGCGCTCAAGCGGCGTATCTTGAGGAACCTGCAAACCGGCCTGTGCCGCTAGCGTTTCGATAGCCTCCGGAAAGCTAAGGCGGTCAAAGCGCATCGTGAATCCGATCACATCGCCATGCGCGCCGCAACCAAAGCAATGGTAAAACTGCTTATCGTCGTTGATGTAAAAACTGGGCGTTTTTTCGTTGTGAAAAGGACAGCAAGCCTTGAATTCTCGTCCGGCGCGCTGCAGGCGTAGCTTCTTTCCCACAATACCTGAAAGTGGTAATCGTGCGCGAAGCTCGTCGAGAAAAGATGGGGGCAAGGCCATTAACAATAATTCCTTAAAATCTAAGAGCCCCTAGTGTTATCGCTATCCCGCTTCGTCTTCAAATTGATTCTACTAACATGTTGACAAAGGTTGCCCGGAAGGCGTGACTTTGGGACCTCGTGCCTTTAGTGGGGCAGGGAGACAATAAATATTTTGGGGGAAATATGACGAAAGCCGCTGTTGAAGATCAAATCCGCGCCTGTGGAGTTCATCCACCCAAGATTCACTATAACCTATCGCGCGATGAGCTGATCAAGATGGCGGTCGAACGCGGCGAAGGATGCCTGAGCGAGGACAATATTCTTTGCGTCAAAACGGGCGCGTTTACGGGCCGCGCCGCCAAGGTCAAGCAAACCGTAAAGGACGACTATTCCCTGGACAATGTGCACTGGGCGGAAAACAAGAGCTGCACGCCGGAAGAATTCGCTATCTACAAGGATCTCGCCCTGAAGGCGATGAATGGAAACGAGATTTTTGTGCAGGACCTTTATATAGGCGCGCATCCGACGCATCGCATGGCCATCCGGATCGTGACCATGTTGGCTTGGCACAGCGCCTTTGTCTGCAACATGTTCATCGTTCCCACGGCGGAAGAGCTGAAAAGTCATAAGCCCGTCTTTACCGTCTGGCATGCGCCCGGTTTTCAGGACGATCCGGTCGTTAAATTAAATCTGGGTGCGGGCGAGTCCGTCATCGGCGGCGGCACGTCCTATGCCGGTGAAATCAAGAAAATGATGTTTACCGTCATGAACTATCATTTGCCCGATAAGGGCGTCCTGCCCATGCACTGTTCGGCGAACATCGGGCCGAAGGGCGATGTGGCGATCTTTTTCGGCTTGTCGGGCACGGGCAAGACGACTCTTTCCGCCGACAGTTCCCGAAAGCTTATTGGCGACGACGAACACGGCTGGGCCGGCGACGGCGTATTTAATTTTGAGAACGGGTGTTATGCCAAGGTCATTCATCTGAGCCGTGAGAATGAGCCGGAGATTTACGCCGCCTCGACGCGCAAAAACTCCCACACCATTTTGGAAAATGTTTGTTTTTTCCCGGGCACCAACAGGATCGATTTTGACAACGATTCGCTGACGGAAAACACGCGGTCCAGCTATCCGCTTATGTACATTCCCAACGCCAGCCAGAACGGGCGCGGCGGGCATCCCCAAAATATTTTCTTTTTAACCTGCGATGCTTTCGGCGTTTTGCCGCCGATCAGCAGGCTGACGCCGGATCAGGCGATGTTCCAGTTTCTGTCTGGCTATACGGCCAAGGTGGCCGGGACGGAAATAGGAATCAAGGAACCGCAGACGGCGTTCTCGGCCTGTTTCGGCGCGCCGTTCCTGCCGCGCAACCCGGAAGTTTATGCGCAAATGCTTGGCGAAAAGATGGTGAAGCACGGCGCGGACTGCTGGCTCGTCAACACAGGCTGGGCGGGAGGCGCCTATGGCATCGGCAAGCGCATGCCGATCAAGCTGACGCGCGCGCTGGTGAATGCCGCGTTATCGGGCGAATTGAGGAAAGCCGAATTTGCGCAGGAAAGGGCCTTTGGTCTTTTAATTCCCACGGCGGTTGCTGGCGTGGACGCGCAATATTTGAACCCGAGCCTGACATGGGCCGATCAAAACGCTTACCGTAAAACGGCTGCCGACCTCGGCGACCGTTACCGGAAGAACATGGCGAAGTTTACGAATCTTCCCGACCCGGTTGCGAAGGAAGGAAAAAAATTCGGCCTTGGAAGAGCAGCCAAGTCGCGAGCGGCCTGATCACGAATCATTTGTTGGGCGGCCGATACCCAAAAAGGGTAAGTATTGCTGCTGCGCATAAACAGACGGAAATTCCGGCGCAATCGTTAACCATAAATTTTGCCGCGTTTCGCTTGCGCTCTCATTTATTTGCGCCACGCCGAAAAAATGAAATGATTTTAAAACGGTTATTAGGCCGAAAATTTTCAGAAAAAATATTGCCTCCAGCTTGGCCGTTGTTTAGGTTGCCGTGTGCATACTTTCAGAGCCGTCATTCATAGGAGATAATCATGTCCGATTTTATAACGTTTAACGCAGAGGTTGTTCAGCCTGCCATTGAAAATGGCTGCAGTTCCGATTTTATAAAGTTTAACGCAGAGGTTGTTCAGCCTGCCATTGAAAATGACTGCAGTTGCAAAAAACTTGTCAGCAATCTTTTTAAAGGCGCTCGCAAATTTATCGCAAAGGCGGCTCCCAAAATTGACGCATTGCCGATTGTCGTTTCCCCCTGTGAAGAAACGATTTATGCCTTGTCCATTTCAGACATGGGAACCGGGAAGCATCTTTATTCACTAAAAAGCCGTCAGGTTCTCGGTCCGAATGCCGGGATGGAAATTGTCGAGGTTTTACCGTACATAAACAACAGCGACCCGGCCCAGAGGCCCGGCGTCATGTTTCTGGGCGATGGAACGTATGCTTTGGCCGGAGAAATAAGCGATCTTTATCCCCCGGAGAGAGTTCTTTGCCGGTTAGACGTCGTCAATCCCGTTTTTACAAAGGAAGATGCGATGGTCTTCTTTCAGAGCATGATGAGCCCAATCTACCGCGCATACCCGCGCGACCAAAACGGCGGTGTTCCGGCCCCTTCAGCCGGATAACTGGCTCTTCACCATCGCGCCTGCCATGGCGAAGTCCATCTGGCCGGCATAGGTCTTTTTAAGTTCGCCCATTACCTTGCCCATGTCCTTGATGCTTGAGGCGCCGACGGCTGCGATAGTTTTGGCAATAGCAGCTTTCATTTCCTCTTCGCTCATCTGCTTGGGCAGAAAGCGCTCAATCACGGCAATCTCTTCGCTCTCCTGCTTTACGAGATCGTCGCGTTTACCTTGTTGGTAAAGCGCGATGGATTCACGGCGCTGCTTGATCATGCCTTGGAGCATGGAGGCAATTTCGCCATCGTTGATGCCCTCCATATTGCCCTTGGGCCGTGCGGCGATATCAAGATCCTTCATTTTTGCAATGATCATACGGGTTGTGGCCAGAGTCCGCTCGTCCTTGTTGCGCAGGGCGTCTTTCATGGCGTTGTTAATCTCGTCGCGTAGCATTTTGTCTCCATTTCCTTGCAATTACTCAAAAAGGTTGCCAACTTGGCACCGAATCGGCATAGTCCTCGACCGCTTAAGCGGAATCTCACTTCAACGCGGAGCTTATGACAACAACGTCGCCGGCGCAGCAACGAAATAGCACGCGCGTGCCAAAATCCCAAAAGGGTGATGCCACCGCAGCTCTCGTGCTTTTCGACGGAACGGTGTTTTGGGGCAAAGGGTTAGGAGCCGCAGGCGAGGCCGTCGGCGAAGTTTGTTTCAACACGTCCATGACCGGCTATCAGGAAATCCTGACCGACCCAAGCTACGCCGGCCAGATTATCACCTTTACTTTCCCGCATATAGGCAACGTCGGCACCAACCAGCAAGACATTGAGACTATTAAACCGGCGGCGAGGGGACTTGTCCTGCGCGCGCCGATTACCGATCCGGCTAACTGGCGCGCGGTGGAGCATCTCGACGCGTGGCTCAAAAAAAATAACCTGATCGGTCTTTCGGGAATTGATACCCGCGCGTTGACAATACGTATCCGTGATTGCGGGGCCCCAAATGGCGCTATATGCCATGCGCCGGACGGCAATATTGATGTCGAGGCGCTGGCCGCAAAGGCGAAAGCATGGCCGGGACTGAATGGCATGGACCTCGCGCTTGATGTGACATGTCCGAAAACCTACGAATGGTCCGAAGCTCGTATCAATATTCAACTTCCAACTTTAAGCGTTCAACCGGAAAATCTGGTGCCGAAACAAGCTTATCACGTCGTCGCGATCGATTATGGTGCGAAACGGAATATTTTACGCTGTTTGGTCAGCGCCGGGTGCCGCGTAACAGTCGTTCCGGCGAAAACGACAGCTGAGGAGATTTTTGCGCTTAAGCCGGACGGTGTTTTCCTGTCAAACGGACCAGGTGATCCGGCCGCAACGGGTATTTATGCGGTGCCGGTGATTAAGGCTGTATTGGAACGCGGTATACCGATGTTCGGTATTTGCCTTGGCCATCAGATGTTGGGTCTGGCGCTTAACGGACGCACGACGAAAATGCCGCGCGGGCATCGCGGCGCTAATCACCCTGTAAAAGATTTGCAGACAGGCAAGGTGGAAATCACAAGCCAGAACCACGGCTTTATGGTGATTCCGGAAACCCTGCCGCCGAACGCCGAAGTGACGCATGTCAGCTTGTTTGACGGAAGCAACGAAGGCTTGCGGCTAAAGGATAAACCCGCTTTTTCGGTTCAGTATCATCCCGAAGCGTCGCCCGGTCCGCACGACGCGCATTACCTGTTCAAGCGATTTGTGGAGATGATCGAAAAGCACAAAAGGTCGAGAAAGGCAGCCTAAGATGGCGCTCCCGAACCAAAATATCTTGCTGCGCCTAATGAAGTTCGACCGCTATGTTATTTTATTTTCCATAACATTATTCCTTTCCGCCGGGCTGATGTTCGCGTTGCAGCCCATGGTGGGTAAAATGTTGCTACCGCTTGTCGGCGGCGCGCCAAGTGGCTGGCTCGTGGCAATGACGTATTTCCAACTGGCGCTATTGGCGGGCTACTATATCGCGCACCGGCTTTCGTTTCTTTCCGTTCGCGCGCATGGCGCGGTTGTATGTCTTCTGCTGCTGGCGGGCGTCTTTGTTCAGCCCGTTCGCATGCCGCAGGATCTTTTGTCCATTCAGGAAATACCGGAAGCTTTTCGCGTTTTTCTCGCCCTGACCATTCAACTCACGATACCTTTCATCGCACTGTCGTTGCTGAGTCCAAGCCTGCAACGTCTTTTTGCATCCAGCCCTTCGTCATCGGCGAAGGACCCATATTTCCTTTTTGCCGCGAGCAATCTCGGCAGTTTTGGCGGTCTGCTTCTCTATCCGCTCTGGCTAGAAAGGACGATGGGATTGTTGGCGCAATCGAAAGGATGGCTAAGCGGTTATATAGCTTTGGTATTGCTTTGTGTGTTGTGCGTTCTTGCCGTGGTCCGGAAAGGCGCGGCAAAGAAAGAAGAAATTAAAGCTCATAAAATGACGAAGACGGATTGGCGCACGCGCGGCTGGTGGACGTTATTGGCGTTCATTCCGTCCAGCCTGATGCTGGGCGTAACGGCGCACATCACGGTCGATATTGGCGCCGTGCCTTTTTTCTGGGTCTTGCCGTTGTCGCTTTATCTGTTGACGTTCGTTCTTGCGTTTGCGCGTTCGGCTGGCGCGGGAACGGGGCATCTCGGCACATGGCAGCTTATGAGCGTGGCGCTGCTGATCTTTGCGTACGTGGAACAGCCGATGCTGATCACCAACGTGAGGATGATCGAAATGTTTCTGCCGATGGCCGTCTTTGTGCTGACGGCCTTGTTGTGTCACTACACGCTGGCCTCGATACGGCCTGAGCCGCGACGGCTGACAGAGTTTTATCTTTTTGTCGCGGCGGGTGGCGCGCTAGGCGGTATTTTCAACACTTTCATAGCGCCGGTTCTCTTGCCGTTGCCGGTCGAATTTTTCCTTATTGTTTTGTTAAGCTGCCTGTTTTTCCCCCAGCCAAGGGGTTGGGTGTTCGCAAAGATCCCGCGCGTTATTCCTTTGTCGGTCGTTCTAGCATTGGCCGGGACCGCGAGCCTTCCTTATGTCCACGAACATTTTCCGTCGGAGATCGTGCGTGACGTTCATGGGGCCATAATATGTTTCGGGTTATTGGGGTTAGTCCCGCGTCCGAAGATCCTTGCGGCAACGTCGATTACGCTGGGGCTTGTCGCACTTTTTGGATTTAGCGGGGTGAAACTGCAGGCTGTGGAGCGGAACTTCTTCGGCGTCGTGCGCGTTTATGACCGGAAAATGGGCGATGAAACGCTCCGCGTCATGGCGCATGGCTCGACGCTGCATGGCCGTCAGAAGATTTTGCCTGAAATAAGCACGATGCCCGATACCTATTATCATCCGGCTGGGCCGTTGGGCGATATCATGAATGAATACGCGTTTCGCAATGTCGGGATTGTTGGCATGGGAACGGCGGGGATCATATGCTATCAGTCTCCCGGTCGCCTCTATACTTACTACGAAATCAATGAAGTCGTGCCGAAATTGGCGGCCGAATGGTTCGATTTCATTCGCGCATGCGGCGCGCCGCGCGTTGTGATTGGCGATGGTCGCAAGGCCCTCGCAGCCGCAACGGGTGCGCAATACGATCTGCTTATCATCGACGCTTTCACGTCCGACGCCATCCCGGTGCATCTGCTAACGCAGGAAGCCATGAAAGAATATATAGACAAAGTCAGTCCGAAAGGAATTGTGGCCTATCACATATCCAACCGTTTCTATGAATTGCACCCCCAGTTAGCGCATCAGGCAAAATCCCTAGGGCTTCTGGCTCTATATAAAATTTATAAAACGCCAGACGAACAGAAGTATGGCGTGTCAACCGATTGGGTTGTGGTTAACCGCGATGTCATGACATTGGGACCGTTACGGGCCAAGGGTTGGGGCGAATTGCCCATGCCGGAAGCTCGTATCTGGACGGATGATTATTCGAACCTATTGTCGGCTTTGAAACAGGTTATGTGATGCCTAAACGTACGGACATAAAATCAATTTGCATCATCGGCGCAGGCCCGATTGTCATCGGCCAGGCGTGCGAGTTCGACTATTCCGGTGTGCAGGCGTGCAAGGCGCTGCGGCAAGAGGGCTACCGCATCATCCTCATCAATTCCAATCCCGCCACGATTATGACCGATCCCGAAGTTGCGGATGCGACGTATATCGAGCCGATTACCCCGGCGATGGTCGCCAAAGTGCTTGAGCACGAAAAGCCGGATGCATTGTTGCCGACAATGGGCGGCCAGACGGCGCTGAATACGGCGATGGCGTTGGCGAAGGACGGCACGCTGGACCGTCTTGGTATTGAGTTGATCGGCGCAAAACGCGAAGCGATTGAAAAGGCGGAAGATCGCCTGCTTTTCCGGAATGCGATGGACAAAATCGGACTCGCTAGCCCGAAAAGCCGCTATGTACACTCAATGGCCGAAGCGCAGGAAGCTCTGGCAGAGATCGGGTTACCTGTCATCATCCGCCCGAGTTTTACGTTGGCCGGCACGGGCGGCGGTGTAGCCTATAACCGCACGGAATACGCGGAGATTGTCTTTGGAGGGTTGGCCGCCAGCCCCGTGAATGAAGTTCTCGTTGAAGAATCCGTTCTCGGTTGGAAGGAGTACGAAACCGAAGTTGTGCGCGACAAAAACGACAACTGCATCATCGTCTGTTCGATTGAGAATGTCGACCCCATGGGCATTCACACAGGGGATAGCATTACGGTCGCGCCCGCGCTAACGCTCACCGATAAGGAATATCAGATATTACGCAACGCCTCGATTGCCGTGCTGCGTGAGATCGGCGTGGATACGGGCGGGTCGAATGTCCAGTTCGCCATCAATCCGGAAGACGGGCGCATGGTGGTAATCGAAATGAATCCGCGCGTCAGCCGTTCGTCCGCGCTTGCCAGTAAAGCGACAGGCTTCCCGATTGCCAAGGTCGCGGCACGGTTGGCTGTTGGTTACACGCTTGATGAACTAAAGAATGACATCACGGGCATTACGCCCGCGTCATTCGAGCCGACGATTGATTACATTGTCACGAAAGTGCCGCGCTTCGCGTTCGAAAAATTTCCGGGCACGGAGCCTGCGCTGACCACGGCCATGAAATCCGTCGGTGAGGTGATGGCCATTGGCCGCACATGGCAGGAGTCGTTGCAGAAAGCGCTGCGCGGTTTGGAAATCGGCTTGTCAGGCCTGAACGAGATTAAGGTTGACCGCACTTATGAAAGCGGCGGCGACTTGAACCCGTTACACGCCATGTTGGCCAAGCCTTCGCCGGACCGTATTCTGGTCATTGCCGAGGCTTTGCGGCGCGGCATGAGTGTCGAAAAGATCAACAAAATATGCAAATATGATCCGTGGTTTATCAGACAGATAGCGGGCATAGTTGAAGCTGAAAAAGAAGTAATTGCCAAAGGCTTGCCTAAAGATGCTGCGGGTTGGCAGCGCTTGAAGTCGATGGGTTTCAGCGACGTGCGTCTTGCTCAACTCACGAACAATAAAGAAACAGATGTGGCCGCGGCGCGGCGCAAGCTCGACATCATACCGGTGTTTAAACGTATCGACACGTGCGCGGCAGAGTTTGGTTCGCTCACGCCGTATTTGTATTCAACCTACGAAGGCGGCGGTCTCAATCCGGCCGAGTGCGAGGCGAAACCTACCGATAAAAAGAAAGTCATTATTCTTGGCGGCGGGCCGAACCGCATCGGGCAGGGGATCGAATTCGATTATTGCTGTGTTCATGCCGTGATGGCGCTGCGGGATGCCGGCATTGAAACGATCATGATCAACTGCAATCCGGAGACGGTTTCGACGGATTACGATACGTCCGACCGGCTTTATTTCGAGCCGCTCACCGCCGAAGACGTAATCGAAATCGTGCGCGCTGAACAACGCAAGGGCGAATTGCTGGGGGTCATGGTGCAATTCGGCGGGCAAACGCCGTTACGTCTTGCTGACGCTTTACAGGAAGCCAAAATCCCGATTCTCGGCACATCGCCCGACGCCATCGACCTTGCCGAAGACCGCGAACGTTTCCAGGTTTTGCTGAAAAAACTTAATTTGAAACAGCCCGCGAACGGCCTAGCGCGCAGCGCAGAGGAAGCCGAAAAGGTCGCGGAAAAAATAGGTTACCCGGTTGTTATTCGTCCGTCATATGTGCTTGGCGGACGCGCGATGGAAATTGTGCATACGCCTGAGGCGTTACGGCGTTATATCGGACAGGCCGTGAATGTATCGGGACACAATCCGGTATTGATCGACTGCTACCTGCAAGATGCCATCGAGGTTGATGTTGATGTCGTTGCCGATAAGGAAGAAGTCTTTGTTGCGGGCATTATGGAACATATTGAGGAGGCGGGCGTTCATTCGGGCGATAGTTCATGCGCTTTACCGCCGCATTCGTTGCCGCAAACGATTGTTTCCGAAATTGCGCGACAAGCTGAAGTCTTGGCTAAGTCCATTGGTGTCAGGGGACTAATGAACGTTCAGTTTGCAGTGAAGGACGGCGACGTTTACATCCTTGAGGTCAATCCGCGAGCCAGCCGGACGGTGCCTTTTGTCGCCAAGGCCATCGGTGTTCCCATCGCGAAAATCGCGGCGCGCGTGATGGTTGGGGAAAAACTGGCGAATTTGGTGAAAGCTTATCGATATAAAGCCTCGAATAATGGCAACGGGAGATTGGCCGTCAAAACGCCAGTGTTTCCTTTCTCGCGATTTCCGGGTGTGGATATTATTTTGGGGCCAGAAATGAAATCGACGGGCGAAGTCATGGGACTTGACCGCGATTTCGCGCGCGCGTTTGCCAAGGCGCAATTGGGCGCGGGCCTGAAACTTCCCTTAAAGGGAACTTGTTTTATTTCCGTAAAGGATCGCGACAAAGATGCTATCATTCCATTGGCGCGGCGACTGGTTGAACTTGGATTTAATCTGATGGCGACGGGCGGCACGGCAAAAGCGTTAAAGGCGGCCGGCGTGCCGGTTAAGCGCATCAACAAGGTTTATGAGGGACAACCGCATGTTGTTGACGCGATGATTAACTGTGAAATTGATTTATTGATGAACACGACAGCCGAAGGCGCGCAAACGCTGGCCGACAGTTTCAGCTTGCGCCGGACGGCCCTCATGCAGGGCATTCCTCATTACACGACGATTCCGGGGGCAAGAGCGGCCGTAGAAGCCATTGCGGCCCTTCAAACAGGGACTCTTGAAGTTAACTCGCTTCAGTCGTATCTTAAAGCGTCCTGAGAATAGAAACCATCGCTTCGACGCCTGCGGCGCCGGAAAGGTGCTTTTTGTTTTTAATGCCATAAGCTCCCCGAATTGGGGCGAAAGGTGAAGTTCCATGGCTGATAAAGTACCCATGACTCTCTTGGGCTATCAAAAGCTTGAAGAAGAGCTGAAACACCTGCGCAGCAACGAACGGCCCGCCATTATCAAGGCGATTGCCGAAGCGCGCGATCACGGCGATTTGTCCGAAAACGCCGAATATCACGCGGCCCGTGAGCGCCAAAGTTTTATTGAAGGCCGGATACAGGAGATTGAAGACAAAATCGGCCGGGCGGAAGTTATTGATGTGTCGAAGCTTGACGGCAAAATTGTCAAATTCGGCGCTTTGGTTACGCTTGTTGACGAAGATACGGATGAGGAAGTTCGTTACCAGATCGTGGGCGAGGATGAGGCCGACATTAAGGCGGGACTTCTTTCGATAACCTCGCCATTGGCGCGGGCTTTGATCGGCAAACAAATGAAAGATAGCGTTGAGGTCAGCACGCCAAAAGGTTCGAAATCCTATGAGATCGTCAAGGTGGTTTTTAAATAATAGACCTGCTATGACCCTCCCGCGATCCTTCCCTATTCCTTCGGTTGTTCATGCGTGAAGTTCTGGATCTAATTAAGGAATACCACGAGTGGTTTTACTTGATCACTTTCATATGGACGGCTGTCGAAGGCGAAACGTTTGTGATTTTCGCCGCTCTCGCGGCGCAAAAAGGCTACCTGAACATTGGCGCGCTTTTCTTGGCGGCATGGCTGGGCAGCTCCTTTGGCGATCAAATTTTCTTTTTCATCGGGCGTTATTTTGGCACCCGGATTATCGCACGTTATCCCAAACAGAAACCAAAAGTGGATAAAGCATTGGGGTGGCTCGAAAAGTATGCAACCCTCTACATTCTTTCCTATCGCTTTATGTATGGCATCCGGAACGTCAGCGGTATTGCGGTCGGCATGAGTCGTCTGCCCTGGAAAAGATTTGCATGGCTTAACCTTACAGCCGCATTCATCTGGGCATTCGCTTTTTGCGGCGCGGGATACTTCTTCGGGGATTTGATTCAGCACCTCGGGAAGCGCAAGGAAGAGGTCGTGGGCTACAGCGTTCGCGAATTCATGTTAACCAGTTTGGGGCTTTTTGCCTTTATCATCGCCATACGTTTGTGGGTTGTTTACCGGGATCGCAGCCGGGCTAAAAAGCAAGCTGAGATTGATATCCTCGTGGGGCCAGATATTACACCAGGCATTGATTAACATATTGAAGTATAATAACAATATTGTTTCATTTTAACAATTGAGGGCCCAAAAAGGCAAAAAAGAGAGTCATTCTTTCTTAATCTTCTGGACAGCCGTGAGCGCACAGAATAGAGAGAAGCCTTCAAAACGGGCTCGATTCACCGCCTGCGCTGAGCAATACTGTGCGCTGCGGAAAGGGACAGTGCCGTTAACAAGGATTGTCGATCAACAACAGAAGGCAGAACAGGTCATGAGTGATATCAACGAACGCGTAAAGAAAATTGTCGTCGAACATCTGGGTGTGGACGCTGCCAAGGTAACAGATAACGCCAGCTTCATTGATGATCTGGGCGCTGACAGTTTGGATACGGTTGAGCTCGTCATGGCTTTCGAAGAGGAATTCAGCGTCGAAATTACCGATGACGCGGCGGAAAAGATCATCACCGTCAAGGATGCCATTGACTATATCAACCAAAAGAAAGCCCCTTGATAAGGGATGATCAACACTCATTTGTGACGCGGATCATGTTCGCCGCATCAGTTTCCCTAACGATCCAACGGGCCGGTTCGCCATGAGGCGGGTTGTTGTCACGGGTCTGGGTATAGTTTCGCCGTTGGGCGTCGGCGTTGATGTCGCATGGAAACGTCTTGTCGCGGGCAACAGCGGCATTGATAAAATCAAGGATTTCGAAGTTTCGGATTTAGCCTGTCAGGTTGCGGGCATGGTGCCGCGTGGCGAAGCGCCGGATCAGTTTGACGCGAACCGCTACATCGAAGCCAAAGACCAGAAGAAAATGGATACGTTTATCCATTACGCCCTGGCGGCGGTGGATGAAGCAATCAAGGACAGCGGCTATGTCCCGGTCGATGACGAGGCGCGTGACCGCGCGGGCGTCATGATCGGTTCCGGCATCGGCGGGTTGCACGAAATCTATGAAACGTCGATTGTCTTGCGCGAAAAAGGCCCGCGGCGCGTGTCGCCGTTCTTTATTCCACGCAGCTTGATCAATCTCGCTTCCGGGCAGGTGTCGATTTACCACAACTGGCGGGGCCCCAATCATGCGGTTGTCACGGCCTGTGCGTCGGGTACGCACGCAATCGGCGATGCGGCGCGGCTGATCATGCTGGGCGATTCCGACGTCATGGCGGCCGGAGGAGCCGAAGCGGCCGTATGCCGTATTGGCATTGCGGGCTTCTGCGCTGTCCGCGCGCTGGCGACGGCGTTTAACGAGACGCCGCTAAGGGCATCACGTCCCTTCGACAAAGACCGCGACGGTTTCGTGATGGGCGAGGGCGCCGGGATCGTTATTCTGGAAGAATATGAACATGCAAAGAAACGCGGCGCTAAAATTTACGCGGAATTAATCGGTTACGGCATGTCTGGCGACGCTTTCCATATGACCGCGCCCGCCGAGGACGGCAGCGGTGCTTTCCGTGCCATGAAGATGGCTCTGGCGCGCGCGGAAATCGGGCCGGAAGCGATTGATTACATCAACGCGCACGGAACGGCGAC
>CAYNLV010000002.1:14320-15224 GCA_964398175.1 uncultured Rhodospirillaceae bacterium
CGAAATCGAAGTTAATGCCGTCAAGCGCCTGTTCGGGGCGGCAACCGGCAACGTCATGATGTCGTCGACGAAATCTGCCATCGGTCATTTGCTAGGCGCGGCGGGAGCAGTCGAAGCCATTTTCTCAATCAAGGCCATTAACGATGGCGTTGTGCCGCCGACGCTCAATCTGGACAATATCGCCGAGGGTTGCGAGGGGATCGATCTTGTTCCCCATAAGGCCAAGGAAAAGAATATTAACATAGCTTTATCGAATTCCTTTGGTTTCGGGGGTACGAACGCTTCGGTGCTGTTCAAGAAAACAGTCTAGCCGAAAAGACTTGAATTTTATTAAGAGGAGGAGAAGAGGGCTATGCAAAAAGCATCGCAGGGTTTCTTGTTAGTTTTCTTGTTCGTTGCGAGTGTGTTTGCGAATGCGGCAGCCGAAGTGCCGAGACGAGGGGCCCAATACATTTTTAGGCATGGGACGGTGCCGTTATTGGCAAGCAAGCGTATCGGTCCTCAGGGTGGGACGCTTGAAGCTGTTTTGCCATCTCCTCATGCGGGGAATATTCGGGTTGAAATTCAAGCAGGTGCGCTTGAGCGAGAAACGGATGTTTTTTTATCCTTAGATCCCGGTTTTCTGCAGCCACGCGCCGGCAAATGGTCCGGCCTTTGCGTAAATCTGAGCGCCGCGAATGTCGTATCATTTAATCAGCCGGTTCGCCTGATAGTTCCCTTTAAACCCGAAGGCGATGAAGTGCTGGTTGGGTATTATGTCGATAACGATGGTTCGCTTGATGCCATCGATTTTGGCCCTTCCAACGCAAAAACAGGCACGGCAACCTTTGTGACGCTCCGCCCAGGCCGGTACACATGGATTTCAACAAAGTAATTTTCAGAATATGCGTAAAATAACGTACTA
>CAYNLV010000002.1:15234-33503 GCA_964398175.1 uncultured Rhodospirillaceae bacterium
AAACGCTTAAGGCTTTCTTGGCCTAAGTATTGTTGACTCTAAGGCTCTGAAATATTAGCCAGGGCCTTCTGCTTGTCTCGTTCCTTTCTACATCCACTTTTTGTGATGCCGGTCCTGTTATTGATGGCGTTGATCGGTTTCTTCGTCGTTGTGGGGCAACGGATCGAGAAAAACGACGAGGCAATCCGGCTGGTTCTAACGGACGACATTCCTTACATTGTTTCATCCGTGCAAGAATCGATTTGGGGGCTTTCATATGAATTGGAAGCCTATGCAAACGGTAAAACAACGTCAGAGCAACGGGCCCTTATAGCGGAACTTTTCCTCGATCTGAAAAATCGGGTCAGAGGGCTGGACGAATTCCACAAAACTAATCGCGAAGAATCGGAAGTGTATAAGGAACAATTGCCGCTGCTCATAAACCTGAAGGCGTCGATCGAACAAACCAACGCTCAACTGGAAAATGCCGATTTACAACCTTCATCGGCAAGGGAAATGTCCGAACGGCTGATTTCTTTATCGAAAACATTGGCGAAGTTTAACAACGATATAAAGATCTTACATAAAGAAGATATGAACGCGTTGCTTGAAAACATAAGGCTTGAGGAAAAACGCCGTGTTGCGCTATTGGCGTTGATCATTTTGACGGGCTTTATTCTAACCTTTTTTTTGCTGAGAAAGGAGCAAAATCAAAGCCGAAATACTGAAAAAACATCGGCGACGGAGCCTTCAAATACGCTGTTTGCGGCAGCCTTGCAGTCGACGCGTGTCGGCGTCCTGATCCGGAACGTGAAACAACAAGAACAGCCGGTTGTTTTCGTTAACAAAGCGTTCAGCGATATTACCGGCTATACAATGGCAGACACCGCAATGATGAGTCCGGGCTTTTTGGCGGGCTGGCAAACGGATCTAAAGACATTGGACGCTTTTAATAAAGCGATTCATCAAAGTGAGCCGGCTGTGTTCAATTTTCTGTCGTATCGCAAGGACGGTACGTCGTTCTGGAGCGAGTGGTACATCAGTCCCGTTGTGGATCGACACGGACAAACAACCCATTATGTGAATTTTTTGACGGACATGACGCAACAGCGGCAAACGGAAGAGGCGTTATTGGCCGCGAAGGAACAGGCCGAACACGCGAGCGCGGTTAAATCAAACTTTCTGGCCATGATGAGCCATGAAATCCGCACGCCCATAAACGGATTGCTTGGCGTTTTAAATCTGTTGAACGACACAACATTGAATAATGAGCAAAAAAAACTTCTCATAACGGCGCTGACGTCTGGCCAAGCGTTGCATGAAATCATCAACGACATTCTGGATTACGCGAAGATTGAAGCGGGACGGATCAATATCGCTCCTGAGCCTTTTTCCCTAAGGGAGATGTTACAGGAAATCATGGATGTCTCGCGGCCGCTGGTGGCCGAGAAAAAAATCGAACTTCGCTTGCAAGTGCAGGATGGCGCGCCACGCTGCTTAAAAGGTGATGCAGGACGGATTCGCCAAGTGCTGCTTAATTTTATGTCGAACGCGATCAAATTTACACAAAAGGGGCATATTGATCTCAAGGTGTTGCATCTGATGACGCAGGTAAGGGACGGTTTTCCGGTGTCACTTTTGCGCTTTGAAGTTGTCGACACAGGCATTGGTATCAGCGCGGGGGATCAGGAACGTCTGTTCCGGGAATTTAGTCAGGTCGAACATCCCTTGACACGGCGTTTCGGCGGCACGGGCCTTGGGCTTGCAATATCGCTGCGTCTGGTCCGGCTTATGAACGGCGAAATCGGGGTGGAAAGCAAGCCAAAGGAAGGCAGCAAGTTTTGGTTTGTCCTGCCCTTGTCGGTTGCGGAAGAAAGCACGTTGCCGCCCCCGCAGCGAGCGGAGGCGAGGGATTCCGTACCTTTGCCTTTCCCATCGTCTAAGCGTCTTTTGCTCGTTGAAGACAACGAAACGAACCGGATGGTCACATGCCGTTATCTTCAAAAAGCGGGTTTCGATCCTGATCTTGCGGAAACCGGGGGCGAAGCGGTCATCAAAGCCTCAAGCGCGCCTTACGATTTAATCCTGATGGACATTTCAATGCCTGAAATGGACGGTCTTGAAGCGACGCGCCGGATCCGTGCGCTGGGCGGCTGGGCGGCGGAAGTCCCGATAATCGCGTTGACGGCGCATGTCATGCCGGGGGATCGCGAACGATGCCTTGCGGCGGGCATGAACGGCCACCTGAGGAAGCCGGTGAGCTATGAGACACTCGTCCAGACTTTAAAGGACTGGCTGAAATCCCCTGCCGAATTGATTGACAAAGAAAAAATAAATCGGGCGCATACGGAAAATGCGGCGGTAATTATGGACGAGACAGTTATCCAAACACTGGCCGACGATCTGGGCGTGCCGGTGATGATGCGGATAACCGAGGTTTTCCTGAACGATTTTGATCGGCGCATAGCAGATTGGCAGCCGCAGGAGAGCAATGATGACCTTGAAAGCATCCAGAAGAAAGCCCATCCACTGAAAAGCAGTAGCGCGAATTGCGGGCTGAAACGATTCGCGGCCTTGATGGCTAATTTGGAAACGGCGGCCCAGATCGGCGACCAGCAACGCGTTGCGATGTTGTTGAAGGACGTTGATTCGGCTTACCGCGAAGGGCGTCAAGCGCTTATTGCCACGCGTGCCCGTTATAGCAGTTGAACCTTCGCCGGTAATGAGGTTTTATAGGCTGGAGTTCTCCCGCCTTTTGTCCCGTTTTTCTTTCTATGACTTCCGAGATTTCGCTGACGCTGAATGAATCAAAGGACACGCCCGATGGCGTTGTGCGCATGGATCCGCTTGATATGCGTCATCTTGGCGTGTTGCCGGGGGATATTCTCGCAATTACAGGGCAAAGGACAACATACGCGCGAGTCATGCCCGCCCTTATGGAAGACCGCAACCAGCATTTGATCGTTGTCGGCCCACTGATGCGCCAGAACCTTGAAGCTCGCGCGGGTCATAAAATTCAGGTCTTGGCCAAACGCCATAAACCGGAGGTGGCGGAACAAGTCACGCTGCAAGTCAAGGACGATCTGGACCGGCTTCATATTCTTGCGCGCCAGAGCCAGCTTGGCGCTTTCTGGTATGAACATTCGCTGGTTACCGGTGACCGCTTGCGCTTGCCGACCCTCGATCATAATCCATTATTCACGCAAGTAGCGGCTACGGTTCCCGACGGACTCGTTCAGATTGTCGGGAGTACCGATTTTGTAATCAAGACCATACGGAACGACTCCCACTTGCCTGCTTTGGGCGGTGTTCGAGATGTTTACCGGACGTGCGAGGCCTTAGTCGATCAACGTTTTCAAGAAACTGGCGCCAGTGCTGTGCGCGCGGTTTTGCTGAAAGGACCCTCAGGATGCGGTAAAGCGCGACTTGTAAACCGTCTTGCAATTGACAGGTCCCTCCCTTTCCGGGTGATCGACGTTCATCAATTGATGGATAAATATCTTGCACGCGGCGACGAGGATTTTGAGTTGTCGTTGACGGAACTGGCCCGGCATGGCCCGCTGATTCTGCTTCTGGATCATCTGGAAGCCTTGACGAAGGCTGACGAGAATGATGAAACGGCGCTGGCGGCGCCGTTGCACGTTGCCCTTGCCCAGTTGTGTGCGATCCTCGACGAATTGCCGACGCAGCCAAGGGTCATGATTTTTGGTGTTGCGTCGGGGCCTGTGAATCCGCGTCTGATCGAACACCAGCGTTTTGATTTGGTCATCCCGGTTGATGCGCCGAACCGTCTTAGTCGTCATGAAATATTGTCGGTGACAACGCGCCGGATGGCGCTCGAACCGACGGTGGATTTGGCCCGATTGGCCGCCATGACGGCCGGAACATCCGCGCGGGATCTGAAACAGCTTACAATGGCGGCTGAACGTATGGCCGCGCAGGGCATGACGAGCGAGAATAATTTCATTCTCGCTTTCCAGCACATTGAGCCCTCTATCCAAAGCGAAGTGCACTGCGATATTCCGACCAACGTCTGGGAGGATGTGGCAGGGCTGGATGACGTGAAGCAGTTGATGCGTGAGTCGTTGTCATGGTCGCTCCAATATTTTGAAAAATTCACGGCTGCGGGCGTGCGTCCGCCGCGTTCCATTTTGCTTTCCGGTGGGCAGGGAACGGGCAAGACATCGCTGGTGCGTGCACTGGCAAATGTTATACCGACGAATTTTGTCGAGGTTGTCTGTCCGTGGCTTACGACAAAAAGCCCGAAAGAAGCGGCGCGCTATATCCATGAAAGTTTCGCGCTGGCGCGACGTAAAACGCCCTGCCTTATATTTTTTGACGACATCGACGCGCTTTTTGAATCCTGCGAAAAGATTGAGGTGATGCCGCATGCGCACCCTGTTGTGGCCCAGCTTCTGGTTGAGCTTGACGGGATGTCGCTCATCCCCGGCGTGGTTGTGGTGGCGGCGACGAACAGGCCGGATCGTCTGTTGGCGGATGTGCTAAGGCCGGGACGCTTTGATTATGCCGTCACATTACCGATGCCGGACACAGCGGCGCGCAAAAAGATTTTCCAGATCCACGCCCACAAATTGCCCTTGGCGGCGGATGTCGATTTCGATCGTCTGGCAACGGCCACGCAGGGTATGACACCGGCGGAAATTGCCAATCTGTGCAATCGTGTCGGTCTTATGGCGTTGCGTCAGTCGTTAAACGACGAAGGTGGCGGCGTTCTTCCCCCGGTCGTCAACGCCGCCCTCTTCGACCAGGCGTTCCGGGGGAAGAAGAGCTAAAAAAATTCTCCTTCCTATAGGGGGTTAGGGGAAGGGACGTTCAGCTTGGGCGGAATTCTGAATTTAAAAACGTTACACCCGAAAGTTCACTCCCTTCCTAAACCTCCCCCTCAAAGGGGCGGGAATTTCGCCGAAAAAATAGGTACGCAACCCGCACAAACCGGGTTCGAATGGTCCCGTTGCTCGGACGAGACAGGTACGCAGCTCGGAAGGAATAGGTACGTAACGCGAAAAAACGCTGTCAGGGCAAATAGGGTTAAAGGCGCACCTGCAGGTGCGAATTTTTGAAGCTTTTTAGGTCGCTATAGGAAACTGTATGGATCCACATCCACTTGCACGCGCACGGTGCGCGGGAACTTCAAAGGCGCGAGCCAATCGCGCAGAAGGTTCGGTAGATTGGTCGCACGGTCCGCCTGGATCATAAGGCGATAGCGCGTTTTTCCGCGCAGCACGGCAAACGGCGCGGGCGCAGGGCCGAGGATGCGCATCTTCCCGGCGCGTGGCGTGACGGAGGCAATTTTATTTGCAACTTCAACAACTTGCTTTGGGTCCTTACCGGATATGGTGAGGCTCGCGAGGCGGCTGAACGGCGGTAAATGATACGTTGAACGCTCTTTTAACTCGGCCGCCATAAACGCATCGCGACTGCCCATCGCCAGCGCGCGCATGACCGGATGATCCGGCGCTGTGGTTTGCAAAAAAACCTGCCCGGGATCTTCGCCGCGTCCGCTGCGTCCTGCAACCTGTTGCAAGAGTTGAAAAGTACGCTCCGTTGCGCGCGGGTCGCCGCCGCTCAATCCAAGATCGGCATCGATGACTCCCACCAATGTCAGGCGCGGAAAATGATACCCTTTCGCCATAATCTGCGTACCGACAAGAATGTCGAGTTTATGATCTGACATCTGATCAATAAGCTCCTGCGCAGCTTTGGGCCCGCTCAACGTATCGCTCGCCATGATCGCCAGCCGCGCTTCCGGAAGGCGCTTTTTGACCTCTTCCGCGATACGTTCAATACCCGGCCCACACGCGGCAAACCGCCCTTCGGCATGGCAAACAGGACATGCCTTTGGAAGGCGCATGCTGTAATCACAGTGATGACAATGTAATTTGTTCGAGCGTTTGTGCTCGATTAACCAACTTGTGCAATGCGGACACGGCAGCCGATGACCACATGCGCGGCAGAGGGTTAAGGGCGCATAGCCGCGCCTATTTAGGAAGAGCATCGCTTGCTTTTTGCTCGCAATTATTTCCTTAAGCGCCTCGAACAGCGGCGCGCTGATGAAGGTATCGGCAGAAAGCTTTTCCTGCCTTAAGTCCACAAGCTTGATGCGCGGCATGGAGGCTTCGCCAAAGCGCTCGCGCAAAACGACATGTTGGTATTTCTTTTGATGGACGTTATGCAGCGTTTCGAGGGAAGGGGTGGCCGACGAGAGAACGATGGGGATATTGCCTAAATGGGCCCGCACGACAGCCATATCGCGGCCTTGGTAAATAACGCCGTCTTCCTGTTTATAGGCAGCTTCATGCTCTTCATCGACAACAATGAGCCCCAAATCAGGGTAGGGAAGGAAAAGCGCGGAACGCGCGCCCAATACAAAGCGGGCTTTTCCTTGCGCGATAGCATGCCAGTTCAGGCGGCGCTGTTTTTCCGAGAGTTCCGAATGCCATTCGGTGGGCCGTACCCCAAAACGCTCGGTCAGGCGGTCAATAAGCGCCGCTGTCATGGCAATTTCCGGCAGCAGGACAAGCACCTGTTTTCCCTGCCGCAGCACCGTTGCGAGCGCTTCGCTATAAACTTCCGTTTTGCCGGAGCCCGTCACGCCGTCCAAAAGCATCACGGAAAACTTTTGCGCCATGGCTTTAGCGACCAGTTGAACGGAGGCAGCACGCTGTTCGGGGCTTAATTCCGGCTTTTGGTTATCGGGCGCGGGCGGCGGTATGGTTAAGAGGTCATTTTCTTTCAGCATCCGCAAGCGGCCGCCGAAAACCATTTTCAGGATCGCGCCCGGCGGCGTTACGGTGTATTGGGCGACCCAATTGACGAACTGGCGTGTAACCTCCGGCAAAAGCGGAAGATCAAGAACCTGGCTCAGGGTTTTGAGTTTGTTGGCCGGTATCCCACCCCGTCCCGGCCCCCAAACGACACCTTCAGTATGGCTATTGCCTAAAAGGACTTCGACATATGTTCCGGCTGGCGGCGGCGGCTCGTCAGGTGCTAGATAGTCATAGCCTTCCGCCACCGGCAAAGGCACCAAAACGCGCACGAGGCGAGGGTTATTTTTGGTGGTGGAGGGGGGGATCATTGGCTAATGTCGGATGAAAGGGTGATTCATTAAAACGGGAGTTTACACGTGAAGTTCTTTGTTGATACCGCCGATCTGAACGAGATTAAAGAGCTAGCCGCAACAGGCCTTTTGGATGGCGTTACGACGAACCCCTCACTGGTCGCGAAGTCGGGCCACAGCAATTTTATCGAGCTTGTGCGGGAAATTACCAGCATTGTCCCCGGTCCTGTCAGCGCCGAAGTTGCGGCGACAGATTATGAAACCATGCTGGCGGAAGGCCAGTATTTAGCCAAAATCGCCAAGAATATCGCCGTAAAAGTACCCCTGACTCCCGCAGGCCTCAAGGTCTGCAAAGCGTTGTCTCAGCAGGGAACTATGGTGAACGTGACCCTCTGTTTCTCTCCGGCGCAAGCCATTCTGGCGGCCAAGGCAGGCGCCGCTTTCGTTTCGCCGTTTGTGGGCCGTCTGGACGATATCGGCGAGAACGGTATGCAGCTTATTTCGGACGTTTGTATGATTTACAGCACGTATCCCGAGTTCAACACCGAGATTATTGTAGCCTCTGTGCGCCATCCTATGCATGTGGTCGAAGCGGCCAAGCTCGGCGCGCATATCGCCACTATTCCGCCTAATGTCATCCGCCAGCTGTTCGCACACCCCTTGACTGACAAGGGGATAGCGCAATTTGTTGCCGACTGGCAAAAAACAGGTCAAAAGATACCTATAGGGGATAATGTTCAACCGCTCAAAACAAACAGAGGGTGAAAAGGAGCCTTGATGTGAAGCGTGACCGCCAAACCGAACACGCTTATTCGACCCTGATGCCCGGGGACGTGCGGGACTATCTTTTAGAGCACCCTGATTTTCTTATCGATAACGGCGACTTGCTTTCATCCCTCGTGCCGCCTGTGGAAAGGCGCGGCGAAGGCGTGCAGGATTTCCAGCGCTATATGCTTGCACGGCTGCAAGATAATTTTACCGCCATTAAGGATGAACATGACGATCTGATGCAGCTGATGCAGGAACAGATGCAGCGTCAGAACCGCATCAACGCGGTGATCTTATTGTTAATGGATGTGGCGAGTTTCGAAGAAACACTGAACTTTATCGCCAATGACATGGCTATACTGCTTGAACAGGAAGCTGCGGGGTTGTTTTTGGAGGCCGGGGATACGCTGAAGGCTGGTACATACAGCGGGTTGCATGTTGTGCAGAAGGGTTTTGTGGACGAATGGTTAGCCGGGCGGGATATTGAGTTGGCGGAGCAGAGCCGTCAGGTGCCTGAATTATTCGGCGATAAAGCGCCGCACATTCGCTCGCAAGCCCTTGTTCGGCTTATCATAAATGACGATTTGCCGCCGGGGATGCTGGCACTGGGCCATCGGGAGGCGATGTATTACGCAACCGGGATTGCAACCGAGCAAATCGAGTGCCTTGGCGGCGTCGTTGAGCGCTGTTTGCGTAAATGGCTCGTGCCTCCGGTCTAGTTATGTACCCGTTCAGCGCGATCCGCGTACCTGTATTTTCCGGACCGCGGGACCGTTCGTCTATGCTTTTTTATGTTTGCGTACCTGTTGGTTATGATTAATGACGAAATCAAATAACTCCATTAACCAACTTCCCGTCGCCGAAGACCTTCAAGCTGCGATGACGTCTTGGCAGGAGTGGCTCCGTGACGAGCGCCGCGCCTCGCGCCACACTTTGAGTTCCTATCATTTCGATTTGGCGAGTCTTTTGAATTTTATAAACCACTATCGCGGCGGAACCGTCAAACTCAAAACGCTCGCAGCCCTGACTCTCACCGATTTTCGGGCGTGGCTGGCCCATAGCGCAACGCATAATAAAGAAGCCGCATCACGCGCGCGTGCAGTCGCCGGTGTGCGGAATTTTTTCAAGTGGCTCGATCGCACGGGCCAGATGCACAACAGCGCGATTGACTTGCTGAAAACGCCAAAGACGAAAAAGCGCCTGCCGCGCCCGGTGCCGGAAATAAGCGCGCAGGATATCGTCGCGCTCGCGAAAAACGTGCCCGAGGAACAGTGGATCGGCTTGCGCGATGAGGCGCTGTTCACCCTTCTTTATGGCGCAGGGTTACGTATCAGCGAAGCGTTGGGGCTTCACAAACTTGATCTCGCGGCGAAAGATCGCGTGGTGATCACAGGCAAAGGCAACAAGCAACGATCAGTTCCCCTTTTGCCTGTCGTTCAGGAGGCTGTGGATAAGTATCTGAAGGCATGCCCTTACCCATTGACCGGAAAGGACTTTATTTTCATTGGCTTACGGGGTGAAGTGCTTAATCCCGGCGTGGCCCAGCGTGCGCTGCGCCGTCTTCGGCGCGATCTGAACCTGCCGGATACGGTCACGCCTCACGCCTTGCGTCACAGTTTTGCGACGCATTTGCTTACCTCTGGGGCCGATTTACGCAGCCTCCAGGAGCTCTTGGGTCACAGCTCTCTCTCAACAACCCAACTCTATACAAAAGTGGACGCGAGCCAGCTTTCAAACGTCTATCGCGCGGCGCATCCAAGGGCGAGGAGGTAAAGCACAGAAAGACAAGAATTCTAATAAATAAGTTACTGCCGCTTACTGCAGGCTGTGTGCGCGTCGAAAGGGGGTGTACAGACTTCCGCGTCCTAACCCTTGCCGCTGATCGTAGATGCGGCGGTTAATTTCATAAATTATTTGCGGATTATTGCCGGTTTCATCCAAAACGTTCATAAGGTGTTCCATAATGGCCTGCGGCGTTTCCATGAAACGAATGTGCTTCCGCGATTTTGAGGATTCCATGCCGCAAGTAATGCCACGTTCTATCTGTTTGCGTGGGAGTTCGTAGTATCCCTCGTTAAATTCCGGAATGAAAAGATTAAGTACGTAGCTATGCATGGCGCGAAGGCCGGTTTTGGCGTGGACAAGAATATCATAGAGTTCGTCTAGAGTGCCGGATCCGCCGGGTCCCGTTATTGATGCAGTGAACCGGCTGTCTAATAATTCGCGGCGATCGACAAAGTCCGGCAACACAATAACGGCATCAGATGTGCTACCAAGGCCTTCATTAGCGGGTACGGCACCATTAGAACTTTTAACGCCCACAACAAAATCGGCAGGCATAATCTGAATAGTGTACTGGTCTTTACGTTCATAATGACGATTTTGTTCAAAGAAACCTTTGGCCGTCAGGCCCATTAAGCCGCCATCCCCACCGCCATACCACAGATTGAATCCATTTGCGGCGACGAGTTGGCCGGTTTCATACATAGCTCTTTCAAAAATTTCCTTACAAAAAGGTTCAGGTTCACGTGCGCCGCTGTGGACCGTGATATGCGGACGTAGCAAAAAAGGAGATAACGTTTCGCGTTTTATTGGATATTCACAAACAGTTTCAATACTTTCTCGCAACAAACAATCGTTAATTGTTTGCTCAATTTTATCCATGTGTTTCCAATAATCGATGATCCGGTATAAATCGCGGCGATCGACCTCGACAAGCATTTTGATAATGGCGCCGTTTTTACAAGAAGGCCTTTCATATCGAAATTCGGGAACAAAAATTTTCATATTTTGGGTCCTATATTTGCTGGCTATACAAACGACAATCTCATGCAATGTGTTTGAGTAGAAAGACAACAATTTGCTCAGCAAGAAATTGTTGCCGCGACTATAGTCAACCGTTTTTAAAAGATAAATTATTTTTCGAGGGACGAATCTTGGTTGTGGGAATTTCTAGGATAGAGTTGTTTTGGACGCTATGTTCCCTTTTTTATCCACAGTTTTTGTTCGCCTCAATATGGGGTGTCCTTAATAACTCCTTAAAAGCCGATTCGAAAACGCAAGCATGGTTAATTTTTGTGTGATACTTGGGTGCACCAAAAAATATTTTTTAGTTTAGAACGCTTTTAACCTCAAAAGGCATTTGACTTTCAGGTATCCGCGCCCCTATCTAGCGGCCATTAGGTAGGTATTTGGAGGGGAAATGATTCGTTCCGCTGGGCAGTACCGTTCTCTGGTTCAGGGCAAGAAAGTATATTTTTTCGATTTTGACGGCACCATTTTTCCTTATACCCCTGAGTTTTACGATCATTGCGATGATATCGGCACCCGCGTTGCGATGCAGCTTGTCAACAAGTTGTCGCCGGATGTGCAGCTCTCCTATGAAGAAGCTTTTCAAATAAAGAAGAAGTCGCTTCAAAAATATGGCGTCAGCTATATGGCGTTTTGCGAGCTTTATGGGATGGATGCTACTGCGTGGCATCACGAGTATCACGATAATTTAGACAGGCAACTGACGGCGCCTTCGCCGTTGACGCCGGAAGATTTCCAGGCCTTTCCAGGTAAGGTCGTTATATTTTCTCACGCTGACCGGGGATGGCTTATCGATAAATCGAAAGAATTCGGTTTGAGGGAAGTTTTTCCGGACGATGCCATTCTTGCTTTTGAAGATGTCGGCTATAACCCCAAATCCAACGGCGGCGAAGCTTATCGCGAAGCGTTGAAAAAAATGGATGTTTCGCCTGATGAGGCTGTTCTTGTGGATGATTCATTACTCAATCACAAATCAGCAAAAAAAGCAGGCCTAACAACGGTTCATATCGGATATGGCAAAACTGTTAGTCAGAGAGAACACGAATATGTCGATTTTTCGTTCCATGCCCCACCAGAGTTCTGTGGGGCTGTGAAAAGGGCGGAAATAGCGTTACGCCGGCAGGTAAAACCAAACGTTCTGACATTTCATCGATAACTAACGGTATAATTAATCCCGAAGCAAAGAGCTTTCCGGTTTTTCAACGCATCCTTTGATGAAGGCAAGGAACGCCGTTGCCGTACGATCGGGCACGATGCGCGCGTCGTAGCTTAGCGCGAGGTTCATGACCGGGCGCACCTTAATATTTCCATCGATGACGACGGGCCGTTCGGAGATCGTGTGGAGAGCTAAAACGCCGGCTTGATGGGCAATGAGCGCAGGGGTTGACATTAAAGAACCATAAAGGCTCGCGTCTGTAATGGTGAACGTTCCGCCCATCAGGCTTTCCGGCGACAAGGTTCCATCGTCAATAAAACGGGCCAGTTCGCCAAGTTTTGTCTCAATGGCCGAAAGCGTAAACCGATCGGCAAACGCCAAAATTGGCGCGGCATGGCATTTATCCGTGCCGATCGTAACGGCGATATCGCAATATGTCCTATATATAAGGTCATTGCCATCAATAGCGGCGTTCATAGCCGAGAACTTTTGAAGAGCCAGCGCGCAAGCCTTGACGAAATAGGGCATATAGCCTGTCGAGGTCTCGCCCCTGAAACGATGGCTATCATTGAACATATGGCGAAGCGCCATGATATTGCTCATATCGACTTCGTTAAAGACGGTCATCCGGACGGCCTCTCGTTGGGCCGACATCATTTGTTGCACGGCGCGAAGGCGGGGCGGCGTAAGACAAACCCGCTTTTCTTCGGTTGCGCGGGGCCTTGGCCGATGAGAGCGCGGAGCTAAAGTAACGGGGTCCGGTGCGCTTTTTTTTGTGGCGACGTTATAGGGGTTAATCCCGGCATCGGGATCTTTCAGACGAAAATGGCGTAAAAGTGCAGGCATAGAGGCACGGTTACCTGTCTGGTGAGAGCAGCGCCAATGTTACGCGATTCGCCGGGCCTTGGAAGTCTTTTTGATTTTGAGAGGCCGTACACCAAAGATAAACAAGAGGGCCGTTGCGATTCCGGTTATTGGATAGAGCGATGGGATAAGGAATATAATCGGCAAGGTAACAGTAAAGGTCGGACAGCGGCCCATGGCTAGCGCCACTTCGCGGGCAACAATGCCTGTGGCCGAACGCAGTTTGAACCAGCGATTGACTTCGGCTGACGTGATAAGATTGATGCCTGCCGCCATCAGGGCAAAGGAAGGCAGGAAAAGCCATGACTGGCGCAAGGCCGGTATCAACAGGAGCCAGCCAAGCAGGATGTTTATGCCGCCGACCCGGATGCTCTTCATGCCGCCCGCTTGAACAAGGCGGCCGATTATGGGCGTGATGATAAATCCCAGAATGGGTTGTAAGGCCAGCAATGTGCCCGCCGAAAGGGCTGATTGGCCGATGGCGCGCAGCCATATCGTTAGGCTGACATCCTGTACAGTGCTCAGAATACCGTTGTAAAGAGTGATGCGCGTGGAAGGATCGCGTTGGCGCAAGACTTTCCACGTTTGGCGCGGCGAAGGAGGGGAAGGTATGGGTCTTATGAGCAACTGCGTTGCAATAAGAAAGAGTACGGCACTGATAAAAATGGCCAGTTGATAAAGGCCTATGTCGAGCAAATATCCGCCGCAAAACGTGCCCGCCGATCCGGACAGGATGGAAAGAAAGCTTGAAAGGGCGATCTCGTGCCCGTGGTTGGTGCGCGATTGCTGGCCGGCGAAACGGAGACTAAAAATGGCCCAGAATGGCGAACTGGTGAAAAAGAAACCGATGGCGTTTGTGAAAGCGGAATGAGGGTTTGTCATCAAAAGCATGAGCCCAAGGCTTTGGCTGGCAAGGACATAAAGCCGATGGCTCTTATGCGAAAGGCACCAATAGGAAAAAGTAATGCCCAAAAAGCCAAGGAGGGCAAGTCGGGCAATTTGAAAAGAAATCGTGACCTTAAAGCCTTCGCCTGCAATGCCGTAGTTTAGAGCCATACTAAGCATGGAGGCCGCAAAAACACCCACTGTTCCGGCAAGAAAAATTTTTGCACGTGTCCGATCGCGCCATGGTTCGAGGAACGAAAGAATGGCGAGTTTTTTTAGAGAAGCGAATTGCATGCCTATTCCGACCAGATTTCCGCACTTGTAACGTGCAAGGCTTTTTCCACCAATGCCTGTTGTTGTTGGAGGTGTTTGGACAGCGATCCGGTGGCGGGGGATGGGGATTCTGGCCGAGCGACGCATGAAGGGCGCCCGGTTTTATGCTTGATTTGGGCGAGCGCGGCTTCGATACGGCGATCAAGAAAGTGCCACGCCCCCATGTTTTCGGGTTCTTCCTGGCACCATACGATTTCCGCATTCGGATAACGGGCCAAAATTTCGCCCAGCTCTTTAGCAGGGAATGGATAAAACTGCTCAAGACGAACAAGGACCACATCGTCGATTTTTTTGGCGGCACGTGACTTGTAAAGAGCATAATAGATTTTGCCGCTGCATATAATAACACGCAGGATTTTGTCGTCCTTTGTCAAAAGGGCATCGCTATCGCCGATCACAGGTTGGAACGATGTGCCGGGGCGCATATCGGTAAGGCGCGAAACACACAACGTGTCGAAGAGGAGACTTTTCGGCGTGAAAAGCACAAGAGGCTTGCGGTAATTTCGTTTAACCTGGCGGCGCAGAATATGGAAATAATTGGCTGGTGTTGTACACTGGGCAACTTGCCAATTGTTCCGCCCGCACATTTCCAGAAAACGCTCCAACCGCGCGGAGGAATGCTCCGGACCTTGGCCTTCGTATCCATGCGGCAAAAGAAGCGTGAGGCCGGACAAACGTAGCCATTTGGTTTCGCCTGAAGCGATAAATTGATCGATGATGACCTGCGCGACGTTCGTAAAATCGCCGAATTGAGCTTCCCAGCACACGAGGGTTTCCGGGCCCGCCAGCGAAAAGCCATATTCAAAGCCGAGCACTGCCGCTTCGGAAAGCGGGCTGTCGTGCGCTTCAAAAAGGGCTTGTTTGGAGTGAATGCCGTTCAATGGAATATAACGCTGTTCATTTTTTTGGTCGTATAGGATGGCGTGGCGCTGCGCAAAGGTACCGCGGCCGCAGTCCTGCCCGGAAATTCGGAGGGGATGGTTTTCAAGCACTAGCGATCCGAAGGCCAGTGCTTCAGCGGTCGGCCAGTCGATGCCTTCGCCGTTTTCAATCATTAGGCGGCGACCTTTCAATATTGTCTCTATTTTGGGATGGATATTGAACCCCTCTGGCTTGTGTGCGATGTGTCCCCCGATTTCGCGAAGTGTGTTGACATCAACGCCTGTAGGCTCATCCCTTTGTTCGGTGTTAGCCATGCTCAGCCAATGCCCTTCAAGCCAGTCGGCCTTATTGGGTTTATAGTCGGCGGCTTCTTCAAAATTCTTTGTAAGTTCAACGAGACAATCGTTATTGAGCTTCTCAGCTTCGTTTTGTTTGAGAATATCTTCGGCTACCAGTTTTTGGGTGTAGAGCTCGCGTGCCGTCGGGAGGCCCTTGATCTTGGCAACCATCAGCGGTTGAGTAAAAGAAGGTTCGTCATTTTCGCTATGGCCGTGACGGCGGTAACAAACAAGATCGATGATGACGTCACGATGGAATTGTTGCCGAAAGGTGGCGGCCAGATGCGCTACGCGAATGACCGCTTCAACATCGTTTCCGTTTACATGAAAAACGGGCGCTTGAATCATCTTTGCGACATCAGTGCAATAAACACCGGAGCGCGCGTAACGCGGGCTGGTAGTAAACCCGACTTGATTGTTGATGATAATATGCACCATGCCGCCGGTCGAATAACCGCGAAGTTCGGAAAGCATCAACGTTTCTGCCGCGATGCCTTGCCCCGCAAAAGCCGCGTCACCATGGATCAGCAGCCCCATGATTTGCTGGCGCGCTTTGTCATTTAATGTAGCGTCACCAGCACACTGCTGTTGTTTTGCCCGAACGCGGCCGGCAACGACAGGATCGACGAACTCCAAATGCGAGGGGTTAGGTATCAAGGTAAGCCGCACTTGCTTGCCGCCGAATTCCCGATCTGTCGAAGTGCCAAGATGGTATTTCAAATCGCCTGAGCCTTGCACGCTGTCCGGATAGGCTGGTGTGCCCTGAAATTCCGCGAAAATAGCGGCTAATGACTTGTTGAGGATGTTGGCTAAAACATTCAGACGCCCGCGATGCGCCATCCCGATAACGGTTTTCTGCATACCCAGAAACGCGCTGGTCGCAAGGATGGCTTCCATCGCGGGAATTAGCGCTTCAGCGCCTTCAAGGCTGAAACGCGCTGTGCCGGGGAATTTGGTCTGGAGGAACTTCTCAAAACTCTCTGCTGCCGTAAGACGCTGAAGAATATGGGTCTTGAACACCGGGTCATAAGGCGGCGCTTTTGGGGACGTTTCAAGACGATCGCGTATCCAGCGGCGTTGCGCAGGATCCTGAATGTGCATGTATTCGATGCCGACGCTTCCGCAATATATTTTGTGTAAACGTTCGATGATTTGATTTACGGTTGCCGTCTGTAACCCCAGCATCCCGTCAATGAAGACTGACCGTCCAAGATCGTAATCGGCAAAACCGTAACTGGCAGGGTCAAACTCCGTATATTGAATTACTTCAGATAAGCCGAGCGGATCAAGTTTAGCCAGTAAATGCCCGCGCATCCGGTAAGTGCGAATAAGCCATAGAGCTCGTAAGCTGTCGAGAATGGCGGATGTCGGTTCGCTTGCATTATCCGTTAGGATAGACAAGGGTTTATTTTTTGTCCGGCGATAAACGAGTGGTTGTTCATCGGTGCGTTCTTCCGATGCGCTGCCGTCGTTTAGAGAAGCAAAGAAACGGCGCCAAGCCCCATCAACTAAAGATGGATCGTCAAGATAGCGCGTATACAACTGCGCTATGAAATCAGCATTAGGGCTGTTCAGGAGCGATAGATCTTCAGGCCTCATAACCTGAAGATAGTTCTGATTCCCGATCTGTGTCTTGTGGTTTCTTTAGGCTGAACCGTCGCGGAAGATACGACCACCCTGACGCAGCAAGGCCACCTGCTGGTCAATCAGCGTGCGGGTTTGACCGATCCGTTTGTCGCGTATACAGGCCCGGAAAGCCGAAGCCGGGTTAAGTGGCTCGGTAATATAGAAATGGGCATCGAGTCCACGGGAGCTTAAAGTCTGGTGGATGACGGCTGTGAGACCTGTAGCCAATAAGATGGTTGCCCGGTCGCCCAATGCCTGTTCGGCGAGTTGCAAGAGGCCTTCAAGAGCTTCTTCAATTGAACCCGAATGGACGGACGTGATGACAAGATGGCCCGATGTCGCGGCACGCAATAACTGGTTCGCGGCTCCCGGTGTGCGAATCTCACCGACAAAGATATACCGGGGATGCCAGCGAAGACTGCGTTTGAGCATTTCTGCCCACTCGTGATCTTCACGGACTTCAACCTGGTAGCAATAACCGCTGGTGCCGTGGCGTCCTTCAAGGTTGTATTCCACAGGGTCTTCAATGGTGAAGGCCACGCCGCCGTAGCGTGAAAGATAATCGGCTAAAAGAGAGCATGACGTTGTTGTTTTGCCTTGTCCGGTTGAACCACAAATCAAAACCAAACCATCACGTTGCCCCAAGTTTTGCAAATGAGGCACAAGAGTCGGCATGAAGCCGAGTTTATCGATTGGCATGGGAACAGCATTGATTTTACGCATGGCCGCCCACAATAAACCCGAAGCAGTTCGAACTTTGGCGGCGCGCAAACGGACGCGATCAAAAGTCAGGCCCATTTCATCTTCTTTAAAGTTGGCACGCAAATAGTTGCCCAGATTGTTAACCGCATCGCGGAAATCCGGCGGAATGTCGATTTCTTGATCCTTTAGCGCGCGACCGGCTGTGCGGCTGTAATGCGGTTCGGCTTCGCCTTCGAGACAAACGTAAAGATCAACAAAATCCAATTCATAGAGCTTTTTCTGCTGCATGGCTTGCTTATACTCCCATACCTGTAAAACAAAGATTAAATCAGGTTCCTTTTTTCTGAAATTGTGGCGGTGTCGCGATAATTAACAAGTTTTCAAGCACAATTTAATCGATTGTAAACGAAAACTAAACTATTGCCAGAAAGGCTATAAATTACCATAGCTTTTAATAAGGCTGCCGGCAACGAGGAACCAGCCATCCACCAATACGAAAAAGATAATTTTAAAGGGCATCGAAATGACCGATGGCGGCAACATCATCATGCCCATCGACATCAAAAGCGAAGCAATAACCATGTCAATGATAAGGAAGGGCAAGAATATTAAAAAGCCGATTTCAAAAGCCCGGCGCAATTCCGAAATCATGAACGAGGGAATAAGAGCGCGGAAGGGGACGTTTTTGTCGGTGAGGTCTTTTGTGTTTGGGTCGCGCGCCGTGTCAATCTTGGCCAATTGCAGAAAAAGATCGAGGTCTTTCGTGCGGGTGTGTTTCAACATGAAGTCGTGAAAAGGCTCTGCCGCACGCGTAAAAGATGACTCTTCGTCGAGTTCATTATTCATT
>CAYNLV010000003.1:0-22012 GCA_964398175.1 uncultured Rhodospirillaceae bacterium
ACGCGCGGCGTCCAGCCGGTCACGTTTTTCCCTGTCCCGGTCGTTTTTTTCGGGACAGCACGGTCATCTTGGAGCCCAAATCGCGCAGCTTGAGCAGCAAGTGGATGTACTTTTGAGTGTAAACCAAAGCTTGGCAACACAAATAGATTTTTGGCGCCGTCGAGCGTTTGAAATGGAACAACAGCTTAATCTCAGCCAATCCGATGCGCAGCGGTGGAAGCAGCTTGCGCGTGAAACCGCCGAAAAGTTATGGGATATAAGCCAGCTTGCAAATCCGGCAGAATTCCCAAACCCGTTATCACCGGACAAGGGAGATACGGACAACACCCAATCCGAGGGCACATCCGCGAAAAGCAACCTTTAATAAATAGACCGGAGGTCAGTTGGGGACATGGATTTCAGCGCGCTCAACTCATGGTGGTCCCCTTTGGAACAAGCCCTGACGCATCTTTCTTTGGCTATTGAATTAACTCCAGCTGCAAGTTGGCTTCCGCTTGTTATGCTTTTAATTCTCGGTATTGCCGCGGCGGTGGATGCACATTCGGCGCGTGTGCCGGATCCCATCATTTTTTTTGGTCTGCTGGTCATCGTTGCCATGCGCGGTGTCTATAAGGACTGGGAGCTTGCCTCGCGTTATCTTATGGCAGGCATTGGCGTATCGCTTATTCTGTATGCTGTAAACCAGTTTTATTATTATGCCTTCAAGCGCGATGCCTACGGGATGGGGGATGTTAAGTGGACATTGTTAGCGATCACAACATTTTCCATTAAACCCGCGTTAATAGCTTGGGTATTAGCCGCCTGGCTTGGGTTATCGTGGTTGGGGATTAAAAAGTTGGCCTTATGGACACGCCGTTTTTACGCAGCCAGTAATAGCGAAACGTTGCCGGAAGAACAATCAAAAACATATGTGCACTTCGCGCCGTTTTTGTTTTTCGGTCTTCTTGCGGGAATATACATAACCTATTTGCGCTAGGCTTGCCTTGCTTTTGCGGGGGCTCTTTCAATACGGCGAAGCGGCGGCATATAAATTAAAAGTGCCGCGGCCATGTAAATGGATGAGTATGTGCCTACTATGATGCCCCACGTCAGAGCCAACGAGAAATTGATCAAAGTCGGCCCTCCCATAAACACCAATGGTAAGAGCGCCAACAAAGTCGTGCTAGCTGTCATGAGGGTGCGGGACAAGGTCTGGTTAACGGAGTCGTTAATAACGGCACGCAAATCCGTTGCCTTTTGTCGCCGTAGCATTTCACGAATGCGGTCGAAAACAACGACCGTGTCATTAATGGAATAACCCGCAAGCGTCAACAGCGCTGCAATAGCGGTCAAGTTAAAGTCGAGCTGCAAAAAAGAATAAAGACCAACCGTCACAAAAACGTCGTGCAAGGTTGCGAGAAAAGCCGCAAGTCCAAATTGCCATTCAAAACGCACAGCAACATAAAAGCCAATGGCTAAAACGGCAAGACCTGTAGCCAACAAACCAGCATGCAACAATTCATTGCCAACAGTAGGGCCTACAACTTCAACGCGGCGGTATTCATAATCTGCCCCCATTTTATTTCGAACAGCCTCAATAGCGCGTTGCTGGGCTGTTTCGTCGCCTTCCTGTCGTTGAATACGGATCAGAACGCCGGTAGGATCCCCAAATTCCTGTAAGGATATTTCACCTAAATTAAGAGTCCCAAGGTCGCTACGCAGCGAACCGACATCAATAGCTTTCGGCGCTTTCGCCTCGATTAAAATACCACCCTTAAAATCAATACCGAAGTTTAGCCCCTTGGTTGCTAACGCTCCAACAGTAATAAGCATGAGAAAGATGGTTATGCTGAAAGCCCACCACCGAAGGGAGACAAAGTCGATTTTTGTATCGTGCGGGATGAAATGGAGTGGGCGGAGCATGGATAACCTCGAGTAAAAAACAGATCCGCTGTTACTACCCTTCGAAAACAGCGATGTCCAGATCTTTACCAAGCCGTTAAATTTGGCTGAAAAAGGCTGTTATTTAGGATTAACTAAATGTTATGGTCGCGGCATTAACTTGACATAAACTGGCAGGGAGAAACTCATGCGCAGTGTTGCAATTTGTCTGATTTTTTTCTTTGGCTTCTTGGCGGCGAATGTTGCTATTGCGCAGGAGATGGAGCCTGAACTGGTTTACTCATCGGAAGCCGCTCAAAAGCTATTGCAGAAAACACCTGTTGTGATTTATGGCACGTGAGACGTGCGGCTGGACTCAAAAATATATAAAGTAATTAACCAGAGAAGGTATCCCTTATATTTTTAATAACTTTGACCAAATGGCCAATTCTCTATAAGCCCGGAAATGAAAAAGGTTGTTCAGAAATATAATGATAAATGACATAATAATCGCAAGGTTTCTTGGTTGGGTTTCGGGCATGAAGAAAAAAAGCAATAATGATAAACATCGCATATGGCTTGCCAAAGCCTCTGCTTTGGCGCGTAGGCCTGCCCAGTGTGGCGGAAGCCCGCATCCTGTTGTGAGGGTTGGGGCTATTCTTGTGGATGCGAAGGGCCGGGCTATCGGCAAGGCCGTCAATCGTTTTGCGCGCGGCGTAAACAGTTCTCGTTCAGGGCGCACGGATACGAATGGACGCTCGCTGTGGATCAATTGTGCGGAACAATTAGCGATTGCTGCTGCGGCGCGTCATCGGGCTAATTTAAAAGGAGCACAGCTTTACGTTACGTTGGAGCCTTGCGCTATTTGTGCGGGCCTGATTGCCGAACTCGGGATTCGTGAAGTTTTTGTTCCCATAAAATCCTTGCGTCATTCTTCGCGCGTTAAAACAAAATGGAAGAATAGCATTAAGGTCGGGCTCATTAAGTTGGCTGAAGCAGGCGTAAAAGTTTCGTTTGTAGATGTCGACTAGTTATCAGTGCGGCCTATGTTGGCCCGTGCTTTGTGCCATGTGCGCCAAATCTCTATAATATTTCTGATGCTGCGGGGCTAAACGTTCACCATAGCCACGCATATGGTGCATCATCGGCATGGTTTCGCGCCCAGCGTTTTTGCGTTCGTGTAAGGCGCCAAGAGAGATATGATCGAACTGGCCGAAAACAGTACCGAGAACTTGCTGGAATGCGTGGTATTGATGTTCCGTGTGCGCAAGATAAACCCAATTACGTTCCTTGGTCGCATCAGGCAGCGTAAGACCAACAGCCACGTCATGCACAATATGCCGTTGGGGCAACAAATCCAAAATTTGGAAAAAACGATGAGTCAGCTTTTGTTGACGAAGAATGTGTGTTGAGCTTTTGTTGAAAACGTTCATAGCACCCAGTGTAACGGCCACGTGTGGCAAGGCTTCTGTGTAATTCCAGTTTCCAGACCTTAACGTTTCGCAATGACCTCTGCTCGATGCGGTGCTTTGCTCTTCAAGGTAAAGCATATGAATAATGCGCGTGATTTCGTCCTGCAGGCGGATGTCGAGAAGGCGCAGCTCGTCATAATCGGTAGGTTCGATATAATTGCCCAGCGTTATAAGGGTGACGCGATAACCGCCTGCGCGCATTTTCAAGATGTCTTCATAGGCGCGTTTGAAGTTCGTTACTTCTAGATCGTAGATATAAAAATTGTCGGCTTCCTGCAACAGCTCGAACTGGCGCACGGCGGCCCACTCCACGTTGAATTCATCCAGGACCGATGTGTCGCCAGCTTCAATACGTTCGGCCACCGCTTGATGCAAATCGGAGGGGAACCAAATGTTTGCGGTTGCGCTTTTGCGGATGCGTTGCAGATAGGAGAAGCTGCACACAATCCGCCGCCCTGCTGGTTCCGGCGAGAGGAAAAAGGGACGGGGTTTCGAGAGAAACGCGGCGTTTGAGGCCGCTGTGAAATGCGCGGAAATGGCGAAACTCCCTTCGCTGGCATGATCCAGATCAGGTTCGGCGGGTCTAATCTCAGCCCTGCGGCGCAGGACACCCCGGATAAGCGAAAGGTAGAGAGAAAGTTTTTAAGCGTCAATATTGCTTAATCGTCTTTCGTGAAAAGAATCGACGCGCTAATGTGAACCCCCCCACTATGCCGAGGTTTTATGCAAATTGTTTTCTTTTGTCCGCCTGTTACGATGATTAATGGCGGGATTAAACGCGTCTTTCGCATGTGCGAAACGCTTGGTGCGGCGGGCTTTGACGCGATTGTGTTTGAGGAACAAGGCCGCCGCCCCGCGTGGTTTCCAAGTGCCGCGCCGATTGCCGGGCAGGGGATTTTCAACCGCGACGCCGAACAGATTTATGTTTTGCCGGAAGATCAACCAAACATTCTCGCCTTATTCAAGGACTGGCCGCAGCGGAAGGTCATTGACTCGCAAAATCATTTTTTCGGTGTTCTGGGAATAGGCAATGCAAATAGTTTTGCCGACTATGGCGCGTCGCATATTCTTTGCTGCAGCAAGATTACCTTCGATCATGCGAAGAAACGTCATCCGTCGCTGAAGGCGCATTTAATACCGTGCGGTATTGATACGGAAACATATAAAACCCGGGTTAAGCAAAAACGTATTCTCTACATGCCACGCAAGCGACCGGTGGAAGCGCTGTTTATCCGCGATATGTTTCGTTTTGCGTATCCCGAATACCGTGACTGGGAGTGGCAGGAAGTGAAAGACAAGCCTGAGGATGAGGTAGTGAAGATGATGGGCGAGGCGGGTGTGTTTTTATCGCTTGGCCGTTTGGAAGGCTTGGGCCTAACGCCACTGGAAGCGATGGCGTCAGGCTGCGTTGTGGCAGGTTTTACGGGCGTCGGCGGACGTGAATACGCGACGACGGAAAACGGCTTTTGGGCGGATGAAGACGATTTGACAGGGTGTGTTGAACAATTGAAAAAGGCTGTGGACTTGGCCTCTCTGGATAATGAAGACGAAACTAAAAAGGCCTATCGGTCAATAAGCCAGCGTACTTTAAAGGACTTTACGGTGCTTGGGTTTAATGCAGCGACACTTGCGGTCTGGAAGGAAATCTTGAGTTAATCTATCGGGAAATCGGCCCTGAAAAAACAGGACTCCCAGCCTCTTAGGAAAAAGTCTTGTCTTTCCGGCCCAGATCGGCCATTTTCCGCGGCTCCAGCGCGTGGGGCCATAGCTCAGCTGGGAGAGCGCGACAATGGCATTGTCGAGGTCAGGGGTTCGATCCCCCTTGGCTCCACCATTAACCAAAAATCCTATCTTGAGCACCAAAGCTCTACAAGGTTTCTTTTTTAATTTTTTAGGATAAGCTTGCTACTATAACAGCTTTTAGATTTATCCATTAGGGGTAAGCGGGGAGTTTTATGTCTCATGACAAAAACCAAAACCTTAGTTGTCCTTTCCGTTCTGTCGCTCGTAGCGGGTTGCGTTTCAAATGTTTCCGATAAAAACGCAACGCTTTTTCCTGTTAAAGCCCGACAGATTTTAAGCGTGAGTTTTGATGCCGAAGACAGATCAACGGAACGCGCGTGCGGTGAGGGCTTTTTGTTCTCTGGGACATGTATGTCATACGAAACATATATCACATTATACATTAAAAACACGGGAGTAAAAGATATTGTAAAAACTAAACTTACTTTGACTATGCGGGGTCGGGACTCTTTCTCCAATATAATACCGGACCATAAGGAGTTCGAGCTTAGTCAGCCTTTAAAATCTGGCCAAACTATTCCTGTGCATTTGTCATTCAGAGTTCCCGCCGATTTGCTTAGGGCCAGTGTTTCTCTTAACTCCGTGTCTTTCATAGACGGGGAAACGCGATTAGGTTCATATTTCCAAGATCCCGAGCCGGTACCCGTTTGTCTAAAAGCGAAGAAATTTAATATTAATCCCGATAAAGATCTGTTCGAGGTTCTGATGGACAATGGTCTCCAGCCTGTCGATGTGAGAGGGCGAGACATAATCACTATCATAAAACACCAAGTAATATTCAAACCCGGTACGGCGCTTGTATATGGCGATGCTAAAAATATGCCCGGTATCCAACCTGCTACAGACGTATTCTATGGCGAAGATGAGGGGGTTGCCCCAATCGCTGAAGCATATCGTTGCGTAAAGCAGGCTCAGGAGGCTAATCGTCGAAACTCGTTGCTTGCTCCCTAAATCGGGTTCCGAACTGCTAAAGAGCTTTCCCCCGATAACAACCGGAAATTGTTGAAAAAAAGCTGACCCATAGTTCAGTTATTCGAATAAGCTGTGGCTAGATTTTTTTCCTGTCTGATCCACCACCTTACCCTAAAGCTTCAGGTGGCGCAGCCAATTCTGCCCTAAATCATTCGGCCTTCAGCGTTTGCAGGCTCTCGATTGAACGGAGCGGCGGGTATTGTGTTTTCGGAAACGGGGGTTGGTCTGAAGACATTAACATCAACGACGCGTTGCACACGCACGTACTCTTTTGTCATAGCTACCGCGCAGTTTTTCCTTGAATAGCGGAACTGATACTGCGCCGGTTTGGGCATGTCTTCGACGGGAATGAGGGATAGCCTTGCCACGTTCTGTTCCCCATAAGCTTCGCGAAGTTTTTCGTCGAGATCGGCAGTCGATTGAAACAAACGTGCGTTTTGGAAAAAGCCCAAAAATGGCTTATCGCCAAGCGTTGCCTGAATTTTCTTTTGCGTTGGCGTTTCGTCGAAAACCTTTTCTTCAAACTCTTCTTTTTTGTCGCCCAGGCGCATTTCCATATATTGGCGCATCGTGTCGAATTCCACCTCGGTCGGGTGGCGGCGCACAAGCTGCCTCAAAATTTCTTTGTCTTTTTCAAAGCCATTCGCTTTGTAATGTTTTATCCTTTCCTCATGGCTGAAATTTTGCGGTACATTTTTCGTGCCTGGCGCCACGCGGAATAATGTCGCCATGCCAGTTAAGCCTGTATTCAGAGCATGCACTTTCATGCCCAAAGCGCCGGCCATTTGCACGACGGCATCCATTGGGGAGGCCGTATCATTCATAAGAAGGGCACGAAAAAGAATTTCCGTTGTGAATTGGATGCTTGTTTCGCGATACGTTTTTAAAGCTTCATCAAGGCCCGGCTGCATTGCCGGAACCATATCGATCACAATATCACGCGCGCCAGCGGCATAAGCGGCGTGTACAAGTTCCATGTAGGAAACTTTTGTTTCGTATTGGTTGCGTTTATCCCAAAGAAAAAAAGCGTCGTTGTCGTTGCTGTGGTCATTGCAGTCGTCCGTTGGGAAGACGCGTTTGTCGAGATAAAACGCGCCAAGCTCGTCGCCAACCAAAACAATGGGATGGCGCTCGAACAAGGTTTTCAGAGGCTGAAAACGGCATTGCTTTTCCAGCTTATGCTCGCCGAATGAAAATATTTCCGTCATAAAAAATTTCCTTCAATATAAGGCTATTAAACCGCACGGAAATACTTTCAGCAAACAAGATCAGGGTTAATGAGCGCCCTTAAGGTTAATAGAGGGCATTAAATTCGGCGCACTGGCGGGCAAGGGGCGGAAAGGGAGCAGCGCTACGGCGAAGCGGGCGCGGCGCACGGGCGGTGCAGGGGCGAAGCCGGGGCAGACCCGGGAAACGACGTCTGCGGGGAGATTTGCCCTGGCTCTTCGCACCCGTTTACGTGTGCATTAGGCAAATCGAGAACGACCCGGCAAAGGGACGAATAAGACGACTGCCACGCGTGCGGGGAAAAAACATCAAAAAGCAGTTTGACGATTTTGCAATAGGCGCGAGAGGAAAGCTTCGGTTCTCGCGGCGCAGTTTGTTTTTGCGGAGCCTGCTGCGGCTCGGATGTCTGCGGCGGCGCCGAGGCGCCGACCGAATAGGCTTCGCCTTCGTTCCACAGCTTTTCCCAATTCGCCATGTACAATTTAGCGATCGCGGCATCGTCCTTGATGACGATAACATTTTCCGCGTTCCGCTTTTGGGCGTTGGCCGTGAAGTTAAAGCTGCCTGTCTCCACGGTTTTGCCGTCGATGATCAGGTACTTGTTGTGCATGATGGCGTAACGGCGGTTGATGCGAATGGGGATGCCCGCGTCGCGCAGAATTTCCGCTGCCTTGTAATGCCGTTTGCCCTGGCTCTTGTCCAGCAAGACGCGTATCGCCACGCCGCGGCGGTGCGCCGCAAGCAGGGCTTCGGAAACCGGTTTTGACGTGAACGAATAGGCGGCGACATCGATGCTGGTTTTCGCTTCATCGATGGTCCGGACGATGAGCCTGATGGCATCCGGCGACGGCGAAAACGCCGTTTCCGTGGTGGCTTCGGCAAAACCCGGTCGAGTATTAACGAGGCCTAGCAGCAAGAAAAACAGAAAGATAAAGGAAAAGCGAGGCATCATATGACTTTGTCACAGGATGCACAGTGCGGGCAAATTTATTGTCGTGATTAGCGATGCAGGCCGGGGATTTTAACGTTCCGCAATGCAAGCTGCGCGTTGCCGTTTTGGGGGGGCTTGGGTTGGCTGGTTTCCTTGATGAGTGTCGTGGCCGGTTTTTTTTCGAGCTTGGTTCTTACGGGTTCAGCTACAGCAACCTTTACAGCCTTTGCCGGAGGCGTCGCACCCTTTGGTGCCTTGTCAGGTTTCTTTTCCGGACTGCTCTTAGCCGGTTCGACCGCAGCGACCTTCAAGGGTTTTGCCGGATGAGCTACGTTGTTTGGCGCTTGCGCCGGTTTCGGCGGCGCCGTCATGCAGACGTTAAACCCTTCTTGAAGATAGCTGCATTTGCGCGCTAAGGGATACAAAACATCCATAACCGTTGTTTTTTCAGGTTTCCGGAATCCATTGTCCCCCAGCGCTTTTTCGGTGGTGAGTTTCAGCATGGGCTTGTCCGGGTTCGCTATGAGCATGTCTTTTGTCAACCCCGGGCCCCACAGGTGCGTGGAATAATCAAGAAAACCGTCGCCGTATTTGCTGATAAGAAATAAACGCGGATCGTCGTTATCCAGATTGTTGATATATTCCAGCAATTCCTGTTTGTTTCGAGATTGATCGACAAACGTGAAATAGAGGGAAATAGTTTCGTTTTTCCGCAAACTTAAAGCCAAGTCGCGCAACGGCGGCGGCGGGGGAAGTTCGAGAAGCTTGAAAGACTGTCCCTTTTGTTTCCCTTTTTTGCCTTTGTTTGCCGTCGCGTGTTTGGCCATCAGGAGTTTTTGCTTTTTTTCAACCTCGTGTTTACATAAGGCAAGATAACCTTTGTCATCGAGCTGAGTTTTGCCGGCAACGAATTTGATGAACGGACCGACACGGCGTAAGGTCGCGACGGCCTCCAGGTCTTCTTTCGACTTCAAGGGCAACTTGCCGGAATCGACAAGAGCAAGAAACTGTTTTCCGAACCGTCCGATCATATCGAGGAACGTACCCTCGACAATCTGCCCGACGCCTTTGGCCGTCGATTTGTTTTGTTGCGCATTTCGGCCCATGCTGGATTCAAGTTCCGTCAGCATGGCGGAGCGATCGAGCGGCGCGCCAATCAGTTTGCTGATTCGATCGAGCTTTTTCCAGAAGCCGGAATGAACCGCCAAACGGAAAGAGTTTTTAGCGCGGTTATGCCAGTCTTTTCTTTCTTTTTCTTCCGCTGCGGGATCGAGAAGGCGGAGCGGCTGCATTTTCTTTTCGTCTATTGCGGCTTGCGGCGCGGACGGCGTTTCGGCGACAGCGGGTTTTGCTTCTTGAATTGTTGCAGGAAAAACAACAGGTTGAGCCGGTGTTGCGGCAGGCGTGGTGATGGCCGAGAAGGCGTTGAGGAGCTTGTCCGGGAGAATCGAAAAGTCAGGGAAAAACAAGGCCTTGGCGGCGGTGGTCGTCAGGCAGGCAATAATAGCCGTGCCATACCACAGTTCCTTGAGCCGCGAAGAGTTATCCAAGTCTTTGTATTTATTGTCTTTATTGTGCGCCATTGTCGGTTTGAATATGAATTGCCGGAATGAGGAAGAATACCACAGGTAGGACTAAGAAATTGCTTTCACGCCTCACTTTTCAGGCCCCTGTTTAGCAAGGTGTGTACCTGTTCGGCGCGCATTGCGTACCTGTTGCGTCCGAGCCAGTGGCTTGTTCGGCCATAGGAAAACGCATTTGCGTACCTATCGAGGGATGGTGAAAAAGAGGTGTATTGGTTAATTTTTTCTTACCGGTTTAGCTTTAAAAATGGATCCCCGCCTTCGCGGGGATGACGAGAGAAAGCGAACGTGGTTTGGGTGTGATTCCGCCTTTGTCCTTTGGGAGCGTGTGATATTATTCTCCCCGTCATCCCCGGCGCGAAAGCGGATCGATGATACGTTCATTCTTCCTGTTGCTGTTTGCGTGCGTTGTGTCGCTGTCTAGCGCGGCGTTCGTCCATGCCGGCGATCATTCCAAAGGAGGCGTTCCCATGACTCTCAAGCTCGAATCCCCTGCGTTCACCGACAAAGGCCCTATGCCTGACGTTTGCACGTGCGACGGTAAAAACACGTCGCCGGCGCTCACGTGGTCAGGCGTGCCATTGGGAACGGAAAGCCTCGCGCTGATCGTCGATGACCCGGACGCGCCCGATCCCGCGGCGCCGAAGATGACCTATGTGCATTGGATACTGTTTAACATTCCGCCGGATACGACCGGCTTACCCGAAGGCCTGAAGCAATTGCCACCCGGCACGCGCGAAGGCTTGAACGACGCAGGCCATACCGGTTACACGGGGCCGTGCCCACCCATCGGGACGCACCGGTATTTTCACAAACTCTATGCGCTCGATACGATGCTTGATTTGAAAGGCACGCCGAAAAAGCATGACCTCGAAGTGGCAATGAAAGACCACATCCTTGCGCAGGCAACGCTGGTGGGAATGTATAATCGGGGGAAGTAAGAAAACATTCAGCATCCAAAAAAGTTCCCCTCCCCCCGAGGAAGGGGTTAGCCCGCCTCCGCTAAAGCTTTGGCGGACACATGTTTCATGACCCTTCGAAGCTTTAGCGGAGGAGGGCAAGAGGAGAGGGATTCTTCACTGAATAATCGCCGGGAGCTGGTCGTCAGGCGGCAACGGTTCGTTGCCCAACATGCGGGCGATTTCACCGTTGCAACTCCGGCTGATGCGCTTGTATTCCTCCAGCGTGTCGATTTGCTGTTGCTGTCTTTCGCGCACTCTTGCGATGACTGCGCCGAGATCGCGCAGGTAATTGCGCATCACGTTGTTCAGATGCTCTATTGCCACTTCCGTCGAAACGGCATGCACGACGCCCGTTTGCCGCAGCTTGGCCGCCAAAAGCGGGGGCAATTGCGGCAGGTAAGCCGCCAGGATTTGCTGGTCCACCATCACGTGGCGCGATTCATGCTCAAGCACCGTTTCATAGCCGCATGAATGCGGCAGGAGCTCGCGCGCGAGATAGACGGTCGTGTCGCTGAAACCGAAATTCAGGTTAAAACGCGAAATTTGCGCGCAAGCTGTCGGGTCCTGCGACGTGGTGCGGGTGGAAACTTCGAAGGCCGAATCCAGCCGGAGATTCGAAGACGTAAGACCGACGGGGAGATTGTGGAGCCCCGCGTAAGCAATATCCGGCTGGCCCGACATAACCTGAATTTCCTGTACGCTTTTTGTGCTGTCATAAAAAGGCGTTGTGTAGGTAGGCTGTACCGTGATTTGAGGATCGACGTAAGACGGGCAAACCGGCGTTTCAGCGCGCGCGGACGCGATAGGGGCGGCGAGAGTAAGAGTGAAAACGATCAGCGCCATCCGAAAGCGGCGGCAGAAAAAGAACGGGCAAAAAGGCATTACATTTCGCTTTGTTATTGGTCCGGTTTCCGGAGCACACCACTCTGCCTTATCCCCATTCGCGGGGCAAAGGGAATGTAGGGTTAACGCATTATGCGCGCAAAGAGGTTAACAATGTTTGCTGTGGAAGCACGGTAATGTGCGGCTGCTTGCCAAGCAGGTAAACATGCGTCAAGGACTCATCCGTCCATGATTTGATGACGTCCAACCCTGCTTTGCTACAACAATGTTCAAAAAATGCCGGCGTGAACTTGAACGAGTTTTTCAAGTGGAGCCTTTGGTTTTTGCGCAGGGAGATTTTTGTGTCCACCAGCGTGAAATCCATGTTGCGGGTGACAACAGCCATATGCGCAAGCTGTCCCAAGCTTGGAATCCATGTCGCTTCGTATTCGAACGCTTGAGGATCGAAATTGCCTTGAATGGGAAGCTCGGCGGCCATCCTGTAAAATGTGTTTAACTGAAACAGCTCCTGTTTTTCATAGAAAAAAACTATTTTTTCTCCATTCTGATTGGCATCAAAAGAAAGAAGCAAATAACCATTGTTAATGGCATGGGCCATGGTGTTGAGATGCTCTATCAAAGCCCGTTCCGGCAATTGGTTGTTGAGCGGAGCAACAATATTGCCGATGGTACTGCCGAACATACAAATTAACGCGTCTCTTTCAATGTCATTGAAATAGGAGGGGTCTCCTTCAAAAAAATCATCTTCGATAGGATAAACATTTATCCCCGATAAAGCCGTGCTGGCAATGAGCTCATTCAAGAAAGCCCGTGATTCATCGACACAGATATATTCATTGCTATGAATGGCACGCATAATCAGCTGTGTTTTTTTGCGGAAAGCATTTGGGGTTCCTGTTCCCATTTCAAGCACAGGGGTTCCCGCAGGAAGCTGGTGTTCAATTTCTTGAGAAACCTTTCGCAGCAAGGTTTCTTCGGCACTAAACAAATTGGGATCGTTTGAATTTAGTTCTGCGGCTTCAATTTCGGCCCATAATTCTGCGCCCGACATACTTTTACCATCGCGCTTTCCTGCATGAGCCACATATTGGTAGGAACCCATGTGCGACACGCGTCTGCCGGAAAAGAGATCGATGCTGCCTTGCAGGAAGCTCATTTGGAACGCCCCTTTTTCGTTTGGGGAGGTGGCTCTATGGCCTGTGACCATGCTTGGTTGAAGGATTGTCTGTAAGCGTCGGCTAAACTTGACGACTTAATAAAGATAACCAAGGGCGAAGGCTCATGCGTAAAGGAAATTAAAGCTAAGTTATCGCCAAAGACATAGAACGAGGCCGGAGAAAAATACTCCTTGGGCTGCCAACGGTATTGAGCATAGTCAGAGGCAACAAAATTATAGTCGCCTTCCTCGACAAGAATCCGCATCATTAAATCGTCACGGCGTTTAACCAGTTCGGCCATTCGATCCATATGAACGTCAGCAAAGTCACCCTGATACTTGACGTAGAGTTTTTCGTTGACTCCACTGACGCACACTAAACCGCCATATTCACTTAAGTACTTGTACACATGATCGTAAAAACGTAAAAATCCAGATGTTCCTTCTAACACTTCGACATTCTGCGGTTTCAACCGCACGCCTTGGTTCTCCGTGAACTCCACGCCGTTTTCATTGAAGGCGCGGACGATCTTTGCGATCGTGCCCTCGCGCGGCTGGACGGAGTCGTCCTCGATGCGCGTGATGGCTTCGCGGGTAAGGCCGGTCTTTTGAGAGAGGTCTTCGACCCTCCATCTCAAGAGACCGCGTGCCGCTCGAATCTGTCTTCCGGTGATCATAAAAGTCACATTACATGATTTATAGTTAACGGTAAATGATGATTTTTAATCTGTATTTAAGTAACAAATTACCCATAGCAGGTAGTTTGATATGGTTTCAAGACCATTAAATTACTTTCGCGTAACTTTATTCATCACAAGGCGTGATTTTTCATTTGCTTTCACCCTATCCGACCTATATAGTGGCCTTACATTTTACGAAAAAAAGCATTTTTCAGGAGTTTGCGATGTTCAGTTTCTTTGATTTGGAAAAGCGTTTCGGTTCTGCGGCGGCTTATTCCGTTCTCGCCGAAATCGAAAAGACCGTCAAAGCGCCGTCGTGGCAGATGGCCGATATCGATCCCGAACAAAGACTGATGAATGCGTGCCGCGCGCAAGACATGACAATGATACGTTGTGCGGCCTGATTTTTTTAACGTCGCGTTTTTAAGGAAAAGATTATGACGAAAGAATTTGAAGCCAAACAGGAAGCCACCGGGAAAACGGAAAGCGAACCGAAGGTCAATCCCCAAGCCGTTAGTCACGCTATGCTGCAAGGCGCGGTGCCGCTCAATGATAACGAGCTCAAGTCCGTCCGTGCGCTTATCGCTTATACCGCTCACAACCAGAAGGCCGCCGAGGAAACCGTGCAGGCCGTTCTCGAAACCGGTTTCGGCGTCGATCATTATACAAAGCTTCAGCAGAAAGATTACGAAGAGGTCATCCGTTTTCTGGTCGATCTCCGTCTGAACGAATTGCGCAACTAAGCTTTTTCCGCAGGCCGCCATGAGCGAAGCCAAGCCCAAACGCCGCAAAGTCAAAATCACCACCGCTTACACACCCGTGCCGTGGCGTGCTGCTTATGGCGAAGACGGCGCTATCGTCGAGGCTTATATTCGTTCTACGGATGGCTGGAAGGTTGTGGCCGTCGTCCCCAAAACCGGATACGCCGATCACAAGGCCAATGCCGAGTTCATCGTCAACGCCGTCAACGTCTATGGCAAGCACCGCGCGATGATCGCGGAAATGATCATGGCGCTCGAGCTTTGCCTTGAGTACGACCGCTTGCCGTGGGACGCCGAGCAAGAAGCCTCCGTCGTCTGCCGCAACGCTAAGGAATTGGTGTAACCATTATTTTCCCCTCCCCTTGAGGGAGGGGTTAGGGGAGGGGTATGTAAAAAGCGGACCCCTCACCTGCAAAATCTAAGGCGTTACGATGTAACGCCAAGTTTTTGCTTCCTCTCCCTTCCGCCTACGCCAAGCTTCGGCGGACATGGGACCAAGACCCTCCGTAGCTTTAGCGAAGGAGGGCAAGGGGAGAGGGACTTCTTCTTCACACCATATTTTCTTCACACTTTTTCTCTTAATATCATTGGCTGATTCGTTAACTGTTGAATGCCACCCGTTTCATGCCGCCTTTAACGCCCTTGCCTGACAACGAGCCGGAAAGCGCCTTGCGCCGCCGGTTGCTTAAGCTCGGTTTGGCTTTGCCTTTTCTTTCGCTCGCGTTGGCGCTGCCGTTTCCGTTGCTGGCGGCATCGGCAAAAAAAACATCCGCAAAAAAAACGGTCACCGGCCGGGCGAAACCGCTCAAGAAACCGCGCGCGCCGCGCCTGCTTATGATCGATCCCGGCCACGGCGGGCACGATCCCGGCGCCATCGGCCGAAGCGGTGTGCAGGAAAAGGACATCACGCTCGACATCGCGCGGCGCATGGCGTCGGCGTTGGCTAACCGGACGGACATCAACGTTAAGCTGACGCGCGCGACGGATGTTTTCCTGTCCCTGCCGGAGCGTGTGAAGAAAGGGCGCGACGCGCGCGCCGACTTTTTTGTGTCCGTTCATGCGGACAGCACGCTGGACGGATTCGCCCGCGGCATGTCGGCCTATACGCTGTCGGAGAAGGCTTCGGACAAACTCGCCGATGCGCTTGCCGAGCGGGAAAACCGCGTGGACAGCATCGGCGGCGTCGATTTGTCGCACGCGGATAAGGAAGTGGCGGAGATTTTATTCGACCTTGCGGCGCGGCGCACGCGCAACACGGCGGAACGCGCCAAGGTCGGCTTTATCCGTGCCATGGGGAAACAGTGGCGGCTTCTGGAGCGGCCCATGCGCGCGGCCAATTTCGCGGTGCTACGCAGCCCGGATGTGCCGTCGATGCTGGTGGAAACGGGCTTTTTGTCGAACCGCTATGACGAGAACATCCTCACGCAAGCCAAAAAGCGCCAGAAAATCGCGCAAATCATGGCCAAGGAAATCGCCGCGCTGCTCAACAGTTCATTGTTCGGGGGGTGAGAGGCGTTTTGATTTATTCGGGCGGTACAGCCATCCAGTTGCACGAACCAATAGTTGACCAGCCATTGTAGGGATCTCCCGGCATAGGGGAACCACTGCACCACATTCTAAATCCGGCCTTGGTGATGTTCGTCGCTTTTGAATAAGACTGGTCTGTTGCGTTACCAATAGCTCCGCCCTGATCGCTAATCAAATTGGGGCTGACAATCACATTCGGAACGACCGAAAAAGCTTTCGGAAAGGTAATGTCGATGTAGTAATGTGTATCACAATATCCGCCGACGTTATTTCCCGAGCAATAAATAGCCTTTTCAACGCTGCTTTGGGAAAGAACGGTCTCCGTTCTTGTCAACGACCTCCATGATCCCGAACACGTTATAGCCGTAGTTCAAATGTAGTAGCAGCCTTCAAAAATCTGTTTGTCGAGATTCCATCGCAGCGCACCTCTATGGGCGGCATTGCAGACAACGGAGTCGCTCGTTCCCGGCACGGAAAAAGTGCCATCGGAGTTCATTTTATAGGTTGAAGGAACGGCCGGATTGCTTGGGTCGACGACATCAAACTGAAGGTTGCCCGAGCCGTCAAGCTTCGTCTGTGTTTGGGCGGCGAATATAGGTGCTGCAAAAGAGAAAAGGACAATAACGACTAAAACCGCAAGACAATGACGCTTCGTCATGGCAGCGTTCCCAAAAAGAGGTTTTGAATCATTATGTTATATGCAGTGTATGGCTTTTTGATTCCAGTTCAAGGGTATGGTTAAGGGCAGGGCCGGTTTGACTCTCGCGCCTTAACGCCCTATATACCCACGGCTTTGAAAGTTCAGGAGAAGACCCGTGAAACGTACCTATCAACCCAGCAAGCTGGTTCGCAAGCGCCGTCATGGTTACCGCGCCCGCATGGCCACCAAGGGCGGCCGCAAGGTTATCGCCCGCCGCCGCGCGCAAGGCCGCAAAAAGCTGACCGCCTGAGCGGGGAAGCTGACGGAGGCATTCGAAAAATGTCTCGCAAGTCTGACATCGTGACACTCAAAAAACGCGCCGCGTTCTTGGCCGTGGCTGCCAGCGGCAAAAAATGGGTTACGCCCGGCATGATCGTGCAGATCAAGCCGAACGTGCACGAAAAGAACGACGAAAAACCCGTTTTGCATTACGGCCTGACGGCTAGCAGTAAGGTTGGCAATGCCGTTAAACGCAACCGCGCCAAGCGACGGCTTCGCGCGCTGGCGCGCGAGGTTCTGGCCGTTCATGCGCCGCCTGAGCATGATTATGTTCTGATTGCGCGGCCAGCCACCGTTACACGTGACTACGCGGATTTGCGAAACGATATGACCATAGCCCTAAAACGGCTGAAGGTGTATCTGTGACCAAAGCGAAGAAGCCCAGGCAGAGGAATGTCTTTTCAAAGCTTTTGGTCTCGTTTCTTTGTTCCCTGATCATGGTTTACCGCTACACGCTGTCCTATTTTCTGGGGCGAAGCTGCCGGTTTTTGCCAACCTGTTCGGTCTATGCGCACGAGGCTTTGCAGGTCCACGGGCCCGTCAGGGGGCTGGGATTGGCCATCCGCCGCCTGTGCCGCTGTCATCCCTGGGGCGGGCAAGGCTATGATCCCGTTCCCGAAAAAAAGGATCCTTAACAAAAGAACAGATTCCCTTCGCCTAAGGCCGGGTTTCACGCTATACGAACACCGCTCAAAACAAGGAATTGCTGTCAGCACCATGGATAACAACACCAACTTTGTCATCGCCGTCGTTCTTTCACTGGGAATTCTTGTGGCTTTCCACTACCTGTACGAAAAGCCGCAGATGGAATTGGCGCAGCAACAAATGCTGCTGAAGAAAGTTGAAGAGACCAAGCCGAAAGAAGAACCCGTCCCTGCCGCGCCGCCGCGCGATCGCGCCCAGATTTTGGCGGAAGGCGAACGCCTCCAGATACAGACGCCGGAACTGCGCGGATCAATCAGCCTAAAAGGCGCTCGTTTCGACGATCTCGATCTTGTGAAATATCGCGAGACGACCGATCCGGCTTCGCCGCAGATCGTGCTTCTTTCACCCGCCGGATCGTCCGCGCCGCATCAGGCTTATTTCGCCGAGTTCGGTTGGCTCGACGGCGACATTTCTATGCCGAACGCCAACACCGTTTGGCAAGCGGATGGCAAAACACTTTCACCTTCCAAGCCTGTTAAGTTGACCTGGGATAACGGTCAGGGCCTTACGTTCGAACGGACGATTGCCATCGACAATCAATTCATGTTCACGATTACCGACCGCGTGAAAAATGGCAGCAACGGCACAGTCACCCTTTACCCGTTTGGTTTAATCTCACGCCACGGCAAGCCTAACACGACGGATACTTATGTTTTGCATGAAGGGCCAATCGGCGTGCTCGGCAATACGCTAAAAGAGTTCAAGTACAAAGACCTGATGAAAGGCCAAAAGAAAGCGGAGGAAAGCCAGGGCGGTTGGCTCGGGATAACCGATAAGTACTGGCTCGTTGCGCTTATTCCCGCGCAGGACGAGAAAATCACGGCCGCAGTTACATATGAGCGCGGAACCGACTCTAAGCCTGAACAAGGTGTTTTCCAGACCGATTTCCGAGGCATGCCCGTTAGTCTTGCGCCGGGCGCCGTCACGGAACATGTGGTGCGTTTCTTTGCTGGCGCAAAACGCGTAAGCCTTCTTGATAGTTACCGCGACCAGTTCAACATACCGCTGTTTGATCGTGCGATCGATTTTGGCTGGTACTACTATCTCACCAAACCATTTCTCTATTTACTTGATTTTCTTGGCCAGCTGTTCGGCAACTTTGGTTGGGCTATTGTCGCGTTCACAATCATGCTGAAGCTGGTGACTTTGCCGCTATCGCTGAAATCGTACCGCTCCATGGCCAAGCTGAAAACGCTTCAACCGGTTATGAAGGATATTCAGGAGCGGCATAAAGATGACAAGGCGCGCCAAAGCATGGAGATGATGGAGCTTTACAAGCGCGAAAAAGTGAACCCGATGTCGGGTTGTTTCCCTATGCTTGTGCAAATCCCAATCTTCTTCGCGCTGTACAAAATTTTGTACGTTGGAATCGAAATGAGGCAGGCGCCGTTGTTCGGCTGGATAAAGGACATGTCCGCACCGGATCCCACATCTGTCCTGACGCTGTTCGGCACGCTGAACTGGTCATTTATTCCGCATATTGGGGTATGGCCTATCCTTATGGGCATTAGCATGTATGTTCAACAAAAGTTGTCGCCTCAGCCGCCCGATAAAACCCAGGCACAGGTGTTCCAGTTCCTGCCCCTTATTTTTACGTTTATGTTGGCGAACGTGGCCGTGGGGCTGATCTTTTACTGGACGCTTAGTAATATTGTGGGCCTTGGCCAGCAATGGTACATCATGCACAAGACAGGCGGGCGGCGCCCGTGAGCAAGGGAGAAGCCGCGCGAAAACTTTTTGCCAAGCCCTGCCGTTTTCTGCTGGCCGCAACCTCTCCGGATCAATTTCCATTTTCCGCGATGACTGAAGTAGCTTTTGCCGGGCGTTCGAACGTTGGTAAATCGTCGTTGATCAACGCGCTTATGGGCCGGAAAAATCTTGCGCGGTCTTCCGGCACGCCCGGACGCACCCAGCAACTCATTTTCTTCAGTTTAGCCGATCAATTATTGCTGGTCGATCTTCCCGGCTACGGATACGCGAAAGCACCAAAACGCGATGTCGCGACGTGGCAAAGACTCATCCGATATTATCTGGAGACACGCCGGAACCTCTATTGTGTCATTCTTTTAATCGACATCCGCCATGGCATTCTGGCGAAAGATCAGGAAATGATGGCCGTGCTCGACCGTGCCGCCGTGAGCTATCAGGTCGTTTTGACGAAGGCGGATCAGTTGCGTCCATCCGAGCGTGAAAAATGCCAAAAAGAAGTTGCAGTAAAACTGAATAAACATCCCGCTGCCCGACCGGGCGTTATTATTACGAGCGCCGAAAAAAGCATCGGCATTTTAGAGCTGCAAACACTGCTTACGGATTTCCTCGAGGCGTAACGTGAGTCAGCCCGCTGTTACATCGTGCTGAAAGACAGTATTTTCCATGACCCGTTCACTTGGCCGATGGGAAAGGAAACGCCCATCTCCATAGTGGAATTGCCGCCAGCTTCTTGACTTTTGGTGACTGATTTATATTCCGCGACGAAGGCGGTTGGAGGAATTTTTTGCGCCTTAACTTCTTTTACTGTAGGCGCACGAACACCGACAAATCGCCCGCCGTTTGTAAGGAGATAATGGAAGATATTATAAAACTGCTCTTCCTCCTTCTTCTCTTTTTCATCCTGAGGCTGTTTATCTAAAAGAGATAGGAAAGTTACTTTGCCCTGAAAAACAGCTTCCTGTATTTGCTTGGCGAATTTCACTTCAGGCCGGGCTTCATCAAGAGGTTGTGCAGCAGCCTCGCCGGGACAATAAGCCATCGACAGAGTGAACGAATCGACCGTTTGTATGTTCGTCTTGCTAACCTCGCTCATGTTAAAAGCGACGGAGCCGATGGGCTCACCGCGCCTGACGCAGACGCTGGAGGCTTCGGCCAAAAGCTTTTTTTGCGGATCATAAAGGCCGATAATGATGACGGCTTTTTCTTTTGGAGCGGCGGACAAAATATTTTTAGAGAAAGAAAACAGATAAAGATTCTGTCCATTGCCGGGAAACTGGAAGTCCAGTTCGACACCGTTCAAGCTTTGTTTACCAAGATGGAATTTATAAAAAGGCCCTGCAGCTTCAGCCAGCGCGGTATAGGAGTAAACCGCTAAAAACAAGGACAGAGCGGCAACGGGAACAAGCATCCTGTGCTTTATCATCATATTACTCCGGTGATTTATCCACCTTTTTTGGGGTTGTTTTGGCGGGTGTTTTGGCAAGGGTTCTGGTTGGCGTTTTGGCGGATGTTTTGGATTTGGCGGGTTCCTTGAAGGGAACGTTACAGGCCTTGCTGATAGCTTTATACGCCGCTAGGCCACCTTTCAGGTTGACGGTATCCGCGATTTTCTTGCCGTTGGCGGCCATGCCCGTAACGCTCGCGGTCGCGCCATTGCGCAGCGCGGCGGTTAGGGCGTGATCGGTGGCCGCATCGCGCGACCAGGCGGTGTCGCTTTGGGTGAATAGGTTAAATTGTTTGCCACCGACATCAATAATAACTTCGCTACCGGGCTTGAATTTCATTCCGGCTGTATAACTCACGACATCGGTCGTGCTTTCGGTTTGGTTGTGCGTAATCATTAAAACAACATCGCCGCGCTTTGATTTCTGGGGCTGCGGCGAGCGCGCCATGATCGACATGTAGCAAACGACCTGCTTGTTTTCCGTCAAAGAGTAAGCTGTCCAAAAACCGAATTTACCGAGCACATCGGGATCGGCGGCAAACGCCGACGCTGTGCTAAGGCCAAGAACGGCAAGGATGATAAAGAAAGGCAGGAAGAATCTGGAACGCATATCTAAAGGATAAGCAAACAATATACCGTTGGCAAACGGCAAGAAAAGCCATGTAAAACGCTCTTTGCAGTCGCGAAAGTAATAAGAAACTGGAAAAACGGCGGTTTATGGAGTACGAAAGGAGCGTATTTTCATGAATTCTGTTTCAGCAAATGAGATGCACGAACAAACAATATTTGGGCTATTCACGCCGTATGGAGGCTTATTTCAGGGAATCATTTGGCCATGTTCCTGAAGTTATGTGCACGGCGGCTGGCGCTGTTCATGTTTACACGTCTGTTGTCGAAGACCCTGAAGAATTTGAGCTTAACCATATGATCTGGGGAAAAGTAGAACAGGTTGGCGTTTTAGAAGTCGGGGAAAAATATGTCCTGTTTAGGTCGGCTTATGGACGAATGAATATTACTAAAGAAGACCTTGATGGCTTTTCTCTTCGGGAGAAAAAGGTCGTTATCGCCGTCGCAAATGAACAGCCTGAGGAAAGAAAACCTTTAAGTATTCACAGTTGCGTCCGGCGAAGCGGTATATTCGTTTTTAAGCAGCAAGGCATTGATGCCTTAAATCTTTACAGACTGAAAAAAAATACCCCATGTTAACCGCGTCTTCCGATCACTGGGGTATGCCGTTTTTCTCTTCATTCGGCTCGGCGTTGCCTTCATTGGGCTCAGGCGCTGGTGGGGGTTGTCCCCTTCCTGCCTTCGGGTTAGGTTCCTTTCCGATGGGGCGCTCCGGAGCGCCGGGCGCGATTAGGGGCTGCAAAACAGGCGCTAGTGACTTTAGCATTTGA
>CAYNLV010000003.1:22022-25220 GCA_964398175.1 uncultured Rhodospirillaceae bacterium
GGCGCTTGTAAACTTGTAAGCAGCCGCTTCTTCGCCCGCTACGTGAGCCGTAACCGTGCCGAAAAATTTGTCGCCGATGAAAAAGACAATTGTGCCCGTGCGATTCACGACGCGCGAGGAAATGAGACGGCCCCCTGCCGCAAACTCGTCATAACGATGATCGCCGGTTCCAGTCTTGCCGCCAATAGGCAGAGGATTGCCATTCGTTCCGATGTAAGCCCCTCTTAAGCGCCTTGCCGTGCCGTTCTCCACAACATCCATCATGCCGGCCCGCACCACGCGTGCAATGGCCGGATCAAGCACTTGAATGGACTTGTTGCCAGCTGGTTTCATCACGGTTTCATAGGGCGTATCTTGGGCAAAACGCAGCTCTTCAAAGCGCAAGGTCGGCTTTTTGACGCCATTATTGAGGAAAATGCCCACGAGCTCGGCCAACGCGCCAGGTTTGTCAGCAGAGCTGCCAATGGCCGTGGCATAACTCGGCACAAGCCTGTCAAAAGGATAACCCAGCCGTGCCCACCGTTTTCGGATGCGCGTAAAAGCATCGGCTTCAAGCAAGATGCGGATGCGCGTGTTTTGCGCACCTTTCATGCTCTGGCGGAACAGCCATGCGTAGCTTTCGATACGTATAGGACGGCTTGTGGCAAGAATTGTCCTGCGCGATGCGTTCGGGTTGGATTGAAGATACGTGATGAGCCAAAGTTCAAGTGGATTTAAACCCGAGATATAACCGCGATCGGAAAGATTATAACGCTCCGCCGGGTATTCGCGCCACAGCTTGTGCAGGCGCGCTTCGTCCAGCTTTGTCAGCATATGCTTGTTCATGAAAGCGACGAACTCGGCATACGATGCTTTAGGGCGAAGCGAGCGGAAAAGAATTGTACGGGCCGTGGCGCCTTTATGAGTGCGGTGCGCAGCCTTTTCCAGCGCTTCATCCGGCGTCAGATTAATGTAATCGTTGATATAGCGGTTAAGGAAAATAGTGCCTTCGTTATCCGCAAAACGTTCAAGATAATCCCGGCGTGCCGGATTGTCCGGGTCGCCCAAGAGTTCTTCTTTTGTTTGCTGGCCTTGGCCGATGGTGTAGTTCACGATGTCGCGCATCATCCGGATAAACACCAGATTGACGGAATTACGCAGCGCTTCGCGCACCGGCATGATGCGGCCATTATCTTCTTTCTCAAAGTTGACAAACGTATGCGCGCCGCCGCCGGTAAAGAAGGTTTCGCCCGGATTGGCCGAATACTTCCGATCCATTGCGGCGTCCAGCATATCGTCAAGCGACGCATCGGGATTGTCGGCAAGCCACGTTGTGGCCCATGACGTGAGAACATCCGGTGCTTCTTCAGCCAGCGCCTTTAAGTCTTCGTCTGAAAGCCCTGCATAACGGCGATATAATTCACCCATAATTTCTAAATAGGTAACCAACGTACGTAGCTTGGCCGTGGAGCCTAGGTCGAGTTTGACACCTTCATTCATGTCAAACGGACCATCGATGTTGTCGGCTTGAATGCGCAAACGATTGCCGTCGTCACCTCGCTCGAACAGTACGACGCTCCATTTGATTTTTGCGGGGTCATTTTCGGGCTTAAGGAGACGGAACCCGAATAAGCCAATAGTTTTCAAAAACTCCGGGTCGCCCATTTTCTTGAGAAATTCTAAAACTTTTTTCTGTGTAACTTGATCCAGTGTGCTAGAGGCTGAAAGATCAATGCGATCAAGCTCATAAAGATTGCGCAGGCCCAACATCGTCAACAAATGTGTCCGCAACGCATTCGTCGCTTTTTGATCAATAAAAGATTCTTGCGGCATAGGGGGCGGATCGGGCAGGAACTTGAAACGGGCCGCCTTCGTTGCCTTGCGTAGGGATTCCGAAATGACCCCTGCATCTGAAAGACGGTCAAGGGTGCTATCTGTCAGGTTATCGAGAGCGTTACGTTCCGTAATGAGATAAGCCGTTGGCCGCCGTTGCGCCAAAATGAGGCCAAGTACTTCGCGATAATAAAAGGCCTTTTTGTGTAGAGATTCATCGGTTGTTTCGGGCAAGTTCAGTGCCGCTGAAGCTTGGTTTAAATCATGACCGAACCAAGCCCATAAACCATCGCCGATGCTGTTAACTTCGCCAAAGCCGGGGCGAGCGCTTAGAGGCGTGCTATTCAAATAATCAAGAACAATGCGTTCACGGGCGCCACGTGTGTCAGGTCCGTCCATATATACGCGCAAGCTGGCCGATATGATCTGGCGCAGCTTGTCGGCAATACCGCCTGTTTGGCCATTTGGCGACTGGCGAAATTTCTCGATTTGTGTGGCAAGCGTGCTGCCGCCCCCCGTCTTTATGCCAGGCGCGAAAACTTGAATGACTTGCCCCGCCGCCGCGTAAAAAAAACGGTCCCACTCGATTACGGGATTATGTGTTGCCGGGCCGGATTTCATCAGTTCGCGGTTTTCGATAAAGAGCAGTGTGTCAACAAGCAGAGGGGGGATGCTCTTAAAATCTGTAAATACTCGCGAAGGATAGCTTGCGCTGTATAGAAAACTGCCATTGCTCTCAAAAAGTTTCAAACCTGCGACTGTTTTTGCGCGATAAATCGGATAGAGGCCATTCTCGAGCAACAACAGATAACGCCGGGAAGCCCGTATCTGTTGGGCGATTGCGTAACCGTCCGCTTCCAGTGCTTTTGTGAAGAACGGCAGATAGCTGTAACCAAGACGCTGGTTATAGGGGCCAACGCTTGGAACCTGCATGTCAGGGTTGGCGCCATTCCTGATTTCAAACCGGACCTGACTTGCAATATGTGAGAAAATATCCGCCTGAAGGGCCGATGTTCGCATTTCTTCAAGAGCAAAGAATCCAACAACACTGGTAAAGCCGAGTAAAAGGACAATGGGCAAGAGCCACAACGCGCGTGGCTTGCGCATGCGGTAGGGTGAGTATTTGTTTGGGTCATGTGGGGCTTTAGGCGCATGAACGCGCGTTTTTGGCCTTGCATGATGTATTCGCCGCCCCCCCCTCATCGGTTAGATTGCCAACAAATCATGAAGCCGGGCCGTCAATTCCGTGCGTTTGACTTCATGCTGCGTTTGTCGCGCAAGGTCTTTGACGAGAATAGTGCCTTTAGCCTGTTCGTTCGTGCCGAAAAGAATTGCGAGCGGGACGCCGGACTTGTCTGCATATTTCAACTGTTTGTCGAGCTTGGC
>CAYNLV010000004.1:0-24413 GCA_964398175.1 uncultured Rhodospirillaceae bacterium
TTCCGAAACGGGGTGATTTTGGGGGAGACGGCCAGAAGCGTAAATGTTGAATTATTGGCTCAAAACCGTCAATTTTAGGACTATTGGAGACTTGCAGAAATATGCGTTCTAACTTTTCGAGACCGCCGCATTCGACCGCTCTGCCACCTCTCCGTCTTTGCCGCTGGCAAAGGTAATTTTTACTTGAACCGTCCGCCTTCGCTCTAACGCGCTTCGCATGGCTGTGCCACGCGTAGCCCGTAAGGCCGAAGCGTGGTGCCTCAGAAGGGACTCGAACCCCCACTTCGTTGCCGAAAGCAGATTTTGAGTCTGCCGCGTCTACCAGTTCCGCCACTGAGGCTTGTGTTCATTAAAAGCCGGAGGATCATAACGGCCTGTCCGGCAAGGTCAATGGGAAAAGTCCCTGTTATTGCAGCCGTTTAAGCAACCGGTCGATGTAATCCGGCGATGCTTTCGGGCTGTCTTTGGTCCGTTCCAGAGGGGGCGGCACATCTGGATTTTTCGGAGCGGACGGAGCCGCGGCAGGTGTTTGTGTGGGGTCGGAAAATGCGAGCATGGCGTTGCGCATCTGCTCCATCATGGCTTGCAGGCCCTTGTCGAGCGCGGCGATGATTTCTTCCTGCTTCTGCTTAGCTTCAGGCAGTTTGCTTTTTTGAAGCGCGGCGACCGCATCGTTCATCGCGGCGCCAATGGCTTCCGACCCTTGGAAAACCGCGCCGATCTCCGTCGTTAAGCGCTGCAAGCGGGTTAAAAGACCTTTTTGCTCTTCCGTAACTTTTTGAACAATAAGCGAAATATCCTTCTGTGATTTAGTGTCTTCCGTGCGGTTTAACAAATCCAACAGCAATTGCTGCGCGCGTGCCAGCGAGCGGAAAGCGGCCATTTTACGGAAAGACTGCTGGAGCTCCGGCGAGAGATCGGGTGGCGTGGTGCGGATGCTTTCAACCGTTTGTTGCAGGCGCATCAGCTGTTGACGCAACACGTCGCGCGGGCCGTTCGCGGGTAGGTTACGTAGGGCCTTAAGCATATTTTGCAGGTCTGCGGTCATCAAAAGGCGCTTTTCGGGGCCAACAACAAACCCGGTTTCTTGGCTTGTAGAAGGCTGTTGCGCAAGGTGAGCGGTCAGTTCTTCCATGTAAGTGCCGAGCGCATGTTGAACATGCGCAACGGCATGTTGCAGGGACTCGTTGCTGTCATTGCGGTCCAACGCTGAAGCCAGATCACGTTGCGCCTGCCGCAGGTTGTTTTGTGCAAGGCCTAGAGCGCCTTCCTCAATGCGCACGGCAACCTGCCATAAAAGTTGGTTAACAGCCGCGACAGATTCTTTGTCACGGCTAAGAACAAGACGTACCGCGCCCGAGCGCAGCGACAGCATGACAACGGGATCGCCCCGGAAACTTGCGGGTTGCCGCGCAATACCCGCCATAATGCTGGCGGCTTCATCGAGCGTCATTTCATCCGGTTTTCCCTGCAGTTTTTTGCGTTCCTCAATCAAGGCGCGGGCGAGCGGGTGGTTAAATTGGCGTTCGGGAAGCGTCACGATTTTCGGATCGCTCGTGGCTATGTGACCGGCGGCGTCTGTGGCGATCAGTTTGATCTCAACCGGCATTCCCGCCCACGGCAGGAAGGTAAAGTCCTGAAAGTCAAGCTGTTTCACCTGCTTGGCCTGTGGCGCGGCGAAGATGATATCAATGGGTTTATTATTCTGCCCCGGTATGGAACTGGTCGGGGTTATACGGATCGCGACGGACTGAATACCATGATCATCAAAAGCTTCGTACGAAAAGCGCGTTGTTTTGTTTTCAGTTACAGAGGGTTGGTCGGTAAATGCGATTTGCGGCACAGTGTCTGGAATGAGGCGGATCTTCCAGCTCCCGAGTTCATGCCATGAACGATTCAAGGCGATTACGTTGCCTTGAGTCAACGTTTCGGCGGCAAAGTAATCGCCGTGTTCGTCTCGCTTCATAGTAAAAGAACGGCCATTAAGCTCAAGGCGCGGGGCAGGGCCATCTCCTTGAATATGAACGCTAAAAACGCTTCCTTCGGGAACATCAAAGGGTGATTTGAAGAACGGTTTCTGTTCGTCCGCCGAAGTCAGCATGATCGGAGATTGGCCTGTGAATCCGGGCGGTGAAATCCAAGCGTTTACAATAGGTTGAGCTGATTCGGTCGTCTTTTGGTTCACGTCCGGCGAATGCGTGTGATGGGAGAGAAGCAGGTTGGATTTATAGACCATGCCCACGCCCACGACGGCGATGAGCAAAAAGCCAAATAAATGACTGATTTTAAAAGACGATTTTGTGCCCGCAACGCCCGGCTTCACACGCAGGGATGATGTGCAACGCGCTGGTTTAGGCGTCTGTACGGTGCGTTTTGAGCGTGCGCGAGGGGCCATTTGAAACCATTGGGGATGAACCCTCACTCTATAAGTTATTCACAGGAAATTCCATCAGTTTCATGTCGTGATTTTGCGCTGTTGTGTGCCTATTCGTCGCGCGTTGCGTGCCTTTCTCGCCCGAGCCGCGTGCCTGTTGCGTCCGGGCAGCGGGATTGTTCGTCGCGTGTTTGTGCAGGTTGCGTACCTATAATTTTATGAAAAAAACTGTTAACCCAGATGTTGGGTTGCCCACTGAACCTGCAGCCTCTCTTCAGAAGTGCCGCGCGAGAGGCCGCGCAGTTCGATCGGCGGCACATCGCGTTGTTCGGGCCCGAAGTATAGCTGACGAGGCCGCGAGAGCATATCTCCGCTTTCAATCATTTCGATCCAGTTCGCGATCCAACCGGACATCCGTGGCAAAACGAAATTGGCCGTGAACATATAACTTGGAAAATTGACCGCCTTCATCAACAAGCCGGAGTAAAAATCGACATTCGGATGAATATTGCGTTCATTAAACCAAGGATCGCTTTCAATACGTTCTTCCATTTCGCGCGCATAACGGAAGACATCATCTTTTAGCCGTATCGTTTTTGTGATCTCGTGATATGTGTCGCGCAAAATCGTCGCGCGCGGGTCGCGAATTTTATAAACCGCATGACCGATGCCAGGAATTTTGATCCCTTCTTCTTTTGCCTGACATATAAGCCGGGATATATCGTTTGAACTTTTTATCGAATGAAGCATGGCAAGGGCAGCTTCATTGGCGCCGCCATGCAAAGGGCCCCATAGAGTTACAATTCCGGCCGCAATAGCGGCATAAGGCGCGACTTTCGTGGAACCAGAGTCCCTTACAATGGAAGTGGAAGCGTTTTGTTCATGATCGGCGTGAAGTGTGAAAAGACGATCCATTCCCTGAATGAGAATGGGCGGCATGTCGAAAACAGATGCACCGGGATGCAGAAAACTCATCCGCAAATAGTTTTCGGTATAGAAATGGTTTTTCGTGTACTCCTTACTTTTTTTCTGCGGGTAGACAATAGGATAACCCCCCTTGTAACGGAAAGCCATCGACACAACGGTCGGTATTTTGGCAATAAGATTTAGCGCGACTTCATAACGGTCTTCCGGTTTCGTGATGTCGGTGCCGTTATGAAAAGCCTCAAGAGCGGCCACCATATTATGAATAAGCAACATAGGGTGGGTTTCGCGCTTGTACTTGTTCATGACGCCGATGAGCTGTTCATGCACAAGCGTCCGCTCGCTGATGTCCTGTTCGAATTCCGCCAATTGGTCCACGGTTGGCAGTTCATTGTGTAAAAGAAGATAAGCCGTTTCAAGGTAACTGCATTGGCTGGCGATTTGTTCGATGGGATAGCCGCAATAAAGAAGAATACCTTTTTCGCCATCGAGATAAGTCTTTTGTGATTTGCAACTGGCGGTAACGCGTCGGCCGGGGTCGTATACCATTATTCTGGTTTTTCTCAACGGTTCGACACCAAGGGTGACGCGATCTCCTATGGTGTCGTAGTCTGCAGGCAACTCTTCAATTTTGTGTTCGAATATTAAATGTCCTGATATGGGACGGCCTTTGTCATCATATTTCAAGGACATGCCTTGTATCGCATCGCCGCATATATAATAGGCAACTTCGAGACGGCCCTGATCATCATATTCCTGGGGAACCTCGATGACTTTTCCGTCATAAATATAATGCGCGGCCTTCGGGCGGCCCTGCTCATCGTAGGCAAGGGGGATATCAATCGTCTGGTCGCCAAAAGAATACGAAAAAAACTGGGGCCGAGTGTCTTCGCTCATTAAAATGACTCCAAATATGTTTTTGTGCAGTGCAGCGGGGCACTGTATGAATGTTTACAAGTATGTCAATATTATATTGGGTTTTGCAATAATATTACTCAGGGGGGTTGTCAAATTTAGATTTAGGCATTGTTCCGAAAGGCCGGATTCCCCCTCACCAACGAAAACCAATAACTTGCTTACGCAAGCCAAGTTTTTGCTTCCTCTCCCCCTTGCGGGGGGCTTCTGATCCCCTGACGCCTGATCCCTGCCTTTCACGGCGTTTTGGTTTTCTACAACCAACTTGGCACGGCTTCCCAGCCCACCTGCTCAGCGACCGGGATCCGGCGGCGAACGACGGCATAATCCGAGCCTGAGACGAGAACTTCGGGAACAAGCGCCCGGCCATTGTAATTGCCGGACATCGCGCTGCCATACGCTCCGGCCTGAAGGATAACAACTAGATCGTCTTCAGCCAATTTCGGCATCGAGTAATCTTCGCCGAACATGTCGCTCGTTTCGCATATCGGGCCGACGATGGCGACCAGTTCCGTTGTGCCCCGCGTTTCGGTGGCAGGCAGTATGGAATGACGCGCGCCATACATCGCCGGACGGACAAGATCGTTCATGCCCGCGTCGAGGATCAGGAATTTTTTGTGCGGTGTTTCTTTGATGTAGGTTATGCGGCTGACAAGAACGCCCGCGTCGCCAACCAGCCGGCGTCCTGGCTCCATCGATATTTCGCAATCTAAAGGTGCAATAACCTCACGCACGATCACGGCGTAATCGGCGAAGGGCGGCAAAGTTTTCCCGTCATAGGGAATAGTGACGCCGCCGCCGAGATCGACGCGCGTGATATTAAGGCCTTGCCCACGACAGCGGCGGACAAGATCGGCCAACGTCTGAAAGGCTTGCCGGAACGGCTCGTAGTCATAGACGTGCGAACCGACATGAACGGTGAAACCCTTGAGAGAGATGCCCGGCAGCGTCGTTGCCAGCCGAATGGCTTCGTCAAGTTGTTCCTTGTCGATGCCGAACTTGGTTTCCTTATGACCGGTGGAAGTTTTTTGGTACGTGCTGGCCGCGACGTCCGGATTGATGCGGAGCGCGACCGTCGCTGTGCGACTAAGCGACGTTGCGACGTTGCTGATCAAATGAAGTTCCGGAATAGATTCTACGTTGATCTGGTAAATGTTGGCGAGCAAGGCAGCCGATAGATCATCGCGCGTTTTGCCGACGCCCGAGAAAACGATTTTGGCAGGGTTGATGCCGGCTTGCAGCGCGCGTTCCAGTTCACCGGCTGACGTGACGTCTCCGCCTGCGCCGCAGGAAGCCAGCACGCGCGTAACGGCGAGGTTCGCATTTGCCTTATTGGCGTAGTGAATGGTTACTTTCAGGCCTTTAAAAGATGTAGTGAAGTCATGGTAATTATTTTGCAGTTGCGCCGTTGAGTAACAGTAGAAAGGCGTGCCGACTTCCGTTGCGATTTCGGCGAGAGGGATTGTTTCGGCGCAAAAGGTGCCGTTCCGGTAGGCAAAAGCTGATTGTGTCATGGGGATGGGTCCGTTGAGGTATCCGGGTAAGTGCTTGGAAAGACGTCGTTTTTGACGCTTGGCGGCGGGTCAAGTTTGCTCGCCTTTTTGCCGCAGCCAGCCAGCCCGCAGGCGAAAACCAAGGCAACCAGGAACAGGCCCGCCCAACGCTTGAGCCACCCGCCAGAAAGGTATTTTGGAAAAGCTTTTTCTTTCCTTATAATATAACCCATAACCGCCAAGGGATATTTTATTAATTTTTGTATGCGAAACATAGTGCGGCTCATTCATTGTGGATTGGAAACATTAGAATGTTTTGGCGTATTTCTGCAACTATCGTTTTAACCCTTATTCTCATTATATGTGAGGCTGGTTCAGTCCGTGCCGCCCGCCCGCTCCGGCAGAGCTTTCTGCGCATGGAGCCGCCCCGCGAGATCCCGAACTTTATCGTCAGGGATTCATCCGGACAGATCTTGACATTGCACGAAGTTCTTAAACGGGAAGCTAACGGTGGTTTTGTGCTTTTGAATGTTTGGGCAACGTGGTGCGTTCCCTGCATCGGCGAGATGCAATCGTTAAATAGTTTGCAGGGTCGGTTGAAGGGGTTGACAGTTGTCACGCTGGCGGAGGATCAGGAAGGTCAATATTCCGTACCCGCCATGATGCGACGGAATAATTATTCGCAGGTAAAAGTTTATCTTGATCCTGAAGGTCTCGCTGTCCGGCGGTTTCGTTTACGGGGTATTCCCACGACTCTGCTTATCAACGCCTCGGGCCTGGAGGTGGGGCGGGTGAAAAGCAATGTTGATTGGATGAACCAAGATAACCTGGCTTTTCTTGACCAACTTGTGAACACGCCTGATAAATTAGCCCGACGTTGAAGAATTTGACGAATTCGAACTTGCGGATATGGAGCCGTAAACCGATGTTATGTCGCTCGTTTTAAGGCTGACGTCGCCCACGAGCAGCGTCGTTGTGCCGTCCGAATCCGTCTGAATCGATGTCACGGCGCCGATCATCCTGGTGTCGCTAACCGTCAGCGACTTGCCATTGCTGTCCGTTGCCGCGACTTTAATGGTGTAAGTGCCGTTAGCCGCCGCTGTCCCGTCATCTTTTGTGCCATCCCACGCCACGCGATTAACGCCCGACTTGGTCGAGCCATCCATTGTGGCTACGGTGTCCCCGTTGCTGTCGGTGACGGTGATCGTAACTTTCTGAGCCGTGCCGGGCAGTGTGTAGGCGAATGCGCCCAAGCCGTTTTGAACCACGATTTTATTGTTCGCTTCGGCTTCGACGGTTTGCCCCACATAGCCAAGAAGAGGCGTGATGCCGTTGGAGGTGAGGGAACTAATAATCGCGTCCAACTTCGCGTTGGTGTTGATTTGCTGTTCGACCCCCGAAAACTGGACAAGTTCCCGCGTGAACTCGTTCGGATCCGTTGCCGACATGGGATCCTGATTTTGCAGTTGCGTGGTCAGGATCTTGAGGAATGTGTTGAAATCACCGGTGACACTGGTGATCGACGTTTGGGTGCTTGAGGACAACGTCGAATCTGTCGTCGCCGAGGTTTGATATTTGTTGATGTAATTCTGGATAAGCCCGGAATTATCAATGCCCGATACGGTTGACGCGGTTGTCATGACGTTTCTCCTTTAGACGCGCAGGTTCACGCGGCCCGGGGTGATGTAATAAGTCTCGATCTCGCTCGCCGCGAGATTGGCCGTATCTCCCATGTCGTCCAGAACATAGGGATTTTGCGGGGACGTGTTGTTTTGCGCGTTTTTGTTTGCGTTGGGGTTTGAGAAGCCGGCTTGGCCATCGCCGCGCAGGTTAAACTGCAGGCTGCCGGCATCAGCGCGCAGCCCTGCGTCCTGCAGTGCGCGCTGGAGGCTCCCCACGTCCTTGAGGAGTAAATCCAACGTCGCTGGATTGTCGACGATGACAGTTCCTTGCACTTTGTTATCCGATGAAAACTGAAGTTTAATGTCGATGCGTCCTAACTCGGCAGGGCGAAGCTGAAGCGTCATCTGGTCGGTGCCGTCCGCGGCCTGTTTGCGCAGCAGAAGAGCGACCTGCTCGACGGCTTGCGGCAAACCCGTTGCGCCGCCTTTCGTTGCGCGGGTGGCCGAGAGCTGGCTGGCGAAGTCATAAGATCCGGCAGGCTTTGTCGCTTCCGTCAATACGGGCGTCGTCGTTGACGTCGTGGTTTGGGATGCGGTCGAGGTTGTAGCCGAAGCTTCGCTGATGCCAGTGATGGTCGTTGACATGCTATTTTTAATCGCCGCCGCAAGATCTGTTGAAAGGGCCGGTGGTGCGGAAACGGCTGTGCCCGATGTCAGGTTATTAAAGAAATTAAAGAAATCATCGGCTTTTGATGTCGTTAGCAGACTGCTTTCTATCGGCTTTTCGCCCTTTGAGCCCGTTCCGGTTTGCAGGAGCGAGGGATCGGGCGAGGCGTTGTTTCCGTCTGTGCCGTTTTGCATAGCATCGGGCAGAACCAGCCCATCATCCGGGGAAGCGGTGTCCAGGGTTCCGGCAAAGGACGGCGCGGCATCGTTTGTCCTGGTAGTACCGGCATCCAAAGCACTCGCTAACTGGGCGGCGGCATCGGCTGCCGTCGTCGCGTTGGCCGTCTCCCCTTTCTCGAAAAAACTTTTCTTTTCAACCGTCTTTTCGATGTGCATCATTTTATTGAGCAGCCACAGCGCGGCCTGCTCGGTTTGGATCATGTCCGCGATGATGTTCTTGGTTTCGTCGGTTGGCGCCAGATCTTGTTTTTCCTCATTGGACGCATTTTCCTTGACCGTTTCAACGGGAACCTCTTCGGCGCAGGTTTGCGTTGGCTCCATTTCTACATCGGGTTGCGCGGAAGCTTCTTCGCTGATGGAGACCGTATCCTCCGTGACCGGTTTAGTCTCGGTGGACGAGGTGTCGGCGACGCATGTCTCGCGATCATCTTCTTTTTTGTCCGCTCTTTTTTGATCGTCGTGATCGTCCGAAGCGCGGCGCAGGCTCTGGCGCAGAGCTTGCGCGTCTTCCCGGAGTTTCCTGAGAAGGTCGTGCAAAACTGCGCGATCTTCATCGCTAGAGCGCTCAAGCAAATCCGAAGCCGACGTGTCAGACGGACTGTTGCGCGATGTATTTTCGCTGGATGCCAACAGTTCCTGATTTGTTTTTTGCTGCGCCGTGCATGCCGAGAGCTGCGACAAGAGATCGGCAAACATATCGTTTTGCACGGACTCCGCACTTAACCCCGCCCGAAGCGCCGCGAGAAACTGGGATGATGCGCTGGCTCCCGATGTCTGTATGCTACTTCCTGTGACTTGCGCCATGGCAATTCCTCTTAAGCTGTACGGTTGACGGCAACAGGCGGACAGGTGGGGCTGTACACGCCTAACGCCTGATGGGCTGTATTAGGGTTGGTGTAGCCTTTTTCAGGCAAGGCTTCTTTTTTGATATAGCGGATGATGTTGTTGATCAGGCGCTGTGTGCCGTTAACGGCGGCCTTAAGCGCCACGGCGTTCTCCTGTGTCGCGTTATCCAGATCCGTGCCGGCTGTCTTCAATTTCTTAAGTATGTCGGGGGAAGTCTCCTTCAGAAGATCAGGCTGGGAGGCGAAAGTTCGCATATGAGCCTGATAATCCAGAATAAGACGGCTCTTGCGGCGGCGCAGTTCCTGGATGCCGGCGAGGTCTTGTTTTTTAACCATCTGCAGCTCGTCCTGCATCACAACAGCCAGCTCCTTCATGATTTTCATGACCGCGTCGATAGGCGAGATGGTCGTGGTTGCCGCGGTCGTGGTGGCCTTGCTCATGATTGCGCTCCCTTCGAAATAATGCTCGCTTTGTTACCGTTTTTTTCCTGCATGCGGATCATCTCCGCTTTAATGGAATCCGAAAGTCCGGAGGTATCGTTTTGGGCCATGGCTTTTCCGTACTCCTGAATAAGCAGGCTGCGCATGACTTCTTCACCATGGCCGCCGCCGAACATGGTGTTGACTTCCACGCCCTCGAACATGGGCTGGATCATCTGGGCCATGAACATGGCGACAAAATCCTGCGCGGTCTTATCGATATCCTTTGAGCGGCTCTTGAAGCCATTCGCCATCAAACCTTGCTGAACAGCAACACTGCCGATGGATTGGATCGCCGTGTCCATCACATCACCTCGAGATCAGCTTGAAGCGCGCCGGAGGCCTTGATCGACTGCAGGATCGTAATCATGTCGCGGGGCCCGATGCCAAGCGCGTTGAGGCTTTGCACAACGTCCTGAAGGCTCACGCCGGGATTCAGCATGGCAAGTTTGTTACCTTCGCTTTCATTCACGTTGATTTCCGTGCGTGGCACGGTCGTTGTCTGACCGCCTTGCGAAAGAGGCGCAGGCTGGGATACCTGCGGCGTTTCATTGATGCGGATGGTTAAATTGCCCTGCGCGATGGCGACCTTATTAATGCGTACGCTATCGCCCATGACGATCACGCCGGATTGTTCATCAATCACGACCCTGGCAACCTGGTCAGGAACAACCTGCAGCTGCTCAATCTCAGTCATCAGGCTAACAACGTCATGACGCCGCGCATCCGGAACCAGCAAACGGACCGTGGCGGAATCAACAGCCTCAGCCGCTTGAAGCTTTAGATGCTTGTTGATAGCTTCGGCAATGCGCCGTGACGTTGTGAAGTCCGGGTTGCGAAGCGACAGACGCATCGAAGCCAGATCGGCCAGCCGGAAATTGATTTCACGCTCAACAATAGCACCGCTGGCGATGCGTCCGGCTGTCGGCACTCCTTTTGTGACCGATGCACCTTGACCGGCGGCGCTAAATCCGCCGGTTGCGACAGAGCCTTGCGCCACGGCATAGACCTCGCCGTCAGCGCCAAGAAGCGGTGTTACAAGCAAAGTGCCGCCCATCAGGCTTTTGGCGTCGCCCAAGGTCGATACGGTTACGTCAACACGCGAACCTTGAGCCGTAAATGCCGGAAGCGTTGCTGTGACCATGACAGCCGCAACGTTCTTCGTCTTCATCGTGGTGCCACGGGTATTGATCCCAAGACGCTCCAGCATGCCGACCAGGCTGGTTTCCGTGAAAGGCGAGTTGGTCAAGCTGTCGCCAGTGCCGTTCAATCCAACGACAAGGCCATAGCCGATCAACATGTTGTCGCGTACGCCTTCAAAGTCGACAATATCCTTAAGGCGCGAAGAAGCTTCGGCTTGTTGAAGAGGGGCGAGGATTAGGAATGCAAGCCCTAGCGCCGTAAGGAGGGAGAGCCGACGGGCAGGACGCCACTTTGCCGTCAGCAGGGGGGCCAAGGGGGAGAAAAAGAGACATCTAGATAATAGGGCAGGCATGGTTACTCCTAATCCTCTGCCGCCATATATGCGAACCCCATGCCAGACTCTTTTTTTACAAAGAGAGGGATCAAAATAATATGTAATACATTGATATAAATGGCTTATTTTAACTAACCTTGAGTCCTGTTTTCACGTACAATAACTCCAGAATTGGCGGCAAAAGCCGATTCTTTCCTTATCTGTCAGGAATCAGGGAATAAATTGCCGAGCAACTTTATTGGCGTTTTTTTCTGACGGTCCGATTCGTCACGAAGAATGGAACCGTACGTGCAATGATGTGTGCCAATATGCTATAAGTTATGTAAGAAATAAGAGTTCCGGGGAGACCGAGAGGTCAGATTATGATTAGCAAAATCGAGGGAACTGGCCCGATCCGCACGGCGCAGACTGTGCGCCGCGTTGCCAAGACTGGCAAAAGCGGTGGGGCGAGTTTTTCGAAGCACCTCGAAGGTCCTGATGAAGTCGATACGGCATCGGCTGCCTCTGGAACGTGCGCCTTGGGGGCCGTAACGGGGGTTGTTGGGATTCAGGAAGTTGACGATGCGTTAGCGCGCGCGGCTAAGGGCAAACTGAGGGCGCAAGATATTCTCGACAAGATGGATGAGCTTCGTCTTGAACTTTTGGATGGGAGGTTAAGCCGCGAGAAACTGTTGCATTTAGCCAGAGTGGTTAATGCCCGTCGCATCGAGGTGTCCGATCCCCGCTTGGCTGAAATTCTTGACGAAATCGACTTGCGTGCCCAAGTGGAATTGGCCAAATTCAGCCGTCAGTGATCGGGTGAAGGGTGTTTCTTGAAAACTGATCGATGTTAACAGGTTGCAAATTCAGGGAGACAGAATGAACACAGTAAAATTACCGCCCAACTACCAGCCGACCGAGAAAGAGCCGTATATGAACCCGGTTATGTTGGAATACTTTCGCCAGAAACTAATCATGTGGAAAGAAGCTATCATTAAGGAAGCCGATATGACCTTGCAAGAGTTGCAGGACGAAGGCGGCTTACAGGAACCCGATATCGCCGATCGCGCCTCGGTCGAAACAGAGGTTGCCCTTGAATTGCGCGCCCGTGACCGGCAGCGCAAACTCATCAGTAAAATCGACGAAGCGCTCGAGAAGATCAAAAACGGCGAGTACGGCTATTGCGAAGAAACGGGCGATCCCATCGGCATCAAAAGGCTTGAAGCACGCCCGATCGCGACCTATACGATTGAGGCGCAGGAACGGCATGAACGCATGGAGCGCACGCAACGCGATGAGCGGGAGTAACAAACGTTTGGTTTGGTTGCAGCACGCGGTTTTAACAATCGCTAACGCCGTTTTGTTAAGCCTCTTCATCCTTTTCTGTCCTTTACCTTCTTTCGGCGCTTCAGCGCCAAGCATGACAGGCGTTCAGGAAGTTCTTCTCCAGTATGTGCGTTTTGCCAGCGACAGAACCGAAGAATCTTGTGGGCTGACCCGCGGCGAGATGGAAAAGAACATCCTGAAAGCGCTTACCGTTGTGGGCATCCCGGTGGTGCCGGTCATTGATGCAAAGCCGCCTATGCTTGGCGTTGCGCGGATCGAGCTTTTACCCGAAGTGGTGTCGCTTGGCGGCAATGCTACGGAATGCACATCTTGGGTGTCTTTGACGGCTCAAACGCAAAACACACTGACGATTGCGCCTGTTGCCATACCACGTAGCGTGACCATTATTTATTTTAAGTCAGGGCTGCTGCTGAATAGCAGCGTGACATCGCATGCGCAAATCGTCGGCGAAGCATTCGGCAAGCTCGCCGACCAATTCGGTCGCCGTTTCAAACTTGACCAACCCCCGCCGCTCCCAGACTTTGACGAAAAAAAATAGGCGTCCAGACGTATTGTTTGTCCTCCCGTTATTGTGCCTTTAGGAGAACGCTGTGCTGACCCTTTATTACCGCGAACAAGGAAGCCTTCACCGGGCTTCGGTGGAGGGACCGCAACAGGCCTTGCCAGCCAGCACATTTTGGATTGATTTATTGAATCCATCACGTTCTGACGAGCTTACAATTGAGCGTCTGCTTGGTATTGAAGTTCCAACGCGCGAAGAGATGCAGGAAATTGAAGTGTCCAGCCGTCTTTATGTAGAGGCGAGGGCGCTGATCATGACAATGCCGGTTATGACAAAATCGGCAACGGACGATCCGGAAACGACACCTATAACATTTATTTTGACAGGCAACACGCTTGTAACTTTACGTTATGGGGATCCAACGCCGTTTAGTGTTTTTATTCAAAAAATGACACGGATGCCTGCCCCGACAGCCGGAGAGCAGGTGCTCGTCGGGCTTTTGGAACAGATCGCTGATCGTCTGGCCGATATTCTTGAGGGCGCTACAGCTGATCTTGATTCATTATCTCATAGTGTTTTCCATGCCAATCAGGTTGCGCAGGGCATAGTGGATTTCAAGGAGGTTTTGCGTCGGGTCGGTAATATTGATGACTTGACGAGCAAGGCCAAGGACAGCCTGTTGAACTTTAACCGTCTTCTTCTTTTCCTCTCGGCGCAGTCCGATATGCGAAAAGAAAACAAACTTCGCGTCAAGACGCTGACGGACGACGTTAAATCCATTGACGAACATGCGTCGTATATTTTGGGTAAAATCAGCTTTCTGCTCGACGCAACGCTGGGCATGATCAATATCGAGCAAAACAACATAATTAAAATCTTTTCCGTCGCGGCGGTGACGTTCCTGCCGCCGACGCTGGTCGCAAGCGCTTACGGAATGAATTTTAAGTTTATGCCTGAATTGGACTGGGCGTGGGGTTATCCACTGGCGGTTGCTCTAATGCTGTTTTCCGCGGCCGTTCCGTTCTGCTATTTCAAACGGAAGAAATGGTTGTAGTTAAACATATAAGGTTTTGGATACAGTAAGGCAGGCCAACCGTTCATCTTATTGTAAAAAAACCGGGTATGCGAAGATCAATTTGATGAAAGAGGTTGTTGAGACCTGTTGACAGGAAAAGCATAAATGGAAAACCCGATAGCGACATATCATTTTATCGACAAAATCGCGCAAGCCCTTAAGTTTGCAGCAGATAAGCATCAAGATCAGCGTCGTAAAGGCGAAAAAGCCCCACCCTACATCAATCATCCCATTGACGTTTTTTATACTTTAAAGGTTGAAGGGCATGTCGATGATGTCGATGTTCTTTGTGCGGCCCTTTTGCATGATACCGTTGAGGATACAGAAGCGACGATAGAGGAAATTGAAGAAGTATTTGGCGCTAACATTGCGCAGACTGTCGATGAGGTAAGTGATGATAAAACCTTATCAAGAGAAGAACGAAAAAGATTGCAGGTTGAACATGTCTCGCAATTTTCGAGAGGCGCACAGCTTCTAAAGTTAGCTGATAAAATCTGCAATCTTCGCGATATTGTAAAAGATCCGCCCAAAGGCTGGACCGAAAAGAGAAAAGACGAGTATTATATTTGGGCAAGAGAGGTCGTTGACCAGATTCGCGAAGCGAATATCGGGTTGGCGCAGATTTTTGACCAGGAATATGAAAAACGCATGGGAAGAAACCCTATTCATCGCATAGAGCCTCAATAAACGGACTTGATTTAGAAATGGTTCGGATAGGTGGTTTCTAGTCCCATAACATCGGAACTTCGATGATAAACCGAGTGAAGGAATTTTTCTTGCTTTCAACGCGGACGGAACCACCGAGCCGGTCGACTTCGCATTTAATTGCGCTTAACCCAACGCCGCGTCCTGAGAGCTCATCGACGCTCTCCTTCGTGGAAAAGTTGTCCCTGAAAATATATTGCATCACTTCATTATCGCTGGCGTCATTGGCTGCTTTCTTATTGCCGCTGTCTTTAAGCTTTTTTCTTAACAGAGCCACATCAATCCCGCGACCATCATCCTCAAAGCAAATGCTAAAATAGGGATTGCCTTGGTGCAGATATTTTCTTGTATCAATGATGACTGATAATTCGGGAGCTTTACCTAAATCAGCCCGGATTTCCGGTTCTTCGATAGCATGACTGATGATGTTCCGGAAGATATGGGAAAAAGTCGCGAATAAAGGCTGATAAATTTCGGTCAAAACCTGGAAGTTTTCACCCGTAATTCGGCAGGGCAATATTTTCTTTTCAAAACGTTCGGCTAAATCAAGAATGCCATCATTGAATGGTCTGAGAAGATCATGAATAGGCTCGCCCATAAAGGTTTCAATATAAGTGTTATATAATGACTCATCGAAAAGTTTTTGCTTTAAGCGGGTTCCTATTTCGGCGATCGTCATAATCGGAAGTGTACGCGTCATGCCGCGCAAGTCATAATCCTTGCCCAGCACCGCGTAAGCCTGTTTTTTGGTTTGCGCAATGGCTGATTTCAAGGCAGGCCCGAAAATCTTGATTTCTTGTATAGCTTGTTCGGTATTATCGATATTAGCGAGACGGTTTTCAATGTCATTAAGGATGTTGGCGATGTCGTTAAGAAAAAAAATGGAAGCATTTCCTTTGAGTGTATGAATATCACGGCAAATATCTTCCAACGATTTATGTTTGCCAAGCCATTCGCCATTTGTTGAGAAGTTATTGCTTAGGCTATTGAAGAATTGCAGGAACAAGTTGCGATTTCGGGAAATACTCAGAACCCTTTGAGCCGCCGCTTCTTGTTCGCGCATTAATTTCAACGCGGTTTCTTCAGCCGTATGGTCCGTGGCGACGACAAGAACCGACTGTACAACTTTTTCGATATTCATAATAAGACGGTAGTTCAACGAAATGGACTTATCTTTGCAGTAGGTAAATTTCATCGGCAACAAATCTAAAAGACCTTCCTTTGAGGGTCCGAGATTGTCAGTTGAAAACAGCATTTTAATAAGCCGGTTCATTGATGTCATTTGATCCGGGGAAAGCTTTAAGTAGGCACCGACATGTTGTTGCGCGGGACTGCCCCCTAAAAAGTTAAGGCACGATTTTGAAAAAACGTCGCTGCAAATTCCATCGGGACCAAAAGAGAAAAGTCCTTGATCCAAGGCATTCAACATAACCCGGATCGAAGCGTTTAGAGCTTCAAGTTTTGTGTTGAGCTCGTTAAGGGCGGCCGTTGTCTTTTCAAGATTAAAATAGGCTTTTTCTGTTTCGGCCAACTGCTGCTCGTATCGGCGCGAGTTATCCGCAATCGAGAGCTGCATGCTATGGAGCTCTCTAAATAAATCGCCCATCTCGCTTTTATCATCCGTATTAATCTTATTTTCAAAATAGCCAACCGCGATTGAGCCAATGATAGACCTCACTTTATTGATCGTAGTAAGGGTTAAGCGGATAAAATAAAAGCAGATGAATAAGTTGAGTATGACGATGAAATAAATGTTAAAAGCAACAAGTCTGCCTGATAAGCCCATACTTGCATGATCGAGTAAGTTTTGTTGCGGGAAAAGTAAAAAGGCCAACGAAGCCACGCTGATCATCAGCGCGAGCATGGCGAAGATAATTTTCAAACGTATGGACATAACATGGGCACTTGCACGACAGATTGCTTGGCGCAGATTAACTTGATTTTGGGTAGGAAAAATCTACGTCGACGACTTCGTTGGACTTTATGAGAAAATACAGGCTTTCCACATCCATGTCCGGATCGTTCATATCAGGTTTGTTGGCTGAAGGTGTTTTTACGTCAAGAACGATCCCTTGGGTATGGATAAGGTAAGAACGGATGGCATGAACGATGACGTTTGTTACCTCATTAGCCATATCCTGCATCATTTCCGGGGAAGCGCCGTCTGAATTGTTTTTGAGCGCAATAAGGCTTTTTTCGGCCACGTCATAAGGAATGGTTATCGCCAGAAATGTCCGGGTTGTTGCGTTATGTAGTTCCGCATAAGCTGTGTAATCGTGATTATTTCTAGTGCTTTCAGGCGGTGGGCTGCTCAGAGCTATTTCAAGTCCGAACATGATATGGAACGTGTCTTTTAGACTTTTGCATATCTGAACTTTTAAATCGCGCAGGACTTCCGGCGTAAACTTTATTTTCACGATGCAGGCCTCGGTGCTATTGTGGGGGTGGCTATCGAGTTATTTGCGGTTTTGTTGCGTGGCAAGCCACTCAATGGCGTGATTCATTTTTTCTTCAATTGTTTGAGGCGTTACGGGCTTGATGGCGTAACTAGTCGCGCCGTTTTCAAGAGCTGTTATTATGCTTTCACTGTCTGAATAGGCGGTAAGTATAATAACGGCCGTGTTTTGAATATTAAAGTCTTTGCGCAGAATTTTCAGGAAGGACAGACCATCAAGTTCAGGCATATTGCGATCGAGGATAATGATCTTGAACATGGAGCTCGTATCCCCGTCGATACGTTCCTTTGTTTTTTCAAGCGCTTCCTTGCCGTTAGAAGCGAAAAACAGATTATTATATCCCATGCCGGACAGCGTGTTTTTTACGGTCTGACGTACAATTGAACTGTCATCGACAATAAGGATGGGGGCGTCGTTTTGCATGGCTTGTTCTATGTCCAAAAATTAAGGGAAAAATCAAGTAAGTATATGATTTTTAGGTTAAGAAAACATGAAATGAGTTATTATAAATAGGCACTTTGCACCACTGTGTTAGTGCATAAATGTTTATACAAATAGACCCGGAAAACGGGCATTTTTTTCGTTTGTGGAACTATAAAATAGAATCCCAGTAATCAATGTTAATATACTTTTAATATGTTACAATTACGTTTTTATTAAAATTGGGTGTTAAGCCAGTTGAAACCTATTCCACTTATATTATTAGCCTGCCCTATTCAGCATAAGGAACGAGACCGCACATGGTGCAAGAGTTTCGAAAGATTATGCTTTCCAAGGAAGAATTGATTTTTGCTTTGGATTCCTATCGCCGTATGAACCGTAATTTTTTGCCCGAGGGCAAGATTGTTGATTGCAAGAGTTATATTGATGGTAAGATCTTGGTTAATGTCGCACTTAAACACCAACAGGTTGAGAGCACGGCGTTTACCTTCAATATATCGGATTTAATAAAACCCCTAATTCGTTTTTGTTTGGAAAATAATGTTGTGCTTCCCATCGAGGGAAAAAAATCTGTCTCATTTTCAGATGGTTGTCTTTCGCTTTGTATCGAGTTGAAAATGGATATGGATATAGAGTTATAAAGACTTTCACGTTCGAAAGATTAAGCAAGCCCCCCACTGGGGGCTTTTTTTATTCGTGATTCTCTTCCCGTTAAGATTTTCTAGGCCAAGCGTTGCCTCGTTAAGAAAATCTAATGGCGGACCCGAGAAGATTCGAACTTCCGACCTCTGCCTTCGGAGGGCAGCACTCTATCCAGCTGAGCTACGGGTCCGCGTTTGAATGGCGCCACCATAAGGGAATTTCGCCTGATGTGCCAGCGTGCTTTGTGGGCGAAATTTAGGCCAAAACATTCTGCCACAAGGCCCGGATAGGCGAGGCGTTGACCTTTTTGTTAATGAAAGCCTGGCCAATGCCGCGCGCCATGATCAGGGTTAATTGCCCGTGTTCGGTCTTTTTGTCCTGGGCCATGAGTGCCATCAATCGCTCGATATCATATGCGAACGAAGGGGGCTTTGTCGGCAGGCCGACTTCCTTGAAATGGGTTTGTACAGCCGAGGCGTCTTCAGCGGGGCAAAGGCCAAGATCGGCCGATAAACGGAAAGTCATTGCCATGCCAATAGCCACGGCTTCGCCGTGAAACAACACTTTGCCGTAACCGGTAACGGCTTCAAGCGCGTGGCCGAAAGTGTGGCCGAGGTTGAGCAGCGCGCGCTCGCCCGCCTCGCGTTCGTCGGTCGCGACGATGCGCACCTTATGCTCGCAACTTTTGCTGACGGCATAGATCTGGCTTTTGCGGTTGCCATTCAAAAGCTCGCCGCCATGCGCTTGGCACCAGCGAAAGAATTCGGCATCGAAAATCAGACCATATTTCACGACTTCGGCATATCCGGCTTTCATTTCACGTTCCGGCAGGGAGTCGAGGGTCGAAACGTCAGCCAACACTAAACGCGGCTGATAAAACGCGCCGATTGTGTTCTTGCCGTATGAACTGTTAATGCCTGTTTTGCCGCCGACAGAACTGTCGACTTGAGCCAGTAATGTTGTCGGAATCTGTACCACGTCGACGCCGCGCAGGACCATGGAAGCGGCAAATCCGGCAAGATCGCCAATCACGCCTCCGCCGAGCGCAATAATCAGAGTGTAACGGTCAATGCCGCGCTCGAATAATTGATTAAGAACATGCTGTAATATATTAAAATCCTTGCTGTTTTCTCCTGCCTCAACGACGATAGAAGGCAGAACTGTATGCCCGCTGGAGGCCAGTACCGCTTCAAGGCGCTGTTGGTAAAGTTTGGCCACGTTGCGGTCAGTGATAATAATGCAGCGCCGGGGTCCCAGCCGTAACTGAATAAGCGTTCCGGCCTCGGCCAGAATGTTGTCTCCCACAACGATATCATAGGACCGTTTTGCGGCAGGCAAGTAGATCTGCACAATCTTTCCGGATGTTAGTCCTGTCTGATCAACAACAGGGAGATGATACGTTTTCTTGTTCAAAGAAACCTCACAACGCCGCCGTGCGGCGGACATATTCATAAAGGGCCGTGAGCACGCGATTAACGGCTTCTTCCGGTGGGCGGCGATCGCTTGTTACCGCGATGTCGGCCGTAGCATAAATCGGTTCCCGCGCGTCAAGCAACTCTCTCAACTTTTGTTCGGTATTGCCGCCTTTCAGCAAAGGACGATCGTTCCGGTGGCCGGTGCGCTCCATCAAAAGAGCGATGTCTGCCCGCAACCAGATCGAGATGCCGCGTTTGCGAATAAGCGCGCGCGTATCCGCGTTCATAAACGCACCACCGCCTGTTGCCAGAATATGCGGGGGTTGCTCGAGGAGCCGGGCAATAACCTTTCGCTCGCCATCGCGAAAGGCCAGTTCGCCAAGTTGTTCGAAAATCTGGGCCACCTTCATCCCCGCGGCCTTTTCGACTTCAGTGTCAGAATCGATGAACGGCAGGCCAAGCCGCGCCGCGAGTTTCCTTCCCATGCTGCTTTTGCCCGAACCCGGCATGCCCACAATAACCAGCGTCTTGGGGGTCAGGGGATTCTGTGGATCAAGCGGGTTAACGATTGCGTTCATGTTCCGATAAGGCCAAAATAGTGCCGTAAAGTTGTACTCTGAGTAAAGAGGGTAGCATAGGTCTATAGACAAGACAGGGGATAAAATGCGTATTGCGCTGGTCAGTTTCGTTGTTGTGTTGATTTTGGCGGTGGGCGGCGTGATCGTCGTGGCCCAAGCGCCTTTTAAGCCTTCCGTGCAAAAGGTCGAGCAAGTGGTGCCTGATGAAAAACTCCCTCATTAAAAGCTGGCGTTTTGGCGTTGCTCTGTTTCTGGTAAGCGTCAGTGTTTTAGCTGGTTTACCCGTAGCGTCACAGATTCCGGAGTCTCAAGCCTATAACGATGATCGAGAGGCGAGTTTTAAGCCAACGGCCCAGGTTGGCGAGAGAGATGAAAAGTTATCCTCGATAGACCTTGCTACGCCTCCGGCTAACTTTGGGAAGCCAAAGGAAGAGAAAAAGCCAGAGAGGGCCAAACCCGTGACAATCGAATCATCGGTTTTGTTCCCGGAAGCAACGGCGCCTGTCGATCTTGGCCAACCCGTAGCGAAGGAATCGTTAGGCAATGTCGATCCCGATACTTTAGGCCTTCTATCCAATGAAAACGGTGGCCTTGGCACGTCGATGTGGGAAAACACGCCCCGCGCGCTGGTCGAACGGTTGTTGCCAGAGATGCAACTCCCTACGGCATCGCCGGCATTAAACAGTTTGGCGCGGCGTTTGTTGCTAAGCACAGCGGCTGTACCGTCTGGCGAAACGGCGACAAACCGGAGCCTGACAGCCTTGCGGCTCGAAAAGCTGCTCGCGTTGGGCGATGTTGCCGAAGCTTGGCAGCTAACAATGCTGGCTAAGCCGGACAATGTGGACGAAATAACGAGACGTCTTGTAACCGAAGCGGCGCTCATCGGTCCAGACAGCAAAGCTATCTGCGACCGGATGCCGGAAATCATAGCGGGACACAATGGCATCGAGTGGCAAAAGGCCTTAATCCTTTGTCAGTACCGCGCGGGTGATACTAAGGCAGCTCAGCTTGGGCTTGATCTTTTGCGCGAGCAGCAAGTTAAGGACGATCTTTTTATATCCCTGATGAATAACAACGTCTTTGGCGGAAAAAAGCAACTTCCGCGTCAACTGACGCCTCTCAGGCCTTTAACTCTTGCTGTCCTGCGGCAGTTGGATTTGCCTTTGCCTCGTGAACTTTATGGACGTCCGGAAGCGTCGTTGATACCCGAACTCTTGCAATCGAGGGCCATTGAAGAAAATGAACGCGTTGGCTTGGCGGAACGCGCCGCAGCCCGCGGAATGATCAGCGCGGCTCAAATGGCTTCGGTTTATCAAAGTGTTACTTTTGATGCAGAAGCGCTTGCCAAGGTCTTGAGTAGCAGTGAAAGCGGAAACCCGCGATTACGCGCCATGCTGTACCAGGCGGCGGAAAAGGAACAAACGCTTTCGAATCGCCTGGAACTGATTAACAGGTTCGTGCAAGTTTCAGATGTTGCCTCATTAAACGGTTCGGCGGGAGTTGTGTTGGCTGAACTATTGGCTTCCGTCCCCGTAACCACGGATTTCAACGTTTTTTCCGCAACAATCGCACGCATTTTCGCTCTCGCCGGGAAGCCAGAGCAGGCTCTTGCGTGGCTTAAACTAGCGCGCAACGCAGCAAGCAAGATCCCGGATGTTGAAACTCAATTACAGGCCAGTTGGCCGCTATTCATCCTCGCAGGCCTGGTGACGGACAGCGAATATGGGCAGGGCATGAAAAACTGGCTTAATACCATGTTGAAAGAACCGGATGGTGTTTCGGCTCAGGACATGTCGCGACGCGAGCGAAACTTGCGCGTAGGATCATTATTATTGCTGTTCAATGCGGCAGGCTTTGCCGTGCCGGAACAGGCATGGTGGCAGGTGATCGATGTCGCCTCTCAGGGGCGGCGCATGATGTATCCATCGCCCATTCTTATGGAACGGTTGCGTCTGGCGGGTGCTGCGAAGAGGAAGGGCGAAACAGTTTTGTTGAGCGTATTGTTGGTTAGCGAAGAGCCCAAAGACATTCCTTTGTTTATCATGACGGATACCGTCAAAGCTCTCAGGCAAGCCGGGCTGACGGCTGATGCGCTGGCCCTTGCACGTGAAGTGGCCGTTGAACTGTTAAGATGAACAGGTAGAAACCAACAAAACGCTATCCCTGCCGGCGCAGAGGATTGTGTTCGAAAATGTCTATATTTTCCCATCCTGCCAAATCCAGCTCGGCGCGGATAGGGAGGAACTCGAAAACGGCTTTAGCCAGGAAAACACGGCCTTCGCGCGCCAACAATTCATCCAGTTTTCCCCGGAGCTGATGCAAATAGAGAACGTCAGATGCGGCATAGCTCAGTTGCTCGGGTTTTAAGTCTTTTGTGCCCCAATCCGACGTCTGCTGTTCTTTGGTAAGTTCAATACCAAGCAGTTCTTTCACCAAGTCCTTCAGGCTGTGCTTTTCCGTAAAAGTGCGCGTCAGGATGGATGCGACTTTGGTGCAGTAAACCGGCCGTGGCATGATGCCGAGGTAATGCGCAAGCGTGTTGAGGTCTGCGCGCGCGAAATGAAAAAGTTTTGTAACGCGCGTATCACCCATAAGTTTTTTCAAATTCGGCGCGGCATAGTCTCCTTGTTTAAACTGAACCAAATGCGCTTTGCCATCGCCCGCCGAAAGCTGAACAAGACATAAGCGATCGCGGATCCAGCTAAGACCAAGAGATTCTGTATCCACAGCCACGACAGGGCCAAAGGAAAGATCGGCAGGGATGTCGCCGCGGTGAAGAGTGATGTCGGGAGTGGCCATGGGAAGGATCTTCAGTTGTTGTGTTAGGATATCAGTTATCAGAATCGGTCAAAAGAAGCTAGGGGCTTTCTGGCCTGTGCTTTTCGGGAGGTCGGATGAGCTAGTTCCGGATTGTCTTGAATAATCTTTTTGCCCAGCAATTGAGAACCCAATATATTTAGATGGTTGCTATCCCTGTAGAGAAACGTCGAATTCTTGGCCATGCGACACAGGCTATTTATGCAGAAAAAATCGGATGTTTTTATGATTTTTACGTTTGGATTTAAGAAGATCAAACTTTCTTCATGGCATGTGTTCAGACCGCCAAAGCGGCTTTTATACCTGCATTTGGCTGCTGGGATCGTAAAGTTTGGGATATCGTCATTTATATAGACTTCTTTGTTAGCTGCTGTGAGCGCGTTAACCGTTTCCACTAAGTCAGGCTCTAAATCTTTATCATTTGGGCCCGGATTCCAAAACGCGGTAAGAATGACCTTTCTGATGGACGGATTATCCATAATGCATTTATAAATATTTTTCTACGAAGGAGAGTTGAGCGTAGGGGCGGGCTCTTTAATGAGATAGATAATGTTGCTGTCAGGTAAATCTTCCATCAGCCCCGGGGAATAAATGTTCTCCGTGGCTATCTCCGATAATCGCTATTTTCTGTGCATCATTTTTATGAGACTGAAAACAGCGTGGCAATTCATTCATATCTCTTACGGTGGGGGCCTCTTGAAGAAGGGCGCTCGGCGAGCATGGAGAATATTTTTGTTTGATCCGTTCAAAAAAAGCTGCATGGCCAAGGTCGCCTTTGTTTTCAACCTGCGCTTGATCAATGCTGTCGACGGTGACAAGAAGAAGGTTTAATCGACTTTTCCATGCAAACCAAAGCGCAAACGGCCAGACAAGATAAAATTGTTCTTCAATGCCCAGCGACCAAAGATGCAACATCGGTTTTGTTTCGGCGCCGACGTCGAAATAACCGCTTTCCTTCCACAGCATAAAATTCGACACAAAACCCGCGCCGCCTGCAATGAGTTTCAAAAGGTTTTTGTATTCATATGGATACAACGCGAACCAGCCGAAGACAGCGCAGGTAATCATTACGAGGAGAAGAGCAGGAAAAAATGCACTTGATGCGGCGGCCATAAAACTCGATGAAGGAGAAACGACCTTCTTCAAGAATTTTTAAATAATGGTTGAAAATCAGGAAAACGGATATGACGAAAAAAACATACACGCCGATGAAGCCGCCTTTAACCTGCTGGGGAAAGGCGTGAAAGAGAACAACAAGGCACAAGGCAATGGCGCGCAAGTCGTCGATATCAGAACGGTATTGGGAAAGAACGGGGTGTCTTGAATGGCTTGGGGGAAGGGGAGCGTCCGTTGTCATATTGCCATTGGTGCCCAGGAGAAGACTCGAACTTCCACGACATCGCTGCCACAGGTACCTGAA
>CAYNLV010000005.1:0-22742 GCA_964398175.1 uncultured Rhodospirillaceae bacterium
TTGATTGTCTGCACCCAGCATGTGCATCTCGACCATCACAACTGTATGGAAGTTCTGGTCGTTCGTGGCCGCGCAACTGAAATCCGCAAACTTCTGACGCATTTGAAATCCGTCAAAGGCATCAAACACTCTTCCCTTATGATGGCCACGACCGGCAAGGGCGTCGACTGACGCATTTTTTACGCTTGTAGTATTACGATTCTTGATTTAGTAATACCGCTCGACGGAGGGCGTTATGAGATTCCCGAAAATAACTTTTTGCGCGGTTATGGCCTTTAGCGCCTTGCTGCTGTTCGTGCCATCGGCGGGTTTCGCCACGGCGGAAGAATACGGCGTGTTTCCCGACTATAAAATTCAGGGCGTCGAATCCGAAAAGCTTTCGACGGGCCTTGCGGGGTTCGCAGGAACGCTGCTTGTTTTCGGTTTCGCTTTCCTCATGACAGGAACCCGGCCCCGGCCCCGTCAACGCGCCGCGTGAACGACCAGATAATCGCCAATAATCATCGCGTCGATTTTCGTCTTTAAAAAGCACTGGCACGCGTCGTCCGGCGAGCAAACGATTGGCTCGCTGTCGTTGAACGACGTGTTCAACAGCATCGGAATGCCCGTGCGCCGGAAGAACGCCTGCAGCAAATCGTGATACAGCGGGTTGTCGTCGCGATGGAGGTTTTGAATCCGCGCCGAGCCGTCCAAATGAATGACGGCGGGAACAGTTCCCCGCTTTTCCGCGCGCAATTTATAGGTCGCCAGCATATACCGGCTCGCGAAACACAAGGGCTTTTCATGCTCGACCCATGCCGCGGCTTCTTCGGCAAGGATGGCGGGGCAAAACGGGCGGAATTCCTCGCGGTGCTTAACTTTCACATTTAAGGTTTCTCTTATATCGGCCAACATCGGGTTGGCGAGCAGGCTCCGGTTGCCCAGCGCGCGGGGACCGAACTCCATGCGCCCCTGAAACCAGCCGATGATTTTTCCTTCCGCCAAAAGATCGACCGCGGCCAAAACAGGATCGGCAATTTTCGCGCCTTGCAGATGATGTTTCTTGAGCGCTTGCGCGATTTCTTGGTCGGTATAGGACGGACCGACAAAAGCCGTTGGCATGCCAAAAACTTGTCTCTTCTCGCGTTTGTTCAACTGATATTCAAGGTAAAGCGCCGCGCCGACGCTCGTCCCCGCATCCCCCGCCGCGGGTTGAACGTACAGATCCTCAAAACCGCTTTTCTCCGCAACGATACCATTCGCCACACAGTTCAGCGTACAACCACCCGCCATGACCAGATGTTTCCGGCCCGTCCGTTCCCGTGCGCGCGCAGCGAGATTCAGGAAAATTTCGTTCGTTTTTTCCTGCAACGCCGCAGCAATATTGGCATGATCGTTCTTGCCGTCGTTCCATGATAACGGTTCTTGCGGCAAACGGCGCGGCACGCTGAACAACTTCTCCATCACGGCATAATCGTGCCGCAACACGCCCTCATCCAGCTTTGTCGTAAAGCGCCCCTCACCCAAAACCTGAATGATCTCCCCCATGGCCTTCCGGTGCGCAGCCGGATCGCCATAGGCCGCCAGCCCCATTACCTTGCTTTCGTCATGGTTGCCTTTGAAGCCGAGGTAGTTCGTTATCACTTCCCAGACAAGGCCTAGCGAATGCGGATAATCGACTTTTTCGAGAATGTTAATGTCCGCTCCGTCGCAATTCGCGATGCATGCCGATTCAAGCTCGCCGATCCCGTCGAGGCATACGGCCGCCGCCGTTTCGAACGGCGACGCGTAATATGAACTGGCAATGTGCGCGACGTGATGGGGCACCGCCTTGAAATGAAGCGCGGTTTTTTGCGGATTGAGCCCGAAACGCCCGGCCAATACTTGGGGCGCAAGATTAAGTAAACGGCAGAATTCAGCATCGCCTTCCGGCGTTTCATATTCACCGCTTAAGAGCGGCGGATGTTTCGCCCAAATATGTCGAAAAGCTCTCCGTCGCTTCGGCGAAAAACTGGTGCCGATAACGCTTACCTGATCAATGCCAATGCCGCCTGCCTTAAGCACATAATCAATGGATGCGAACGGCAAGATCAGCGTGTTGTCGACATGCGTTTCCTTGCCGCCCTTGTGGCGGTTAAAACGCTCCTCCTCTACGGCGGCAATTACGTATCCTTCCTTGACAAGACAGGCCGAAGGCTGGTGATAGGCAAAATTGATACCAAGGATATAACCTTTTCGACCTAACATCCTGTGTCTAGCGCTCCACGTGCTCCAAACCGAATAAGCGGTAGAACTCTGACTTCTCTTGCCAGCGTTCGTCAACCTTCACGTCCAAGAACAGGTGAACGGGATGACCTAAAGCCTTGGCCATTTCCTTGCGTGCGGCCGCACCAATAGCTTTGATTTGCGCCCCGCTCTTGCCGAGCACAATAGCGCGGTGATTAGGCCGCGTCACAAGAATAGTCTGGCGGATGACCGTCGAACGGTCTCTTTTTTCTTCCCATGACTCCGGCACGACAGCCGCGGCATACGGCAACTCTTCGTGCAATTGCCGAAAAATTTGTTCGCGCGTGATTTCCGCCGCCAGAAGCCTCTCCGGCAAGTCCGTCAACTGGTCTTCCGGAAAGAACCACGGCCCTTTCGGCATATGCGCAAGCAGATATTTCTTGAGATCGGAAACGCCGTCGCCTTTCAAGGCTGAAACCATGAAGGTTTCATCAAAAACACCCGTGGCGTTTAACCGCTCCGCCAAAGGCAAAAGTTTTAATGACTTAATTTTATCCGTTTTGTTCAACACCAGCACCGCACGACGTTTTTGCTTTTTAAGCGTTGCAATAATGTCATCCGTCTTGGCATCCGGCTGGCGCAGCGAAGCATCGGCAATCAGCAGCAAAACATCGGCATCTCTAAGACTTTGCCAAGCGGCCTGCACCATGGCTTTGTTCAAGCGGCCCTTCGGCGAGAAAATGCCCGGCGTGTCGATAAGCCCAGCCTGCACCGCCCCCTCCGTCAGCACGCCAAGAACGCGCATCCGGGTCGTTTGGGCCTTTGAACTGACGATCGAAAGCTTTTCGCCCATCAACTGGTTAAGCAGGGTCGATTTGCCCGCGTTTGGGGCGCCAAGAATTGCTGAGAACCCGGCTTTGGTTGTCGATGGTTTCTTCACCTCTAATGTCCCCCTTAATGGTTATGGTTACCAAGCTCCTGTTATTTATAGTTAATTAGCGAAGAAAGTTTTGCTTTTGGTTTAAATAATCATTAACCTAGGTGATTATATATTAGCGATTAATCCTTCTCGAAACTTATTTTTATGGGAGGAGGTATTTAATAGCGTGGATGCACAATCAGCATCTTCCTCACCCAGAAAAGCAGCGCATTATCCTCTGGCTGCCGATCGAATCGTTTACGACAAAACCGAAACGGCACCCGTTAAAGGTGTGCATCCAATCAGCGACCATCTTTCTCAATTGCCTTTTTTACTTCCCTCAGAGCTAGAAAATTTCCTTCTTCCACGCAGAGATATGGATTCTTTCTTAGAAACAGCCGCGCACATGCCTTCCTGTTATGGCGGTTTGGAAATTCCTTTTTCATCTTTTTGCGACATTGAGCCGTTTTTCGGACTTACAGTCCCATGCCGTGAGATGCTTACCACCCTAAAACAGGTTTTAGCCGATCACCCCCAGAGTAAAAAGATTGTCGAAGTCGGTGCCGGCAGCGGGTACTTAAGCGCCTTTTTTCAACAAGCCGGTTTTGAAGTCACGGCAACGGATATCAACCCTGAATCCCGAGATTCTCGCTATGTGCCCATTGAAAAAATATCAGCGACAGAAGCTTTGAAGGCTTATCCGGACCATTCCGTCCTCTTAAGCTGGCCGATGCCAGGTCCAACGGATATCAAATCTGGCTTGCGGAGTTCAAAGGATATTAAGGGATCCATACTCGATTTAATTGATTACTTTTCCCCCGAAAATTTCTTGGCTGTCATCAAGGGACTAAAGCGGGGCAATTATTTGTTTTATATTCACGGCACCTATCCTGCCATTAGCGGTGAACCTTATTTTCTTAATGCTATAAAGAGTTGCTGCAATGAAATTGTTGGCAATTATCGCCTTCCCGTTCTACCCGATGACGAAGGAAGCATTCTGCACGTTTTCAGAAAAACGCCGTATTTGCTGAGTTGTTCCGTCTAAACCGAATGAGTTCATAATTATTTTTCATTTGAAGCGATAAGTTGCTCGATCAACGCCTTCGCTGCCGTTTTTTCAGCTATGCGTTTTGAAGGTCCTTCGGCACGCGACGGCGCATGTCCTTTTACCGTAACCTCAACAAGGAATTTCGGCGCGTGCGCCGGACCCGAACGTTCGATGACCTTGTACTGAGGCAAGGGAAGCCCTTTTCCCTGTGCCCATTCCTGAAGCGCCGTTTTGGGATCGTCCGGAGTCTTCTCGACAGCCGTCGCCTTTTCCCAATACTTATGGATGAAGGTTTCCGCAATCTCCAATCCGGCGTCCAGATACAGCGCGCCAATCAACGCCTCCATGGCGTCGGAAAGCGTGGCCAGATTTTTCCGCGCTGCGCTCACTTCCTCGCCGCGCGCCAGCTTTAAGTGCCGATCCAGCCCGATCTCAAGCGCAATTACGCGCAAAGCGTCGCGGTTCACAAGCGACGCGTGCCGTTTGGCTAAATCGCCTTCGCTGGAATCCGGGAACAATTCATATAGCCACTTTGCAATCACAAGGCCGAGAACGCGATCACCGAGGAATTCCAGTCTTTCATAAGGGGTCGTGCTGTTTTTCTTGCGCGGCCGCGCGCCGGCCAATGACGGATGTGTCAACGCATCTTGCAATAATTCCGGCTTGGCAAAGTCATGCCCCAAATGAGCCGTCAGCTCTGTAATCTTCGTTCCGGATGGCATGCCGTTTCTGCTCCATCAGGTTATCTTTTTGAACATACGGCCCCAGCGAACCGCCCATGGCCACTTCCAGAATTCCCAGAAGCGGGCGTTTTCATCCAATGAAAAGAAGATGAACTCGGCGCGGCCGACCAAATTATCTTCAGGAACATAAGCGACGTTGGGCGTCCGGCTGTCCTGCGAGTTGTCGCGGTTGTCGCCCATCATGAAATAGTGATGTGGCGGAACGGTGAAGATTTCCGTGTCGTCCAATTGATGATCGTCGCCTTCCTTGCGGATGACGTGCTGGTTCTTGTTGTCGGGAAAAGTCTCGACGTAATCGACCGCATCTATGTTCGGCTGCACATACTGCTGGACCAACGGTTCATTCAGCTTGCGGCGATCCGCCATTAGGCCGTTTATGTAAAGTATGCCATTGCGCATCTGGACGGTGTCACCGGGCAGACCGACCACTCGCTTGATGTAATCCGTACGGTTGTCGCTCGGCCACTTAAACACCACGACATCCCCGCGTTTGGGTTCGCTGTCGAAAAGCCGGCCTTTAACCGGCAACAGGCCAAGCACAGTCGAACGGCTGCTGTAACCGTATGTGTATTTTGAAACGAACAAAAAATCCCCGACCAGCAGGCCCGGCACCATCGAACTCGAGGGAATGTTGAATGGCTCGATGATAAACATGCGAATGACGAGTGCGATCAGGCCGGCCCATATAATGGTGCGGACAGTCTCGTCGAAACGGTTGCCTAAGGTTTTAGGATTGGCGCTGGTTGAAGATGTGCTGGTCATAAAAAACACTCGCGTGAACGGGTACGTACCCTGACATTTTACGGTCCGAATGAGCCCCCATTGCGGCAATAATGGTGACGTCGTGCGCGACGAATGGGTACCCAAATGATGTTCCTGCTTATTCTTTTTTCACGGATTCAGCCACAATTATCACAAAAGCTTGCGCGTAAGGCGCCTCGTCCGTGATCGTTAGGTGCAAAACCGCCTTATTATCTTTTGGAGTCAATGAGTTAAGCCTCTCCAAAGCGCCCCCCGTCAACACCAGCGCGGGTTGGCCGGAAGGATGATTAACTACCCCTATGTCTTTGAAAAAAATACCTTTTCTGAACCCAGTGCCGAGCGCCTTGACCAAAGCTTCCTTGGCCGCAAACCGCTTCGCGTACGTTGGAATGGGGTTCACTCGTCGCATGGCTTGCGCCTGCTCAGTCTCTGTAAATACCCGATTTATAAAGCGATTTCCGTACCGTTCGACCGTTTTCTCGATCCGGCGCATATCCACTAAATCGCTGCCAATTCCCATTATCTTCATTGTCCATAAACCCCGTTTCCTGCCGACACGATAACGGCTAACTTCACCCTTTCGCAAGCATACTTTGACGAGCATTTCATGGCACTTGCCAAGGCCCAAGAATCCCTCATTCCCCCCGATCCGGACAGCGCCACAACCCCGCTGGTGGCGCAGTATTTGGCTATTAAGGCTCAGCATCCCGATTGCATCGTTTTTTTCCGTTTGGGCGATTTTTATGAGATGTTTTTCGAAGACGCTCAAAAGGCCTCACGGGCGCTCGATATCGCCCTGACCCGCCGCGGCCAATACCAGGGCCAAGACATTCCCATGTGCGGTGTGCCGTTTCACGCGTATGAGAACTATCTTGCCCGCCTGATTCGAAAAGGCTTTCGCGTCGCCATCTGCGAACAGATGGAAGATCCGGCTTCTGCGCGCAAACGTGGATACAAGGCTATCGTGACGCGCGAAGTCACGCGCATCGTGACGCCCGGAACGGTTACAGAAGACAGCTTACTCGAGGCGCGGGATTCGAATTATCTCGCCTGTCTTGCATCAGCTAATGACGAACTGGCGCTCGCGTGGCTCGATCTCGCTTCCGGCGAACCCCGTATGCAAGCGGCATTCTCGGCCGATTTACCTTCCGCACTTGCGCGAATTAATCCGAGTGAATTGCTTATTCCGCAACGTCTTGTTGAAAATCCGGACATGTTCGAAATTCTGGCGCCATGGCGCGATCAGCTTGCTCCGTTGCCGAACGGACGCTTCGATAGTGAAAACGCCCGCCGCCGTTTGCAACAGACATATAATGTGAGTGCGTTGGATGCCTTCGGTGATTTTTCGCGCGCCGAAGTTACGGCGCTTGGCGCTTTGCTTGATTATGCCGCGTTAACCCAAAAGAGCGATCTTTCACATCTCGCTCGACCAAAAAGTTTCAACACAACGTGCACAGCAATCGATCCCGCCACGCGGCGAAATTTGGAACTCACCCACACGTTAAGCGGCGACCGGAAAGGCAGCCTGCTCGACACCATCGACCGTACTCAAACCAACGCCGGCGCGCGTCTTTTGGCTGCACGCTTGACGGCGCCGCTAACGGATGTTGTAGCTATAAATCGCCGTTTAGACGCAGTCGATTTTATGTTGAATCAGAAGGTGTTGCGTGAAAGTCTGCAACAAGCGCTTAAACAAACGCCTGACCTTGAACGCGCCATGGCTCGCGTGGCTCTTGGGCGAGGCGGTCCCCGCGATCTCGCAGCCCTTCGGGACGCGATTTATCAAGCCGGGCAAATACGCAGCGCTTTGTTGACCGTGGAGCAATCCAACCTCCCGGAAGAAGTGAAAATCGCCTCTAAAAATCTTGGCGAGCATAGCGTCCTGGAGGACAAGCTTTCGCGCGCTTTATCACCTGATTTGCCTTTAATGGCACGCGATGGGGGATTCATCGCGAGTGGTTATGCCCCTCAACTGGACGAATTGGTCGCCTTAAGGGACGATAGCCGCCGCCATATCGCGTGTTTGCAGCAGAAATACGTCGCGGCATGTGGCGTACAGACTTTGAAAATCCGCCACAATCAAGTTATTGGCTATTATATAGAAGTTACGCCAACACAAGCCGACAAGCTTTTGGCAAACAAGGATTTGTTTATCCATCGCCAGAGCCTTGCGAGCGCTGTGCGCTTTACGACTGTCGAATTAAGCGAACTCGAGCGTCAAATCACTGAAGCCACGGGTAAAGCTCTGGCGATTGAGCTGCACATTTTCGCCGATCTTGTTCAGGAAGTTGTCGAGCGGCTGCCTGAATTACGCAATACAGCCGAATCATTAGCGGCTCTCGATGTCATGGTTGGGCTGGCGGAACTGGCTTTTGAACAAGGGTTTACGCGTCCATCAGTGGACGATTCGCTGATTTTTGAAATTTCAAAGGGACGCCATCCGGTCGTCGAAAAAGCCCTGAAAAAGGCAAATAATGGCCGGAAATTCACGCCGAACGACTGCACTCTGGCTCCTGAACGCCGTTTATGGCTCCTGACGGGCCCGAATATGGCCGGCAAGTCGACTTTTCTCCGCCAAAACGCCCTTCTCGCCATACTCGCTCAGATGGGAAGTTTTGTCCCCGCCGATCACGCGCATATCGGTGTCGTAGATCGGCTGTTCAGCCGTGTCGGTGCGGCGGATGATTTAGCGCGGGGCCGCTCCACGTTCATGGTCGAGATGGTGGAAACGGCTGCCATCCTTAATCAAGCAAGCGAAAAAGCGCTCGTGATCCTCGATGAAATCGGGCGCGGCACCGCAACCTACGACGGGTTATCGATCGCATGGGCCACGCTTGAACACCTGCACGAAGTCAACCGCTGCCGAACGCTTTTCGCCACCCATTATCATGAACTGACACAACTGGCGGAAAAGCTGCCTTCCCTGCATTGCGCCACGATGCGAATCAAGGAATGGAAGAAAGAAATTATCTTTATGTATGAAGCCATTCCGGGCGTAGCCGACCGTTCTTACGGTATCCATGTCGCGCAAATGGCCGGGTTGCCTTCATCCGTTGTGGAAAGAGCGGAACAAGTCTTGCACTTGCTGGAAAACGGGAAAAATCAAAAGAAAGCAAGCTTGTTGGCGGAGAATTTACCGTTGTTCAGCGCGGCAAGCCCACCGAAAGAGACAATGAATCCGGAGTTGAAGGCACTTCTTGATTCGCTAACCCCTGATGAACTCACACCAAAAGATGCGCTAGCGTTGCTTTACCGCATCACTCAGCTAATCGAACAAAAATAGTCCAAACGCGCACGCGTATCCGTTCGATGAGACTCGCGAACCTGCACCGAACGCGTTGCGTCCTCTCTCCACCCCGTTTTTGGCGGTTTACGGCCCGGTTTGCACGTGATTTGAGTCAGCGCTATGAACCGGGTCTTGAAACCAAAAAATGATTCGTGGGTAAGAACTTTTGTTTTTTGCAAGAGTGATTCTTTTATTCCAAAAAAAGAAGTGGTTACTATGCGGTTAACGCTTCCATTTTGAAGCAAACTGCTGCTACACTCCGGCCACCTTTCCCGACCCGTCTTTTTTCCGGGTGTATGGCAGTGTCTTTGCCGCCCCGGAAATCATTGGGAATGCAAGTCTTTTCGAGGCGTTGAGGCAATCATGGTCGACCCCACAAAGTTTTCTTCTTCACCCGTTTCATCGTCCCCTATACGAACCTTAGCTCCAGCCCCTGCCGCGTCGAGCGCAACGCCGCCAAGTGCATCGCAACAAGCGTCGCAAACGTCTGAAGCGCAAGTTGCTTCGCCACAGCCTGCGCCGCGAATGGCTAAACCAGCCGCGCCCGCACCTCAACAATCGCAAGCCCGGCCACAAGCGCAACAACAAGCCATGTCACGTCCACCCGTTCAGAAAGCAACAGCCGCACAGCTAGCTGCGCGTTCCGCGCCACGCATTGCAACACCAAGCAAAGCGCCAAACTATTCCGGTATGCCTTTCTGGATGGGAATTGCACTATCGATACTTTGGGTCGCCGTTGTCGGCCTCGCGCTGACTCAAGCCGGCACATCCCACACATTCGGGGGCTTGCCGCTCATCAATTGGGCCATCGGCATTTCCGCCATTACGGCACCAGTCGGCCTGATCTGGATGGTCACGGCTTATCTGCAACGCGCAGCCGACGTACAATCCGTTGCCGAACCATTGCGCCGCCAGCTGATGATGATCACAGGAGAATCCGGCGCGGCCGAAGTCCGCATCCGCCGTTTTAACCAAGCTATACGCGAACAGCTTGAGCTTCTGAAGGGCACGCAAAATCTCAACCACACTGATCTGATGGCGATCATGGATCGCGTGCGCCAGCACAAGAACGAGCTGGAGCAGTTCGAACAGCACAGCATTTACCAAGTGAAAGAGATTCAGGAAGTTATCCGCCGCAGCATGCAGCACATCGAGCAGTTGATGGAAGACAAGTTCACCATGCTGCGCATTCTTGATGGTAAATTGGTACAGAGCGGCGACGAAGTTTCGCGTCAAACCGAAGCGGTGCGCGACCAGATTGGCGCGCTGTTGCAGGAAATTGAAGCGAACACGCACATGGTTGGCGTTTCTCTTGAACGCGCTATGCACGACACCAAGAAAATCTCCGACACTGCGCGCGCGCAAGAAGCCAGTCTTATCAACGCGGCCGAGAATGCTTCCGGAACCTTGCAGACTCTTTCTGGCAAGATCGATATGACCATCGCGAACTTCCTTGAGCGGGTCGGTTCCGCCCGCCATGAGGCCGAGAAGCTGACAAAGACAATCGAAACGCAAACGCGTTCGCTGGACGAGTTCAGCAACGTCCTCCCGACACGCGTTAGCGAAACCGAAGCTATCCTGCGCGGCGTTACGGACCGACTGTATGCCAGCGAGCAAAAAGCGCGCGATCAAGCTAACGAGCTTAGCGAAAGACTTTCCGCTCAAGCCGAAGGCCTCGAGAAACTCCTTGATCGGTTCAGCCTGCGTCTCGACGACATCGACGGTTCGCTGCAACAACGCCGCAGCGACCTTGACGGCCTTGTCGTGCGCATCAGCGGCGCCACGGACGATCTCGCGCAACAGCTCGAAGGCGCGATCACCAACCTTAATGATCGGGCGCAAACCAGCCTGCAGCAATTCATCACCGTCAATGATGAAGCGCGTCAGGGTGCGGACGAAATCGCGGCACATCTCGCCGGCACAACGGCTCGTTATGAAGCCGCTGCGCGGCAACTGCATGGCCTTGCGCAAGCCAATAGCGAACAACTTCGCGCCATCACGGGCAATATTAATACGCAACTCACCCAGTTCGAAGCTTTACATGAAGCTTCAAAGACGACAGGCGTCGAAGTGCAAAACCGCGCCAGCAGCGCCCTTCAAAACCTGCAGCAGGTATTGGAACGCCTTTTGGCCACGCGCGACGCCACCCACAGCGTCAGCGAAACGCTAACCGACAAGCTGCGTTCTGCCGTGGATCAGAATGAACACATTATTGTGCGTATTAATGAAGCTGCCCAAATGACGGTCCACGCCTTGGGTGTGGCCGCTGAATCCCTGAGCCGCCAGGAAGGCGAAATGGCAAGCAAGTCGCAAGGCGTCGAAGACATCCTGCACATAACTATAAAGGACATGCAGGATCAGGCCCGCAACGCCGAGCAGTCCATGCGCGAGCAGAACGACAAGCTCCGTTTGATGCTCAAGGAAACACAAGATCGCCTTGAGGGCACTGAACAGCGTCTTCAGGAATTCGCCGCCCGCGCCGCTTCGCCCGTTCAGCAGGTGATGCAGCAGATCGAAAGCAGCACAGCGCAAGGCTCTGAAGCCATCAACCGCTACAGCAACAATATGGACGAACAGCTTGACCGGTTGCAGCAGTTCAATTCGCGCGTCGGCAGCATGGGCGAGGAAGTCAGCCGCATGACTTCCGACACCTTGGCCACGATTGAGCAACTGAACAGCCGCTTCCTCGCGGTCCGCGCCGCGCAGGAAGAAACCGCGCGCGGCACGCTGGAACAGTTCTCCAATATCGCCGACCGCTTGCAGCGGGAAGTCGGCACACTGGGTGATCAGACCACGCTTGCCGTTGTGAACCTCCAGCAGGCCGCGACGCAGGTCAGCCAACAGTCGCAGCAGCTGCAGCACGAAGCCCAAGACTCCGGCGCGCAGATTCAAATTGTCACGACGGCCCTTCAGAACGAGGCAGCCCAGATCCGCTCGGTCCTCCAAAAACAGGCCGACGATCTCAACGCCGATCTCGCCCGCGCCGAACGCCAATTCTCAGCAATCGGGGAATCCCTCAAACAGCGCACCGACGTGGCCTACGCCATGCTTGACCGGATGGCGACACATTATAATGAGATGACCCGTTCGGTGACGGACGAGTTTGACCTGCGCGCCACAAAGATGGAACAAACGGCAACCAGCGCCCATAACAAGGTCGAGGAACTGAATACCTCCTTATCACAACAATTAAATCTGATCGGCACTGGCACAACACAACTCGAAGCGCAAGCGACACAACTAACAGGCACCAACAGCAAGACGCTGCAACAGCTGAGCGCATTAAACGAAAAACTGACTCTGACGCAGGAATCGACCGCCCGGGGCGCGCAAAACGTCATTACCCGGATGGAAGAAGCCAATAATGCCTTCATTCGCCAGCAAGGCGGCCTGAACGACGCCGCGCAAAACGCCGTCATTATGATTCAGAAAGCTGGCACCGCGTTTGGCGAACAAGCCAGCAAGATGCTCGACAACACCCATCAGGTTGAGCAAATCATCCGCAGCCTCAACGCCGCGACATCGGCTTTTGCGGATCAGTCGTCTCAGATCCGGTCATCTATGGAGCAGCACAACCAGCGGCTCGTAGCGAATATCGCGGAATCCGTCGGCCAGCTCGACTCCATCAGCGCCAAACTGCAACAAGCCGTTGCCACTGCTACCCTCGGCGCGGATCAAGCGGCGGCGCGTTTCAGCGAAATGACACAAACGGCATCCGGCCGCCTTGGCGATAGCAGCCAGGAACTTCAGGATATTGCGGCGAAAGCTGAGAACACGCTTGACGCGCTCGGCTCGAGTATCGTGCAGCAAGTCGCGTCTTTGAATTTGGTAAGCGACCAGATTACGGAGCAGCACCGCGTTCTGACCGTCGCCAATGAAAACCAGAGGATTCAACTCGTCGACTTGTTCGAAAAACTCGGGACGGCGCACAGCCAAGCCTCCGATGTTGCCGAACGCACAATCTCGCGCCTTTCAGACGAACTGCAGCAGATTCAGCGCCAACTGGGCGCCTTGGGCGACCAGTCTCAAGCCGCCCTCGCCAACGTACGCACAGCTGGCTCCGGTTTCGCGGATCAGGCAGGTTTGATGCTTCAGCACGCACAGCAAGCCGAACAGCAGGCCCGCACGGTTCTTTCCGTAACTTCGGCTCTGCAGGATCAGGCGCGCCAGCTGCGCGAAGCGCTGCATAATGAAGGCGAACGCACAAGCGAATTGCTTGGGAACCTTTTAGGCAAGTTGGGTTCCGGCAATACGGACATGCGCGAACTCAATGTGACAGCGGAAGCCACGCTCACAACCATTCAGCACAACGTAAATAGCCAAATCGCCGCGCTGAACAGTTCGATGCAACAGATTGCCGATCGTCAACGCAGCCTCACGACGTCACTTGACGCACAACGCGACGTTTTGAACGGCCTGATCAACCGCCTGACTCTTGCGCAGGACGAAACGGCAACCACGGCCGAACGCAGTGCCGCGCGCCTTGCCGACAGCACGCAACAAATCACGCGCCACATGGAAACCATCGACCAGCAGGCGCAAAATACGCTCACCAGCGTTCACGGCGCCACGGCTGGTTTCATGGAGGAATCCGCTACGCTTAGCCGCCACGCGGAGCAAGCTGAACAGCTTACGCGCCTCATGTTCGCGACAACGACGTCGTTGCAGGATCAGGCAAAACAGGCCCGCGAAAACATGCAGGGCGAAAGCGACCGCATGGGCGACTTGCTCAACACCTTGTTAGGCAAGCTCAACAGTGGCAACAATGATCTACGCGAAATCAGCTCGACCGCCGAAACGCGTTTGTCCGGCCTGCAGAACATCATCAACGAGCAGACTTCGACTCTCAACAGCCTCATCCAGCAGATCGCGGATCGCCAGCGCTCCCTCACCTCGTCGCTCAATTCGCAGAGCGAGACGCTGAACGGCATGCTCGATCGCCTCTCGCTCGCGCAGGACGAAACCGCGTCCGTGACGGAACGCAACGCCGCCCGTCTTTCGGACAGCGCCATGCAGATCGCGAAGCAGCTTGAAGCGATTGATACGCAAGCCCAGACGGCGCTCGTTAACGTCCGCGCCGCCAGCGCAGGATTCGTTGACGAATCCGGCTCACTTAACCTGCATGCACAACAGGCAGAACAGCAGGTTCGCGGCTTGCTGTCGGTCACGGCCGGTATGCAAGAGCAAACCCGTCAGCTGCGTGAATCGTTGCAGGGTGAATCGTCCCGCATCATCGAAAACCTGAGCGAAGTGATCGGCAAGATCGACACGACCGGCGAACATCTGCGGATGCAGAGCAACAACGTCGTCAACAGCATGGATCAATCGGTGCTTGAGTTCACAAGGCTTGCGAAGACGACCGATGAAACATTGCATAAGCAGGCCGAGAACCTTACCGCGGTCGCCAAGCAAGCCGAAGAGCGCGTTCTCAGCGCCAGCGAAAAGATCCGCAGCCACTTTGGTTCCGTCACCGAAGCCACCGAGCTGGTCGAAGGTCAGGCGAAGCAACTGGCGGATACGGCCGAGCATGCCACGTCGCGCCTCGCCTCGCTGCGCAGCACGATGGCCGACAGCGACAAGGAAGGCCGCGAAATCCTGGCGCAGGCCACCGCCCGCATCAACGAAGTCAAGTCGACGCTGCAAGCTGAGCTTGATCATGTGGCCCAGATTTCGCAGCTTGCGGTCCAGCAGGTCGCCGCCGCCAGCGAAGCCCTGTCGACGCAAAGCGACAGCCTGCGCGCGAATCTCTCTTCGTCGGAATCGGCTCTTACGGCAGCGGCTTCCGTGGTTCGCGAGGAAGCCTCGCAGATCCCCGGTATCGTTGGCCGCAGTGCCGCACAGATCGAAGCCAGCGGCAAGACCATCAAGGAACAGACCGGCGAAATTACTGACGCTATGGTCCGCACCGCCGACCGCTTCATCAATGTTACGGGCTCGGTACGCGACTCGATGATGGATGAACTGCGCAACCTTGGCGCGGTCGCCGACACCGCCAACGACACCTTGAAGCAGCTTAACGAAGCCCTCAAGGAACAAGTCGCTTCCATCAAGGCAAGCACAGGCACGCTCTCCACCGAACAGCAAGCTTTGGTCGACAAAGCGAACCAGACCCTTTCCCAGCTCTCGGCTGCCGGGGAGCGTTTGGCGATTGTACGCGGCGAGGCTTTGGAGACGACCACAAAACTGGCGCGCGAGTTCGAATCCATCGAAACGATGGCGACTTCCACAACCCAGCGCCTGGCGCATGCGGAAGAAGGACTCGGCAAGCAGTTACTGCTGCTGACGCAGATGACCGAGCGCGCCGAGACCCAGATGATGGGCGCCAGCCAAAGCTATCGCGAGCAGCTTGAGCGTATCCGCACGGGCCTCAAGATGCAGATCGACGACATCAACCGCGGCCTCATGCAGATCACAGCCCAACTGGAGCGGACCGGCACCACGCTGCGTTCGGCCACGTCGGGCGCGGTCACAGACATCGAAAAGATCGCGGGACGCCTTGAGCAATCAAGCAAGGATACTTCGCACCAGCTCACCGACCGCACCGCGCGCATGCGCGTGGTGACGGAAGAAGTGGCGCGGCTCCTCAACGGCTTTGGCGACCAGATCGATGCGCTGCTTAACCGTTTGGCGCTTGCCGGCGATGGCATCAAGCAGCATGAAAGCGGCCTTGTCAGCCAGCTGCAAACGGCGCTTTCTACCCTCGGCTCAATCTCGGAGAAGCTGGAATCGAACCGCGTGCTAACCGCCGAAGTCAGTGACGAAGCCGTCCATCGCCTGGAAGATGTCGCCCGCTTGGTCGAACGGCAGATGAACAGCCTCAAGGAAGGCTCGGATACCGTCACCAATATCGTCAGCGGCGTCGGCAAGATGTACACCGAGCAAACGCAAGGCATGAACCGCAGCGTGATGGATGCGCAGAGCCAGGTCCTCGTCATGAGCAAGTCGATCGAGGAAATGCAGCAGCGCACCGACCGCATGCGCGTCGCGCTCAAGCTTCAGGGCGAAGACCTCGTCAGCACGCTCGAACAGATCCTCGGCCAGTTGTCGAACATGGGCGACAGTATGAACGAGGTTGCGACGCAGGTTGCAAAGCAATCATCCGAAGGCCGCGCGTAAGGCTTTTCAAGAAATCAGTCGTTGCCAGCCGGCTGCAGAGAGAAGCGAACGACGGTTGCCGCCTTAGGCGGGTTGGCTGTGCTCACATCGATACGTAAGCGTTCGTTCCCGCGTTCATACGTGCGGTCATCCACGCTCCGCCAGCCTAGCTGGGGCAGGCTTTGCTGATAGAACCGATAAACCGCTTCGCTGTTCACGGCACCGGTCGCTGTGCTTTCAGCAATACGGTCCTTGCCCGCGACAAATAAAACGTCGTTTTCATCCACGGGCTCAAGGCCGGGCATAAGGGGAAGATCGTCAATTGTCTTGGTGAACTGGGCCACCGTGACGTCGTCAGCAGCGATGGGCACTGGAGCTTTGTTAATGTTGCTGGCGGCATAAGCCGAGGAAACTATCGACATAGCGGCAACGCCGGCAATAGTAAAAATGATATAAAAACGATTTTTCATAGAACCAATCTAACGCAATCCGAAAGACCTGACAACTTCCCCTTTAGCCCGTTATTTTAATGAACTGGATCAACAGCTATTTGTTGGGCAAGCCGTTTTTGAAAATCTTGCAAGGGCTTTAGCGAAATATCGGCCGTCAATTTCTTATCATCATAATGACTAAAAGGATTATCGATTTCCTTGATAAGAAGAACCATATAAATCAAAACAAAGGAGACAAAAGCGACAAAGAATACGCTCTCATAATAAGGGTTGATATTCGTAAAAATAAGACCGCCACACAGAATTGTCGAAAGAATTTCGGCAATGGCGTACCCGGCTGGATTAAACTCCGTTTCGCGGATCGTATGTATACGCGTAATAATCCGTCGAAGAGTGTTTTGCTCATGCTTCAGGCGCGCGATAAAATTAGCTTGCGTGAGAAGTTCAAGTTCCAAGAAAAAAGAATTCAGGGCCGAAATCTTACTTAACAGATCTCCCGTTTTTTCTTTTCTATGGAACCAGTCGATAATAGAAAGCGTGAGCAGACGAACATGGTTCACGAGCTCCATCGGCACCGGGCTTTTTTTGTTGGCAAAAATTATGATGCTTTCGTCAACGAGGACTTCAAGACTACAGGCCATTTCACCAGGCAGCTTTTCGCTTTCCTTATAGTCGCTTAAAACGCCTGAAATCAAAAAACCGATAAGAAAAACATTAGCCGAGATCAGGGCTCCCATAAGGGGACTGAGCGAGAGAAACTCCAGCTCATAATAGTGAGCGCCAAACTTGAAAAGAACGACAAGAACGACAAAAGGAAAAACCCTAAAAGCAAGGCCCCATTTGCGCGACGACAGGATAGACAGGGACATTGGCCTCTTCCTCGAAATATTATCTCCACCACATATAGCAGTAAGGCGCATTTTCCTACAAAATTGTCTTTCGGGGTACAAGGACTGTTTTTAGCTGTCGGAAAACGCAGAATTCTATCTTTAACCAGCAAGACAGTGCCGTTATAGTGGCTTGGTCTTGACCTTTTATGGTGCTCCGATGTTGCGCTTCCTTTCCGGTTTTATTGCGATACCGGCTTTGTTAGCGGTCTTGATCTTCGGACTGCAGAACAGCCATGTCGTGACCCTAAGCCTCTGGCCTTTTATGGGTGAAATCACCCTTCCCCTTTCGATCCTGTCCATCGGCTTTCTTTTTCTCGGGCTTTTCTTCGGCAGTTTTTTCATGTGGCTGACGATGTTGCCCCTTCGCTTCCGCGCGCGCCGTCTGCAACGCGAAGTGTCGGATCTTAACGAAGCCCTTGCCGAACAACCGCCAGTGCAACGCGCCGCATCTCCCACATTCCCGCCCGAGCGACCACAACCAAAACGCCGCTGGCTTGGAGGAACTTCGAATGATTAAAAATAGTCCTGTTTTCTGCGCGCTTGATACCGCCGACCCCGCCAAGGCCTACGCGACTGCCCTTAAGGTTAAAAACTATGTGGGCGGATTGAAGCTGGGGCTTGAGTTTTATCTGGCCAATGGCGCGCCCGGCTACCGCCAGATAGACGAGCTTGGCCTGCCTATTTTTCTCGACGTCAAGCTTCACGACATACCGAACACCGTCGCAGGCGCCGTAAACTCGCTTTTGTCCCTCAAGCCTGCCTTCATGACAATTCATACATCTGGCGGCCCGGCCATGATGAAGGCAGCCGCTCAAGCCGCGGCCAAAGCCGGAAATGAAAGGCCTCGCCTTCTTGGCGTGACGGTTTTGACCAGCCTTGACGAAAACGATCTTGCCGCCGTCGGTCAAGTCACAGATGTCAACGAACAGGTTCTGCGCCTTGCCCGTCTTGCGCGGGCAAACCTTCTGGACGGTGTTGTTTGCGCCCCATCCGAAGTTGCCATGCTCCGCAAGGCTCTCGGGCCCGATTTCGTTCTAATGGTGCCCGGCATCCGTCCAAGTTGGGCCGCCAGCCACGACCAAAAGCGCGTCATGACTCCCCGCGAGGCCATGCAAGCTGGCGCAACGCACCTAGTTGTTGGCCGCCCGATTACCGAAGCTGGCGATCCTGCCGATGCTGCCCTGCGTCTGAATGAGGAATTATCTTGAGCGTTGCCGTTAAAATCTGCGGCATTAGGGATGAAAACGCGTTGTTAGCGGCTATCGATGGTGGCGCGCGTTATGTCGGGTTTGTTTTCGTGCCGCGATCTAAACGCTTTATCGCGCGGGAACAGGCGCGGCCCCTTGCCTTAAAAGCCTCTCCTCGTTTGCAAACGGTTGGCTTATTCGAAAATCCTAACGATGAGGACTTGCGCGCCACCATCAAACAGGTTCCGCTGAACATCATCCAACTTCATGGCCAAGAAACACCGGAACGCGTGAGCGAGGTTAGCGTTCTGACAGGACTAACGGTTATGAAAGTCATTCATGTCGCTAAGCCGGAGGATTTGGAAAGCGTATCCATTTATGGGAACGTTGCGGACATGCTGTTGTTTGACACAAAGCTTGGCCCGCTGCCGACTGGCGGTACTGGCATCACATTCGACTGGTCTCTTCTGAAAGGTAAAACCTTCGCCAAGCCGTGGATGCTGGCGGGCGGCATTAATATCGGCAACATCGCCAAAGCCATCGAGGAAACAGGCGCACGCATCATCGATCTTTCATCAGGCGTGGAAGACAACACAGGCCGCAAGGATCCGGAAAAAATACTTGCGTTGTTAAAGCTGGCGGCGAAAATCCCCTAGAGTCAAACCCGATTAAACAGAATTGGCGTCATTCCCGGAACCGCGAAGCGGTTGCCCTCCTACGCTTCTTCGAAGCTTCGGAGGGTTAGCTGCTTGTGTCTCCCGAAGCTTTAGCGAAGGGAGACCGGGAATCCATTTTTTTCAACAAGATGGATGCCTGCCTTCCCCCTACGCTTCTTCGAAGCTTCGGGGGACTTTGCGCTAAACCCTCCGAAGCCTTGGCGTAGGAGGGGCGCGGGCATGACGCCTGATGTTGATTCCATCTAATCGGGAAACAGTCTAATAAATCCTTGGCACAGGACCGGGACGCAATTGGATAATCCTGGGCACTTGTTCTCTTTTCGGCTTGATCATACCGGGACGGGCCGGGTCAACTTTAATTTTTGCAGAAATCCCGTTTGCTCCTATAGCCAGCAACGAAAAAAGGAAAGCAAAGCCGCTGAGCAAATCCCCGGACGCTCTTACAACAAAAAAATCGTATGCGCTCCACACACCCAACGGCAATACTACAGCAGTGGCAAGAACTTCCGCTTTTGCATGTTTCCACGCCAGTTTAAAAAAAGAAGGCTGGCGGTTTTGGTTGAGAATTTCTTTCTTTGCCCTTCGCCATCCTTTTTCTTCGCCATTGAAACGGCAACTTGAAAACGCGCCCATATCATCTCCTTTTTATGAATGAAAACAATAAACCGTTTTCACGGGGAAAAAGCCTATCCCACGCTTACGTCTTCTGCAACTGCATGACGGTGGGGAAAGGAATTTCGATTTTTTCGGCGTCAAAGCGCTCTTTAATAAGAAGCATAAACGCGCGCTTGATTTCCCACTGCTTGCCCGGTTCGGTCTTGATGCGGCAACGCACGGTGATGGACGAATCCCCGAAAGTCTCGACACCAAGAACCTCAATAGGTTCCATGATCATAGGCTTGTACGCCGGATCGGCCTGCAACTTTTCGCCCGTTTTTTGCATCACCTTCATGACTTTCTTCAAGTCACTGTCGTATGCCACACCTATATCCATCAACGCATAGGAATACCCCTTTGTCTGGTTGATGATCTGGGTGATTTCGCTAAACGGCAGGATATGCAAAGCGCCTTGCGCGTCGCGCAAACGTACTGTGCGGATGGACATGCCCTCGACCGTGCCGGAGTGCCCCGCAATAGTGACAACGTCCCCAATCGCGATAGTGTTCTCTAAAATAATGGAAAGACCCGTCAGGAAGTCTTTGACTAGCGTTTGCGAACCGAAGCCGACGGCAACGCCCAGAACGCCCGCGCCAGCCAGCAGCGGCGCTATGTTGATTCCAAGCTCCGAGAGCGTCACGATGCCGACAACGACGGCTAGAATGATGATCGCCGCGTTACGCAACATCGGCAGCAGCGTCCGCGCGCGTGGATTGGCTTCGATGACCCGATCTTCAGCATCGCGTCGGTTAAGATTGCGCTCGATTGCCAAATGAATGATTTCATAGATTATAACGACGAGCACAATTGTCGTGGTAATCGAAAACGCCGACCCCATAATCCGTTGGCCCCATGGCGATGCGAACAGTCCTTTAACGTCCACGCCCCACGCAGCGCCAACCCCGGCCACAGCAAGCACCCACGCCGCAAGGCGCAGAATAACCTTCAACACAGGCCGGTAGATGCCGGACGTAATGACATCCCCTTCGTGGCGGTTTTTCGGCCACACACGGGCCGTCAGATAAAACGCCATGCGCATGGCAACAAGGATAAGAAGCGTGAAGATCGTGCCCCGCTGCATGAAAGCGAATCCGCCACCGCCGCGCAACGTTGTCACGAGATAGCCGATCACGAGATAAAGGATCGCCAATACATGCCAGCTCCGAGCGAACCAGAGCCGGAGGCTTTGCCAGAGCGACAAGCGTTGACGCGCCGCCGACAAGTCGCCGCGAATGAGCGTCGAAACGAAGGCGCGTTTCTGGGCGATCACGGTAATAGTCATGCCGATGACAATCAGACCGATCAAACTGTTGAACGTTGTGATCGCGCTTGCCGGAACCCGGACAAGTTGCGCAAGATCGGCGGCAAAAAAGCCGAACACCATGACGAAGCTGAAAGCGCTCAGCCATCCTTGAATGTAAACAGCCTGCGGCGTTGCTACGGGGATTAGGCGCAAGTTTTGCACCTTGGGCGCCAAAAGAAACCGAATCAGAAGCCGAATCAGGCGCAAAAGAGCCAACGCATAAACGAAAGTCATGACAAAGAAGCGCACGACCTTGGAAGGCTCATTCTGGTCGATAAGCGTCAGCGCCCCACCGATGAACAGAATCACGGGCACCAGTGATAGACAAAACCATGCGAAGATCGCCCCAAACCGCGAGAACAGCGTCGTTGGGCGACGGCGTATAATGCCGCGGCGTATAGGCAGCAAGGCCAGATCCGCAAGCCACCCGGCCACAAACGCCCCGCCTACGGCCAACAGAAGCTGCTGCCCGATTTGCAGCCAGCGCTCCTTCAAGACAGGATCGGTTACCTGCTGTGCAAGCCACGCGACCAGTTGCGGCATCGCTGTAAAATTGGTGATAAAGTTCGCACCCTCGTCGTGGGCGGCCTGAAAGAATTTAAGAATAAGTCCCAACGCACGCGTGCCGAACGTCTCTTCCGGTTCAACATCAGCGTTGGCATCTCCCGTTACAAGGGCTTGTATTTGCTGACCAATTTCGGCCGCCACAGGCAACAGATTAAATGGCTTTGTCTGAGCTGGGATAGGCGTTTGAGGCATCGGCGCAGCTGAAACATTCGGTGAAGCCCCCAACAGCGCAATCACCACAAACGCAAAACGGATAAACGAGGACAATCCCGGCATGTTACGAAAACCCCGAAGACAAAGATGCTGAAGTTTGGCTTATTTAATGCTTCTGTCAACCATACAAAGACGGCAAAAATGCGACCGCAGCGCCGGTTATTTCCTTGTTTTTCGTCATAAAATCCGATTGCCCTTGAAAACCGGCCAAACTCGGCCATATCATATGGGCAGAAACGTTTTCACCTTTTTCGACGAGGTTTGACCATGGTTGACCCCTTCTTCCGCACGAGCGCAACGGAAGTTCGCGACCAAGCCGTATACGACGCGGGTTTGCGCGCGCACATGCAGCGCGTGTTTAACTATATGGCCGGCGGACTAGCCATTACCGGCCTTGTGGCTTTTCTTGTAGCGGCAACCCCGGCTTTAGCTGATTTCGTCTTCGGAACCCCTTTCCGGTGGATTGCCATGCTTTCGCCTTTGGCGTTCATTATCTTCATGAACGTCAAACTCCAGTCCATGAGCGCGTCGAGAGCCCAAACCGTTTTTTGGCTCTTCTGCGGCACGATGGGCCTGTCGATGGCGGCCATCTTCATGATTTTCACGGAAGTGAGCGTAGCACGGGCCTTTTTCATCACGGCCGCCACCTTCGGCGCGATGAGCTTGTGGGGCTACACGACCAAACGCGACTTGACCGGTTTTGGGGCCTTCCTCATGATGGGAATCGTCGGCCTTCTT
>CAYNLV010000006.1:0-11987 GCA_964398175.1 uncultured Rhodospirillaceae bacterium
AAGTCTGCAAAGAGTCGGGGTAATACCTCATCAACGGAAAATCTCTCAGGAGGAATGCATGAAAATCAATAAGTTAGCTCTAATGCTTCTTGGCGTAATTTTTGTGGCTGCAATGCCTGTTATGGCGGCGCAAGGCGGCACGAAAGACGAAGCTAAAGCAATGGCAGAAAAAGCGGTCACGCTGATTAAGGAAAATCCGGACAAGGCCTTTGCCAAATTCCAGGAAAAAGATGGCGGCTTTATCGATCGCGATCTCTATGTCTTCGTTCTCGATAAGGATGGAATCTTTAAAGCGCATGGCGCAAAGCCAGTGCTTGTTGGCAAGGGCGGTCTTGCCATGACGGATGTTTCCGGTTTTGCGTTCGTGAAAGCGTTTATGGACGTGAAGGAAAACGGATGGGTTGACTACAAATGGCCTGATCCAACTGAAAATAACAAAATTAAGGATAAGTCAACCTACATCATCAAGGTAGGCGAATATACCATGGGTGTTGGATACTACAAAAACTAAGCGCAGACCTTTTAGGCTGAAGTGGAATTCTTCCGAGTGTTCCACTTCAGTTTCTAAAACATAAAGCATTCACCAATAACGCGCCTCAAGCGAATTGGTTTTGGGAAGATCAGAGAGTCTGTCCAAAAAGGGGGAAAAGACCATGCGCATGTTGAATAACACGCCGATCGGAATAAAAGCGTTGCTGGCGCCAATTGTCAGCAGTTTGATGATGTTGGTTATTTTGGCGGTCTTTATGACAACATCGACGGTTATTTCTCGAGCAACCCACCAAAGCCAACTAGCCTCGGTTTTTTTTACAGTCAGTGAACGAAATTGAAACTAAATTCAGCACTTCTCATACAGACTTATATAAAGCGCTGTTATGGAAACAGACGAGCGTTGATGAAAAATTGATTAAACAGACGCTAAAGCAGATAAAAAACTCTTTGGAAGATGTTGTTAATTCGTTGGCTAAGCTTGATTACACAAGCCTGAATATCGACGAAAGCGTGCTGTCCCAGATCAATGAAAATGTTAAGGCCTATAAGCAGAGCGCGGGGCAGGTTATTGATATCATTGATGTCGACGCTTCGATGGCGAACATATTCCTAAACGATTGTCAGCGGCGTTATGAGCCAACCTACCTCGCTTTTTTGCTGTTAAGTGATGACGCGAATCAAAAGTCTGAATCCATACGAAATGATCTGCAACGCAGTGTCGACACTGGGTTCATGACGGTTCTTGTTTGTGTGCTTGGAACGATTGTTCTTGTTTTGGTTGTCGGTAGTTTGATTGGACAAATTATTGCGCGCCCGGTTAAGGCGATTACCAACGTCATGAATGAATTAGCGCAAGGAAACAAAAAGGTCGAAGTGCCCCATGTAGATCGCAAGGATGAAGTGGGGCATATGGCGCATGCCGTAGAGATCTTCAAGGAAAATGCGATTGAGATGGATCGTATGAATGCGCAACAGGAAGAGGCTAAAAAACGTTCCACAGAGGAACGCAGGGACATGATGTTGAAAATGGCGGATGAGTTTGAGCGCAACGTCAAGGAACTCGTGCAAACCGTTTCGGCAGCCGCTTCCCAAATGCAAACGAACGCGCAAACGATGGCGTCGATTGCCGATGAAACGAGCCAACAATCGACCACTGTTGCTGCGGCTGCTGAAGAGGCATCTGCGAATGTCAATACGGTTGCTGCGGCGGCTGAAGAGCTCAACGCATCGATCGGTGAAATCAACCGTCAGATCGGCGACTCCGTTAGGGTTGCATCGACATGTATGAAAGAAGCGGAAAGAACGACCGAGGTTATGACGAGCCTGAACAAGGCGGCTGAAGATATCGGTAACGTGGTTAAATTGATTGAAGACATTGCCAATCAGGTCAACCTGTTGGCTTTAAACGCGACCATCGAAGCGGCTCGTGCAGGGGATGCCGGACGTGGTTTTGCTGTCGTGGCGACGGAGGTTAAAAACCTCGCCAATCAGGCGGGCACGGCGGCGCAGGACATTACCAACCAGATTGGTAATGTGCAGGAACAAACAAAACGGGCCGTTGGAGCTATTGAGACAATTACGACGACAATTAAGAAAGTGAATGAGATATCGACGGTCATAGCTTCTGCGGTGGAAGAGCAGGATGCGTCGACGAAAGAAATTGCCAGGAATGTTCAACAGGCATCGAAAGGCACGAGTGAAGTGACGCAGAACATTGTCGGTGTGACACATTCGGCAGGCGAGACGGGCGCCGCGTCCGGTCAGGTCCTTGATGCGGCGAAGCGGCTTGCGAGCGACTCTGAAAAGCTCAATAATGTCGTGGATACGTTTATCGCAAAGATCCGCGAGGGATAAGAACGGCAGATCAAAAAAACCAGATGGCCTGTAAGCCGGGTTCTGTCCTGTCACTCACTCGAGGCACGTTCGATTCAAACATACAAACGTCCTTGCCACGAGTGAGTGACAGGGATGACCATTCATCTGGGATGCCCGTTACCGGGCACCTCACGCGACCAACCCGAACCGTCCCGTGGAGTAAAACGGTGCATGCGTTTGCCAATTCAGGCACAGCCATGCGTGCGGTTCCTATGCGGTCTTGCTCCGGGTGGGGTTTGCCATGCCGCCCCTGTTGCCAGTGACGCGGTGCGCTCTTACCGCACCTTTTCACCCTTGCCGCACCAAAGCGCCCCGGACTTGATCCGGGTAGCGAAGGCGGGCGGTTTGTTCTCTGTGGCACTTTCCCTAACCTGTCACTCACTCGAAGTTCGGCGGATCCTTTTTGGGAACCGGGTGAAATCCGAGTGAGTGACAGGCTGCCGGACGTTATCCGGCACCTTTTTCTCCTGGAGCCCGGACTTTCCTCCCCATCACCGGATCGGCGACAAGGCAGCCATCCGGCCATCTGGCACACTAAAATAGCACGAAAGCGGGGGAGGTGTTGATATAATACTTGAAGTCATTTTTTTTATTAAATCAATATAATACAATATGTTAATAAGAGTCGTTGCCGTAATGCAACGATTTGGGGCTCTAACCGCCTCAAATGCAAGCCTAAACAAAATTGTTGCCCACAAACCTAAGAAAAAGTGCTAAAAAATGGTTTATCTTTTCTGTCCTCATCCGGCCCCTTTGAAAGGCGATCACTATGAAACACATTCGAATTTTTAGTTTAGCTGTAGCCACGGCAGCGCTAATTGCGCCGTTGACTGCGCAAGCGGCAGCTGAAAACCCCACGCGTGCTGGTTGGTATCTTGCTGGCGGCGTTATAGGGTCTATGCAGACAGATGCCGACAGCAAGATCGACGAAGTCACCAACATCATTAAATACAATGTAGGTTGGGGTGTGTCGGGCAGTGGCGGTTACGCATGGGGCAATGGCGTTCGTACGGAAGCCGAAATTGCCTATCGCCGTAGCGGCGTTGACAACGTGACAGGTGACGGATCAGGTCCCGATAATGGCGGTAACATCCAGAACATCAGCTTCATGGGCAACGTGCTCTATGACTTCGACACAGGCACGCGTTACACGCCATATGTCGGTGTCGGTATTGGTACGTCACTAGCCGGCGCAAACGACATCAAGACCGTCAACTTCCGCGCGCTTGACAGCGACCGTATGGAGTTCGCTTATCAGGCAATTGCGGGCGTGTCAGCGCTGTTAGACCACCACTGGTCGGCGACGGCGGATTACCGTTATTTCCGCACCACCGATCCTTCGTTCAAGTCAGACCTTGCCGATCATCGCGCGACGACGGAAAACGCCTCACACAACATCATGGTTGGACTGCGTTATACCTTTGACGAAGCGGCACCGCCGCCGCCACCGTTGCCGAAAGCAGCTCAAGTCATGCCACCGCCGGCTCCGGCTCCGGCTCAGGCGGCGCGTCCAGCTGTTCCACCTGTTCCGCAGAGCTACATGGTCTTCTTCGACTTCGACAAGTCGGTGCTGACGCCAGAGGCAAAGCGCATCATCGCGTCTGCGGCGCAAGACTTCAAGAGCGGCAAATACGTTCGCCTTGTCGTCACGGGCCATACCGACACGATGGGCACCAACAAATACAACCAGAAACTTTCTGAACGCCGCGCGGCGGCCGTGAAGAAAGAGTTCATCCGCCTTGGCGTGCCGACGAACGAGATCGGCACATCGGGCGTTGGTGAATCAGGTCTTCTGGTTCCGACGGCGGATAACGTGCGCGAAGCGCAAAATCGCCGCGCCGAGATCGTTCTTAGCAAGTAAGAACGACAACGCTTGAACTAGAAAACGCCGTGTCTTCGGACACGGCGTTTTTTCTTGCCCAAAAGGCATTTGGCAATCATGGGCGGGCCGTGTATGTATCCGGAATGGCTGAAACCCCGCTGATACGTCCCCGCCGCCTGCGCCGCACTGAAGCTTTGCGGACGATGGTGCGTGAGACGTCGGTCGGTCCGGATGATCTAATCTATCCGTTGTTTGTCGAAGAGGAAATCGATGCGCCTGTGCCCGTTAAGGCGATGCCCGGCGTGGTTCGCCTCCCGGAAAAGTACCTTGCCAAAGAAATCAAGGCCATTCAGGCCGATGGTGTAAAAGCCATCATGATGTTCGGTGTTTCGCATCACAAGGACGCGACGGGCAGTAACTCCCTGAAGTCTGACGGACTCCTCTCGCGCATGATCAAGCGCGCCAAGGATGCATCTCCCGAACTGGTTGTCATCGCAGACATCTGTTTTTGCGAATATACGGATCATGGCCATTGCGGCGTAGTTGAAAAAGGAGCTGTGCATAACGACAAAACGCTCGTTAATCTGGCGCAGCAAGCGGTAATGGCTGTGCGCGCGGGTGCCGACATGGTCGCGCCTTCGGCCATGATGGACGGGCAGGTGAGAGCGATCCGGCATGCGCTGGACGACGCCGGAATGGAGGATGCGCCGATCATGGCCTATTCGTCCAAAATGGCGTCGGCATTTTATGGGCCGTTCCGTTCGGCGGCGGGGTGTTCGCTAAAAGGCGACCGTAAGGACTACCAGATGGACCCGATGAACGGCCGCGAGGCGTTGCGGGAATCCCTGCTGGACGAAGCCGAAGGTGCCGACATTCTCATGGTCAAGCCCGGCTTGGCGTATCTGGATGTGCTTGCGCGGTTGCGCGAAAAAACGCTGCTGCCGATTGCCGTATATCAAGTGAGCGGCGAATACGCGATGATCAAGTTCGCGGCGCAAGCGGGCGCGCTGGATGAAAAACGCATTGTGCTGGAGACGCTCGGCGCGTTTAAACGAGCGGGCGCCGATCTTATTTTAACGTATTTTGCGCGTGAACTGGCACGCGATGGCGTATGATAGATCTCTGGCAACTTTGATCGCATGCGCTAATGAGAACGATTTTTGTGCCTTTGCCTAATTCATCTGGATCTAAAGGGAAAAAAGAAGCGAGAAAATCCCCGGCTTTTCGCCCCGGCCAAGTGAAAAAAGTATTGTCAGCTGTGCGCAGCAAGCTGGCGGGATCTGAATTGTTTTGATGAGGAAAGCAATACGCTCTCTTCTCTTGCGCTTCCATACTGCCGATAACCCATTTGCCCCCCGCCGAAAAGGCATTGCATAAAACAGCAGCGGCGAACGCTCCCCAAAAAGCAACTTTACCGAAAGTTCGAAAAAAGGAAGCATGAACTATGCGGGGCGGATCAAAAGACAGATCTTTCCCGCCGCCGGGGAGACGGTTTACAGGATCCCAATAATTTTCAGTAATACCCGTCATCAACAACACCTTGTTTTAAGAGCTAAAATTAATCGTATTAGATATGGATGAATTGTATAAGCCCTATAATACTTTCATTTCATGCCGTTAAGATACTGAAAGAACAAGGATTACATAACCTCTTGTATTTTATTCATTTTTCTGGTCTTTGTGCAGCCTGATTTGAACTCTGGGGATCCATGACGGCGCTGAGCCACATACGCAACTTTGCGATTATCGCGCATATCGACCACGGCAAATCCACGTTAGCGGACCGGCTGATCGAAAACTGTGGCGCGATCGAAGCGCGTGAAATGCGCGAGCAGATCCTCGACAGCATGGACATTGAGCGCGAGCGCGGCATCACTATTAAAGCGCAAACGGTCCGCCTCAACTACAAGGCCAAGGACGGCAAGACCTATCAGCTCAACCTTATGGACACGCCCGGTCACGTCGATTTTTCTTATGAGGTCAGCCGCAGTCTCGCCGCGTGCGAAGGTTCTCTTCTTGTTGTGGATTCTTCACAAGGCGTGGAAGCGCAAACGCTCGCGAACGTGTATCAGGCCATCGACAGCGGTCATGAAATTGTCCCGGTTCTGAACAAGATTGATCTGCCGGCGGCCGAGCCGGATCGCGTGCGCCAGCAAATCGAAGACGTGATCGGTCTTGATGCGTCCGAAGCGCTGCTGGTTTCCGCCAAGACAGGCAAGGGCATACAGGATGTGCTGGAAGCGGTCGTCACCCGCTTGCCGCCGCCGCTGGGACACAAGGATAATCCCCTTAAGGCGTTGCTGGTCGACAGCTGGTACGACTCCTACTTGGGGGTGGTCATTCTGGTGCGCGTGGTGGACGGCGTTTTGCGTAAAGGGCAAAAGGTGCGTTTCATGGCGACGGGCGCGGTGCGCGATGTCGACCGCACGGGTATTTTCACGCCGAAGAAAGTCGAAGTGCCTGAACTTGGCCCCGGCGAAATGGGTTTCATCACGGCGGGTATCAAGCAAATCAGCGACACGAAAGTCGGGGATACCATCACGGACGACCGCCGCCCAGCCGTACAGCCGCTTGCAGGATTTAAACCCTCGGTTCCCGTGGTTTTCTGTGGCTTGTTTCCGGTGGATGCGGCCGATTTCGAGCATCTTCGTGAATCCCTTGGTAAACTGGCGTTAAACGACGCAAGCTTTCAGTTCGAGGCAGAAAGTTCCGTTGCGTTGGGCTTCGGTTTCCGTTGCGGCTTTCTGGGCCTTCTGCATCTGGAAATCGTTCAGGAGCGGCTGGAGCGCGAATTCAACCTTAATTTGATCACGACCGCGCCGTCGGTCATTTATCACGTCTATAAAACGGACGGACATGTCTTGCATTTGCATAATCCCGCCGACATGCCGGATCCCGTACGAATCGACCACATCGAGGAGCCGTGGATCAAGGCAACGATCCTAACGCCCGATGATTATCTCGGCGGCATTCTGGCGCTTTGTAACGATCGGCGCGGGGAGCAGATTGAACTGACGTATGTCGGGCAGCGTGCGATGCTTATTTACCGTCTGCCGTTGAACGAAGTCGTCTTCGATTTCTATGATCGTCTGAAATCCATCAGCCGAGGTTACGCCAGTTTCGATTATGTGTTGGACAGCTACCGTGAAGGCGATTTGATTCTGATGAATATCTTGGTCAATGCTGAACCTGTAGATGCCTTGGCCTGTATCGTACATCGCAGCGTAGCGGAGAAGCGTGGCCGTTTGCTTTGCGAACGCTTAAAGGAACTTATTCCGAAGCATTTATTCAAAATCGCCATTCAGGCGGCCATTGGCGGGCGGGTGATTGCGCGTGAAACCATTTCGGCGCTGCGCAAGGACGTGACAGCGAAGTGCTACGGCGGCGACATCACCCGCAAACGTAAACTTCTTGAGAAACAAAAAGAAGGTAAAAAGCGCATGCGCCAGTTCGGCGAAGTCGAAATTCCTCAATCGGCGTTTATTGCCGCGTTGAAAATGGGCGATAAGTAAGTTTTTTTTACCCCGTATTTTGACCTATAATAGGACTTCCATTAGCTGGAGCGTTCCCATGAGTATGCACCGCCAATCCTTCTGGCTTCTCATTTTCGCGGCCCTGTTTGTCATGATCCCGTTTTTTATTAGCCATACGACGGATCGTTCGGGCTCCCTTCTTGTCGCGAAGGAAATCATGGCTCCGCCCTTCGATAAATCCATTGTTTATATCTATGAACGCAGTCTTGAAGACGCCGCGGGCATTGTGGTGAACAAACAATTATCCGAAACAGACTACGCGCGCCTTCCTGCTGCCCTTAAGGATAAGGATATTAAGGTCGGTTATGGCGGGCCTGTCGATTTTCCGGACAGGATTTTTGTGCTGGAAGAAATTGAAAAGCCGGAGGGGACGAAAAAGGGCCTTTACACAATTATGGGGTGGGATGACGCGATACGGGCTAAACCGGATCTGCTTGAACTCATCGAGAAAGCGCAGCAGCGGGAATGGGAGAGGTTTAAAGTCGTCGTGGGCCGCGCAAGCTGGGGTTTTCAGCAACTAGATGAAGAAGTCACCGAACAACGCGCGTGGTATGTCCTGCCCCCTGATCACAACGTCATTTTCCAGACCAACGAAAAAGCAGAGTGGGAGTTCCTGACAGCGCAGGAAAAAGCGAAGATTAACACACAGGAACTCCGTCTTGGCGATTAATAAAGCGGCCTAGCTACCGAGGCACGTTCGCAAAAACATCTTGCGCATGCTGCCTTGCAGGTTCTGTTGATCGGCGCGGGATATGCAGGAGGCAATGCGGGCTTTGATGACCTGTTTCTTCTCGTCGGAAAGGGAGTTGGGGTCATTTTGTTTCATGCAAGCGCTCATGAAGGCCTTGAACTCGGACTCCGGCACGTTTTTCATTTTGGCGCGCGTGAGACACTCTTTGAGATTGTTCGCGGCCAAGGCGGGGTCGGGGTTGCCAAAACCCAAGACGAGAAAAAACGCAAGAACAAGGACAGCAAGTTTCATAGCTTTATACCTCTTCAGAAGTTTTCCAGGCATGTACCGACAAAGATTTTCCGCGCTTCGCCGTGAAGCTTAAGCGCGGTGGCTTGCGCGCGGCAAGCGGCGTTTCGACTTTTGTTGACGATGGTTTTTTCCGCGTTGTCGGCTACGTCCGGCGCGTTACGCTTAAGACAATCCTTCATGAATTGCCTGTACTGCGATTTGGGTATGTTTTGGGCGTGGTATTCGTCCCGGCAGGCTTTCAGACGGTTCGCCCCAAAGGCGGGTTGATAGGCTATAAAAGTTAAAGCAAACGCGACGACAAAGTATCGCATCAAAAGTGACATTTAACTGCCTGGTTTTTCACTGAAATGCTTGGGGTACTTATCCGGCTTTCCTTTCCATTCGTCGGCATCCGCCGGGGGCTGCTTCTTACGGGTTACGTTGGGCCATTTGGCTGCATATTCACGGTTCAAGTCCAACCACTTCTCCGCCCGCTTGTCGGTGTCCGAGAAAATGGCTTCGGCCGGGCATTCCGGTTCGCACACGCCGCAATCGATGCACTCATCCGGATTGATAACGAGCATTGTCTCGCCCTCATAAAAACAATCTACAGGGCAGACTTCGACGCAATCCATATATTTGCAGCGAATGCAGGCTTCCGAAACGACATAAGGCATAAGCAATTCTCCGGTGTTTTCAGAGGTTATTCGACGTATTTGATAAAGACGTTGTAGCTTTACCCTACCAGACAGCCTAAGGCCGCATCAAGAGGCGGAAAAAGCGTAAGAGGTACGCTTGCGGGCGAGCCCCATTCTCCGGCACAATGCGCCGCGGTGGCGATTCCGCGCCATAAAGTCTTTATTTGGAGGAGCAATCCATGTCACAAAGCCGAGCCATTCTTGCAGGCGCCGTCCTTATAGCGCTCAGCATTGTCGCCGTGAACAATATCAAGCCGGCGTTGGCCTTAAACAGCGGCCCGTACCAGCTCATGCACCATAGCAACGCCGCAGCGAACGCGGGCGTGTTTCGCCTCGACGTCAATACAGGCGAGGTCAGTTATTGCTTCATTGCCGGCAACAATAGCCCCGATATTGTGTGTACGCGCGCGACGCGTTAAGGCGTCGGGAAACGCCTGCGGTTTTTTTGCAACGCTCCGGCGGGAAAATAACCATGGTCGCGGTCTGATTTTATGTCCGGGAATTCGGCTTCCTTAGGCGCGCTGAATCGAAAGGCGAGCGGGAGCTTTATTGGCTGATTGAGAAGCGGATAAGAAAGCAATGAAAGAATAAGAAAAATTTTTTCGTTTTCAACTTCTAGCAAAACATGAACTCGCTTTCCGACTCTGAAACCACGAGTCGCGCGCACCTGAAAATTTGAGTCAGGTAAAGGGGATGAATCACCGAAGAAAAAAAATTCTCTACCTTGCGAATCAAACTCCCCTGCCACAGTATCGCCCCAATCGGTTCGTGAACAATTAATGAAAAGGTCGGTACCGTGAGCTCACAGCTTCAAGCGCTTGAATTATGGCGGCATAGTTTGGTGGCGAGTGTACGTGGCGATGCGCCGGATTTGTCGGCGCGGCAAATGGCGCTCCTTCTATCGGTATACATGGGGGAAGGGCCGCATACCGTCCGCGGGTTGGCGTTGGCGTTGCGTATTTCAAAGCCGGCGGTCAGCCGCGCCCTCGATCGTTTGGGCGAGCTGGGCTACATCCGCCGGGAACGCGACGATATGGATCGCCGCAATGTGCTCGTTCAGCGCACATCACCCGGGGCCGCGTTCCTTGTCGAGTTCTCGGGCTTGATCATGGCGGGGCAAGAGTACTCGTCCACGCTGCCTTCGCGCGAAGTGGTCTTTGGCGTTGAAGAAGCCTCGGCACCATCTGTTTCAGCCGGCGCGGGCGCTTCCGGATCCGCATGGATTGACGCCGCGGCCTGATATAGAATAACACTCTGCCCTGCGAGGGGGAGAGGAAGAAAAAAGTGGGCTTGCTTTAGCAAGCCCTTTGTTTTTTCAGGAGAGGGGGAGGGTTGTTGGCAAAACCCACCTCACGCGACTAGTATCCCCCGGCATGACGAATGAAGCAATGATCCTCGATCCCCGTGTAAACGCGTTTCGGCCCGATTTGGCCGATGCCTCGTTGCAGGTTGTCGTCAAGGCCGAGCGTTATGTCGAACCTATGCCGCGCCAGTGTGTGCGGAGCGTTGTGCCTTTGTTGGCTGAACCAAAGCCGGATGCTCGGCGGATTAGTGAAATCCGGTATGGCGAGTTCCTGAAAGTCGTCGAGGAACGCGCGGACGGATTCGCGTGGGTGCAGAACTGCAGCGACCATTATGTGGGCTATATCAAGAATGATGGCGCTCTCAGCGAGGAAATCGCTTCGTTATCTAACCGGATCATTGTGTTACATGCCTTTGTTTACGCGGAACCTGATATCAAGGCCCCGGTTCTGGACCGTCTGACCCTTGGCTCCTTTGTGCGGGTTGGGCGCGAGGTGGGAAATTTTATTGAATTGGCGAACGGCGGATACATTTTCGCACGTCAGGTCGCACCGACCGAGCTATCCATCATGCCGGATTACGTTTTCACGGCGGGGCGCATGTTGGGCGTGCCGTATCTCTGGGGCGGGCGGACGCCGCTGGGTCTCGACTGTTCGGGACTCGTGCAGCTTGTGCTCGATATGGCGGGTTATGAAGTGCCGCGCGACAGCGATCAACAACGCGAAGCTTTCGGTCAGCCTTTGCCCGCACTGTGGACGGATGTCGTGTGGAAACGCGGCGATATCGTCTTCTTTTCCGGTCATGTTGGCATCATGACAGGCTATGATCACATCATCCATGCAAGCGCCCACGATATGTTTGTTGTCGCCGAACCGCTCGCCAATGTCGTCGAACGCGGCAACGCCATTATCGCAATGGGAAGGCCATAAATTGAACTACCGCCACATTTATCACGCCGGAAACGCCTGCGATGTTGTCAAGCACGCCGTGCTGACGCTTTTGATCGAGCATTTGCGCGAAAAGGAGAAAGGTTTTGCTGTACTCGATACGCACGCGGGCGCAGGGCTGTATGATCTATCGGATGAGCGCGCGCAGAAGACGAAGGAAGCGGAAGAGGGTATTCTTCGCTTGCTGTCCGCACTGCCTATTCCTGAGCTGGCTGCCTATTACAGGACCATGCGGGAGTTGAATAAGCAACAGAATTTCCTTCCCCTTAAGGGGAGGGATAGGGAGGGGGGCGAATGGCTTGGAGCGGATTCTGACAATTCAGAATTCTGTCCGAGCGGAACGCCGCCTCCCCTTAC
>CAYNLV010000006.1:11997-14752 GCA_964398175.1 uncultured Rhodospirillaceae bacterium
TCCCCTTACCCCTCCCTCGAGGGGAGGGGAATTAAACCGCTTCTACCCTGGCTCGCCTGTTCTCATTCGGCGCCTCATGCGTTCCCAAGACCGCCTGATGGCCTGCGAGCTCCATCCCAAAGACGTGCACGTCCTTAAGCGTTATTTCCACGACGACAAGCAAACGCAAATCCATCATCGCGATGGCTATGAGGCCTTAAAGGCGCTTATACCCCCAACGGAAAAGCGGGGACTGGTTTTGATCGACCCGCCCTTTGAAAAGCCGGACGAGTTCGATGTTCTGGCGGAAGCCCTCAGGAAGCTTCATGAGCGTTGGCAGCAGGGTCAGGCGGTTGTCTGGTACCCCATCAAGGAGCGTCCGGCCATCTGGCGGTTTCACGAGGCCTTGGCGGCATTGAAGTTGCCCCGGGTCCTGTGTGCCGAATTCACACAATACCCGGAAATCCGACATGACCGGCTGAACGGGTGCGGGCTCATTCTGGTGAACCCGCCGTGGCGGCTGGATGACCAATTAAAGCAGCTTTTCCCGGCACTTCATGAAGCCCTGGAGAGCGCGGAATCAGGGACTAAAATCAACTGGCTGGCGGTCGAAGATCCGTCTCGGTAAACTTGCCTTGTCGCGCAAGCCCCGGCATAGTCGGGGCTTGAATCGTTTCGCGTGATTCGACAGGGGTTTTACGCATGAGTTTGCTTGGCGCAACGACAGAAAAAAGAAACTGGGGAAAGATCACGGCCGCTCTGTTTCTGGGCCTTGGGCTGGGAATAACGGCCTTTGCCGCCCAAGCGGGTGACTTGCTTCAGGCGAATAACTCGCGTTTGGCCGGTATCACGTTTGACGACGCGCCCTTGTCGCTGCCGACGTCGCGCAATTTCCAAATGGCCATGATCACCGCGAGCAGCGAGCTGGGGCGCAGTTGCGGTTCGATGGAAGCGTTCGGCTGGCGGATGTCGCCGCAGGAACAGCAGCGCGTCAACCAGATCTTCAATTCCACGGTTGACCGGATGCGGGGGCAGGGCTTTGTGGTGGAATCCAAGTCGCCGACCTCCGTTTCGCGCGACGTGACGGTGTTCACGGCTGACCGTTCGGACAAGCACCTTGTATTCATGTGGTCGGCGGGCGAAATCGGCCTTGTGCTCGTGCTTTGCGAAACGTCCGCGCCGTTGCCACCGACAGGTTATGCCTCTTCAACCGTCGCCTCGCAGCCGACGGGTTACAATTTCCCTGAAACGGGACAAGCCTTGCGCAACAAGACGGAGCCACTCCGCCTGACCCGCGCGGGGAAGATGGTCGACCAGACCTTCTCCCCGGTTGGCGAATGGGTTGGCACCTATACCTGCGCGCAGGGGACGACGGGCGGCACGCTCCGTATCGATGTTGTACGCGGCGACCAGTTCCAGGGCACCTTCCGTTTCTATCCCACGCCAAAGAACCCGTACATTCCCGCGGGGCGCTACACGGTGTTCGGCGAATACGATCGGGACTCCCAGCGCATTCTCATCAATCCCGGCAAGTGGATCGAGCGGCCAAAGAACTATTTCAACACGATCATGATCGGCAGCTTCGATCCCTCGGCCAAGACGTTCAGCGGTTTCTTCCAGGGCATCAACGGCTGCACCAGCTTTGAAGCGCGTTACACCGTGATGAGCAAGGATTTTGATCTGAATAAGGTCAAGGCGAAGAAACCCGTGAAGAAAAAAGCCAAACCGAAAAAACCTAAGGCGGCGAAACCAGAAGCCTCCAAACCTTCGACAACTGAGTCCGCAGCAACAACGGCTCCCGCCGCGCGCGAATCCGGCGCTTCGTTTGAAGCCCTGACAGGCATAAACGTTGGCACTGAAAAACCGGCCGTTGCGCCCGCGCCAACGGCGCCACCCACGCCGTCTGTACCACCTGCGCCCGGTGCAACTTCGGAAAAACCGGTTTCACTTGTTCCGTCCCCTTCATCCCCTCCTGCAACGGCGAACCCGGCCCAGCCTTCAGCTCCGCCAGCGGCTTCCGTTCAGTAGCCAGCAGGAACAGTATTTGACTGTTCTTTCTGGCCTCCATTTTACATGTTTAACATTCTCAAAAAGGAGGTTCATATGTCCCGTATTGCACTCGTAACAGGCGGTACAACTGGTATCGGCGCGGCGATTGGCAAAGCGCTTAAGACCGCCGGATACAAGGTTTCGGCAAACAACATTGTGTATGGCGATAACGATAAAAAATTCGAACAGGAAACCGGCATTAAAGTTTACGCGTGGGACGTGACTGATCCCGACGCGTGCCTGAAGGGCGTTGAATCCGTTGTAGCCGATATGGGCGGCCCGGTCGAAGTTCTGGTCAACAACGCGGGCATCACGCGCGATGGCATGCTTCACAAAATGTCGGTCGAGAACTGGAACAAGGTCATCAACACGAACCTGACATCTTGCTTCAACATGTGCCGCGCAGTTATCAACAGCATGCGCGAAAAGGGTTTCGGCCGCATCATCAACATTTCTTCCATCAACGGGCTGGCAGGGCAGATGGGCCAGACGAACTATTCGGCTTCGAAGGCGGGGATCATCGGCTTCACGAAAGCGCTGGCGCAGGAAAACGCGTTTAAGGGCATTACGGTGAACGCCGTCGCGCCAGGCTACACGGACACGGAAATGGTCCGGGCCGTGCCGGAAGATGTGCTGAAGACCATCATCGCTAAAATTCCGGTTGGTCGTCTGGGCAAGCCGGAAGAAATCGCGGCGGCCGTCGCGTTCCTTGTGTCCGACAGTGCCG
>CAYNLV010000006.1:14762-22355 GCA_964398175.1 uncultured Rhodospirillaceae bacterium
CACGGGCGAAACCCTGTCGGTTAACGGTGGGCAGAGGATGGATTAGCGCGTACCTCCCTCCCTTAAAAGAGGGAGAATATGGGTGAGCAACCCTAAAAACGCGCGACGAATGGGGCCGTATCGTAAAAATCCCCCTCCCAATGAGTGATGGGCTAGAGGAGGGGGCGTTCTTTACAAGCGCCGTTCAATATCACTCGGCACTCCTCCGTACCCCTGTTTATACCCCTTTTGACCATGCTTTCACCCCGCTCCGAACGTGCTCTAAACACGCCTTGAACCCGTTCCGAACCCGCTTTGAACCCGCTTTAATCTTGCTTTGAGTCACCCAAAACCCTGCTTTATCAAGTATGTAAACGTTCTTTATGCTGTCTTATTGTAAACCGTGGTGTTTCGGCGGCCGGGGTCAGCTCAATAATTATTCATTCGTATGACCGAAATGGGCCCGGATAAAGTTCTGCACCACCGGCTGGATGTTGTTCCGCCACCGCCGCCCGTAGAATACGCTGTAATGCCCGATGCCGATCTCAAGGTGCGCCTGCTTCATCCCCGGCGGCAATCCCGCGCATAATTCATGTGCCGCTTGCGTTTGACCCGGCGCGGAAATGTCATCCATTTCGCCTTCAACTGTGAGCAGAGCTGTGCGCTTGATCGTCTGCGGTTTCACAAGCCGGTCATGCCAGCGAAAAGTGCCGTTCGGTAAATCGCAATTCTGATAAACGCGTTCGACGGTTTGCAAATAAAACTCGGCGGTAACATCCATCGCTGAGAAATATTCGTCGTAGAATTTCCGGTGAACTTCAGCCGCTTCACCGTTGCCGCGCACAAGATTTAAAAACATTTTAAAATGCTCGCCGATATGGCGGTCGATGTGCATCGACATGAATCCCTGCAGCTGCAGGAAACCCGGAAAGACAAGACGATACGCCCCGGGATAGTAAAACGGAATGGCGTGGATCATAGTGTTGTGGAACCAGTCCAGCGTGTGTGATTCAGCTATGTCGCATAGAATTGTTTTTGCGTCTCGCGTATCGATAGGGCCGCCCATCAAAATCATGGAGCGCGGCTGGGCCGGATCGTCCATATCGGCCAAAAGCGATACGGCGCAAAGCACGGGCACGGAAGGCTGGCACACGGCCATGACGTGAACATTCGGCCCTAAATGCCTGATAAAGTCCATGATATAGGAAATATTGTCTTCGAGGTCGAATTTGCCTTGAGACAAGGGCACCATCTTCGCGTCAATCCAGTCAGTGATGTACACGTCATGTTCGGGCAGCATTGCATCGACGGTGTTGCGAAGAAGCGTCGCATGTTGTCCTGACAGAGGCGCGACGATGAGGACGGTTGGATCGTTCGCGATGAGTTTGGCGATCACGGGCGACGTTGAAATCCGTCGGAAGTGGAGCAGGCGGCAAAACGATTTTGTAGCAACCACTTCTTCTTCGACTTGTAGGGTCTGGCCGCGCAGTTTGATGCTTGTCAGGTTGAACTCGGGTTTTGTGAATTGACGCGTCGAGCGCTCGAACATTTCGGCGCTGGCGGCGATGGCGCGACCAACCTGGGTGTAGGCTGCGGGCATAAAGGGATTTTGAAAAGCGGCTTGCGTTGCTTCCGCCGCAAGCCTGAAGGGCGTTAACACTGCATGTTGCCAATCGTATATGTGATAGAGGAGCATGAGTTACAGAGGTAGGTACGCCAAAACAGCTCCGCGAAACGACAACGTATCGCAGATCGAAGAAGCAGGTTGAGCTACAAGCCTACCTAGCGGATGTAAATTTTAGCTTAACCGGCTTGGGGCGATGGCCTTTTTTGGACTTTCTTTGGGCGGGGCGCCAAAAGCAGGAGCCAGAGGATAAAGAGCCAGAACGTATTCCGATCTTTTGCCCTTTTCCGGCTACGCACGGCGTTGGCGCCGTTACGAAGCGGCCTTGGCCTGATACTCTTCAGGCCTTTGTGTTGCCGTAGATAGTGATGTCTCTTTTCTACCGCGTTGATTTTGCTGATAATATTAAGCTCTTTGTTGCGGTAAAAAGCCAGTTGGTCCATAAGCTTCGCGAACTTCACGGAAAGCTTTGGTTTCATCGCGCCGGGCGAGCCCAAGCGGATGATTTTCGTGTTTAATCGGGCGATTTTACGCGTTTTCCGTCCCCAATTGCTCATAAGTTTCTTGAAACGGTGATGCGCCGCGGCGCTTTTCTTCTTTTTACTGATAGCCATAAGCGTTTCTCCCTTGTTGAGGGGAAGTCTTAAGGCAAAGGAGTAAAATGCTGGTTAATTTATCGAACTTTCCAGCGCGCAAATCCTTACGGCATGGCCGCAATAATGCTTCTGATGCTTTCGGATTGCCCCGTTGAAGCCCGATCAATCAAAATGCTTCGCGGTGTGGCATCTAAGCCATAGAGCTGCTGGTTCCATGTATGGCGTGGAGCGATAACGGATCCTTCAAGCGAAACACCAACATATAGTCCCGAGGAACGCGCGAACGCATACATATCCGATTGCAGGCCAATACCCGTTGCAGCTGTTGCGCCCTTGCCCAATTCTCCAATTGCGAGACCAGCGTCCCCGCCAAGCGTAACCTGACGATCCAAAACCGCATTCAGGCCCTTTTCCGTCATGATTGTAACCACAAGCTCCGAACTTTCCCCGCCAAACTGCAAACCGAAACTCAAACCACCTAATGTATAGAAAGCTGGCGGACTCCATGAGCCATCAGCGTTGCGCACAAGCATCACCGCATTGCCTCCGCGCCCGCCAAAGAAAAAGCCTGCACGTAAAAGGTTAGGAACAATCAAAACAGCTTTGGCGCGGGACGCGAGATCGACCAGCGAAGGATATTGGTTGTCACTCATCATGCTCTGGAACGAAATTCGCGATTTATCGATCAGCTGTTCCGGCTCGTTGCCGAATTCGCCGGCGCTTCGGCAGCTCGCGACCATCAGGACGGCGAGCAGCATCAGGATAAGGGAGGACCGGAATTTCCATATAATCAAGGCAACACCCATTTTAGTTGGTACGGTTAATATCGGGCGAAGTTGTCAAATGTGGGGCAGAATCAAGTCACTGAACAGCCAAAATAACCCCTAAAACGGACAATTCGACGACCTGTTGCAAGGTTCCCAGCAGGGGACCGTTGTATCCACGTACCTGATTAGCGCCAACCAAGGCTACCACAACGCCCGTACTTGCGCCTGTTCCGAGGGCGAGCGTTGTGTAGGGGCCAAGCGTGACATAAACCAGAAGTACGGCAAGCGCCAACGCGATAAGCATGCGCAAAGCGGGCGGTTGCTGAAAGTGATCCGCCACAGGATCACCTTCGATTGGCCGCAGCCAGCATGCCGCTACAACCATTAGTGCGCGTGACCAGCAACACGCCGCGATCAACGCTTTGAACACAAGTTCGTTGTTGTTAAGGGCTGCAATCGCGCCAATTTTCATAATAATCACGAAAATAACGGCCAACGTGCCGTAGCGTACGGAACGCTCCTCACACAACCAACCGATTTTCTGTTCCTTATCAAGAGCTTGGCCGTATTGGTTCGCGAGGTTTGCGAATTCTTCTTCGTGAATGGCGCGCGTTGCCCACAACATGCCAATGACGGCAAAAACTGCTGTTATCGTTCCGGGCAGATAAATTTGGGACATAATCCAGTCAATCGTGGCACCAAAGATGCCGATAAGTGCACCGATAAGCGGAAACCAAGCCATCGAACGACGGATAAGGCTCAGTTTCGGTTTTTCCTTGAGCGGTAAGTTCAGTCTTGTCAGATAGTTAGCTGAAGTCGCGACTTCGGCCCATAAACTTTCCGGCGAAGGCGGCCGAAACGTGATTGCGGAACCGGATTCACGCGGCTGCGAGCCAAAAGGATTGTGTTTGGTAAGGTTATCATCCGGGTCGTTCATATGCACAGTTATAAGCTACAATTACGGAAAGGCAATCGTGTGATTATTCGTTGCGTCTTGGGGCGCTGTTGTGTCCGGGCAAAAGGGGCTTGATCGAACCCCGAAAAACCGCTTTACGTACCTATTTCTGGGCATGTTTTGGGGAGGAGAATGCTGGAAAATTAACTATATTATTCTGCCGTTCGGATGTTCCGGAAGAAGAGAAGGGTTAAAAAACATAACATAAGCCCGAACAAGGCCAGAAAAATCGAGAACCCCAGTTTAGGCGGCCGGTAACTAAGTGTCAGCGTGCCTGTTTCCGGCCAGTTCGGCAAATCAACCGTCACGAAAATCCCGTGGGACGCGCGCACTGGAACCTCAGCGCCTGCAAAAGTTGCCTTGTACCCGGGCCACCAAAGCCGCGCAAAAACGACTTTGCCTTTGCCGCCAGAGCGTTGCGTTACCTGAACCGTTTCAAGAAGTGTTTTTGGTTTGCCAATACCTTCGAGCCTCAAGCCCGGCGATGCCCATGAAACCGTTCCGGGTAAACCGGCATTCGGAAGATCGCGAACGAAAGTTTGAGTCAAACGGCCATCGCGTTCAAGACGCCATTCCTTTTTCGGCATATAACTTTCCAATGCTTTGAGATGCGCGCCTTTCATCGCAATGATGCGGTTGATGCGAAACAGATCCACCGTGGGCGCGCCTGTCTCCAGATCGGGATTTGCAAAAAGATGGTAAGCCGCCAAAGGACAGGTTTCGCTGAATATGGTTAAGCACATCACAACTTCAAGAAAAGCATGCCCAATCGGCGTATAGCCCCCGATCGAAGGGATGCCATATTCAAGCGACATATTGCCTGTTTGGTACTCTTGTAAGCGGTCAGGATTTAAACGGTTATAATTTTCACGTTTGCCTAAGGAGCCAAGATAGAAAGTGTAAGATTCCGGAACGCCATTGCCAAGTGCAGTTTCTTGCCTTTGTGGATTCATATTTAGATTTAGATTATCAGTATTGACAGGATAAACAATCCGCGTGGCAACGAAAAAAGCAAAAGCACAAACGCCGAGAGCCAATAATCCTAATTTTTTATCTTTACTCCATGCTTTTAAGAAAACTGCCCAAGCCAGTAAATGACCAACAGTCATAGGCAACATTAATTTCAAGGAAGGGTTCCGTTGCCATGCCATAAAGGCGCCCAGAAAAATAAGGCCAAAAGAAGAAAGCACGGTTTGACGGTCAATAGGCCGGAGACCAGCCCGGTCTATCATCAGCGCTACAAGCAGCAAAAACGACATATGAAGATAAGGAATAAAACGATATGGTAGTTTAAGATAAATTAGTTGGTCAGGTCCCAAGGTGGCGAGTAAAAGAAAACATGATAAGGCAACGAGCGTCAACACAGGGGCGCTTTTCCATGCCAATTCTTTCCAACGAAGAAAGGGTAATATAGGAAATATAAACCATGCGCACATGAAGAAAGGCACTGCGGTTTGTTTGAAAAGACCGGCAATGCCGCAGTAAAGAAATCCCCGGTGAAAGGGAAAACTCATAGCAAGCGTATCCTGGAGACAAGGGACGCAAACGCTATTATTTGAAAGCGTTCCCATCCGTGTTGTCAGATGGCCAATCGAGAACAACGCAAGAAAAGAAGGCATGGCGAGAAGCAGGGCGCCCAAGGCAGCCAATAAAATGGCTAGCGTGCCATTGATATTTTTTTCGAGCCATTTTTGTGCCATTATTGCGACGACGATGAGCGCCCAAAAAAAATCTGTGAAAGGCCATCCTGAACTAAGCGTCAGGTAAGAAAACAAAACAGCCATTAACCAATATTTCGCGGATCTGTCGGCGCGGATAAAGAAAGCCCAAGCCCATACAGCCCATGCCATCGAGATAAAACCGGGGAACCAACTGCTGGCAAGCCAATAAGCGACGAAATTATTTGTGGCTATAAGCAGTGCGAGCAGCCATCCTAACGGCCGGTCAATGCCATATGTTCGCGCCAGGTAATAAAAGCCGCTTGCCAATATGCCTTGATAAAAGCTGGCCAAGACCGAGGAAGCTAAATTGTAGGAAGAGAAAGACGGCAGAATGATGTATGTCAACAAACTGACCGGGTTGAGTAAGGCATACTGGTATTCCGCGAAGTAATTGCTCCCTTCCCAGTGCGCGAGTGTGAGTATGGGAAATTCTCCGTTACGCAGCGCGCGTCCCAAATTGTAAAACGCAGGCATGTATTGATGCTGCATGTCGTCCATGAAATAAAAGCCGGAATGAATGATCTCGGGGACGATGCCGAGGAAAAAACCGAAAATAAAAACATAAAAAAGATCAATAGCCCCGATAATTCCAAAGGCTGAAAGCTTGCCTGTATCTTGGGAAACTTTTGGCGATTTTAAATGCATTGAGATTGCTGGATTAAGGAATGAGTTCAAGCCTAGCAGGCATGATGTCCGATAGGTTCTGTCCATTCAAGACGAGTCGTTAACCGTGTTAGGCTGAAAAATATGTTGAATTCCGCGAAGAAAGGGCTGAAAGACCACAATGTGTTTAACGGTTGCCGGAAGGCGTTGTTCTGGCTATAAGCGGGGCTTCGTTCTCGGGTGTGTACGCGCCATTTTCAGCCTGCCCCCGTCAATGTATGCCCAGGTAGCTCAGTCGGTAGAGCAGGGGACTGAAAATCCCCGTGTCGGCGGTTCAATTCCGTCCCTGGGCACCATTCTGCCCCTTGTGAGTGGCTGTTTTTGTTATGATATATAACGATTAAAGCATTCTTAAACATACACGCCAATATTGAATCTACCATGACCAAAAAGTATTCCTGAATAGAGGCGTGATTGTGAATAGTCGATTTTTCCTGTTCTGCGCGAAAATGGCAGCAGTCCTTGTTATTATCCTTTCCGCATTCGGCGCCAATGACGCGTTTGCCCTCTAAACGCAAACGCGTTTAAATAACGGAAGCCTCGAGTTCAGCATTGGAATGCCGATCCGAATGCTCTGCATTTTGAAGGTTGTGGAAAAGTCGATGGCGTTAATCGTTGGCGTCAATTGGGACCGCTGGACGGCCGTGTGCGTTTCGACCTACTGATTTTTCCCTTTCATCAAAGCTTCGCAGCGCTTAAAAGGGCGATGTTCTGATGTTGCCCTTAGGTATTATGTGACTGAGCCTTCTTCCGATCAGGTTTATTACAAGTCCATTCCACCGGGATCGCTCGGGGAAAGGCTAACGCTTGCCGCGCGGGATCGTATTTATAACGACTTCATGCATATTTGCGCGCCGACGAAAGAGTCAACTATTTTGGATGTCGGCGTTTCGGGATTTGACCATAAAGCGGCGAATATTTTGGAAAAAAGATACCCCCACCAGTCGCGGCTCACCGCTGCTGGTACAAATATCGATGAGTCTTTCCAAAAAGAATTTCCACTGCTTCGCTATGTCCGGATTCATCCGGGCGAGCCTTTGCCTTTTAAGGATAACGAGTTTGACCTTGCGACTTCGAATGCGGTGCTTGAGCATGTCGGGAGCCGGGAAAAACAGGTTGAATTTTTAAGCGAACTTCATCGTGTGGCGCGCCGGGTCTTCATTACATTGCCCAATCGCTTTTTTCCGGTTGAACACCACACAGCTATCCCATTATTCCAATTCTGGGATTGGACGTTCAAGTTAGCCTGCCGATTATTGGGTCATGGCGAATGGGCGTTGGAGGAAAA
>CAYNLV010000007.1:0-21963 GCA_964398175.1 uncultured Rhodospirillaceae bacterium
CTTGCTATCGAGGTTAGGGGATTAACTAAAACCTATCGTAAGTCAAAACATGCGACGGCCAAGGATGCTCTTAAGGGTATTGATCTCGCGATCCCGCGCGGCAGCATTTACGGCCTTCTCGGCCCGAACGGCGCCGGAAAATCAACGTTGATAAACATCCTGGCGGGACTCGTCATTAAATCCGGCGGCGAAGCCCGCGTTTGGAACCACGATGTTGTCCAGCAACCTCGGCAGGCCCGCAGCGCCATTGGCGTTGTCCCACAGGAGTTGAACCTTGACGCTTTTTTCAGTGCACGCGAGTTACTCGAACAGCAAGCGGGGCTTTACGGGGTTCCGAAAAAAGAACGCATCACGGATAAACTTCTGGAAACTGTTGATCTGACGGACGTTGCGGATGCGCATGCGCGAACACTTTCCGGCGGCATGCGCCGCCGCCTTATGGTGGCGAAAGCAATGGTACACAGTCCGCCCGTTCTTGTACTGGATGAACCGACGGCCGGCGTTGACGTTGAATTGCGCCATGCGTTATGGGCTTCCGTACGCATGTTAAACAAGGCGGGTACGACCATTCTTTTAACCACACATTATCTTGAAGAAGCCGAAGCACTTTGCGGCCATATCGCTATCATCAACAACGGCCAACTTGTCGCCAACGACAGCAAAAAGAACCTGCTGCGCCGCGTCGACAACAAGCAAATCACGGTGACAATCGACAAAGATTTGAACGAGCTACCCGCCAATTTGAAGCCGCAAGGCTGGCAACTGCTCGGAACGCGGCGCCTCGCGCTCAGTTATAAACCAAGCGAAAACACAATCGGTCAAATGCTTCTAGCCATACAAGTCAATAAGTTTACCATCGTTGACCTCACCACACGCGACACGGATCTGGAAGATATTTTTCTTCAGCTGACGCAAGCCTCATGATTTTCTCGGAAACAGAAAGACTGCGATTGCGCTCATTGGAGAAAACCGATTTGCCACGGCTTGTCGAGTTGATCGGCGATTGGGCCGTCGCCCAATGGCTTTCGCGCGTACCGCATCCTTATACAATAAAAGACGCAGAAGATTGGCTCGCCCGCACATCTGCGCTTGAATCCGCTGGAAAGCCGGAATATTTCGTTCTTTGCGAAAAGAATGCGAACATTTTGATGGGCGCTTGCAGCATTCATCCGCCGCAGAAACCTGACCCAAAACCGGGGGAGGCCGAGCTTGGCTATTGGCTCGGCAAACCTTTTTGGGGCCAAGGCTACATGAGCGAAGCGGTGAAAGCCGTTTTGCCGATTGCTTTCGCTTCTCCGGATGTTTTGTTAATCACATCGCGAACTAACCCGAAAAATCAGGCGTCAAGAAATGTCTTGCGGAAAGCGAGTTTTAAATATTTGGGAATTTTTCCGCGTACGGAAGATGATTTGCGCGGCGAACCCGAATGCACACGTTGGGAATTGGCGAAAAGCGATTATAGGATATAGGTTTATATTATTAATATAGGAATAGTTTCACGTGGAACGTTCCGACCTTTCCTGTGCTTTTACGACCCTGCAGGTGGGGGAAAACACCTCAAAATTGACACCTGTAGGGCTTCAAAAACGTGAAAAACGCAACCTGCAGGGCCAGAAAACCTATTCAAAAACAGGTTTTGAACGCCGTTCGTCGGGTTTTGAGAACCTGTCCCCTCCGAGCTGCGGACCCGTTCGTCACATAAAACAGGTGGTTGCGTAACTCGCAAAATGCTGCTCACGCAATGTACTTGCAAAATGTTATTTACCCCTTTGTTAACTATTTGTTTTTGTTGTGTTATAATAGTTCATTGACCTTTTATTACCATACAGGGCTTTCGATTAACGAAATGTTGTGTTTATCCGCCTAAAATGGCTCAACATAAACTTGTATTTTTTTATGGATTTAAAACAAGACCTCGATTTCCCAAAAGTCCCGCGGCCGCACTTGGGTCGGCAAAAGCGGTTGCGTAGCTATAACCAGTTTCCCCTGCATTACGAAAACATTGCCGCCATGGCGGCGGACTTGCCACGCATTGCCGCCCTGGGGTTCAGCAGCGTTTGGGTCAACCCACTTTTCGAACCTTGCCAAAACACGGACTGGATATCGGCAGAGATCGCACGCGGCCTCGAAGGAACAAATCCCGGCACAAAAGATTTTAATATTGAATCCGACACCGGCAGTCCCTACGCCATAAAATCTTTCGACATAAATCAAAAAATTTCAGCCCATTCCGCGACGAACCTCTCCAACGAACAGCGGCGGAAAAAAGATTATGCCGACATCCGCCAATACACAAAAAAGGCCAAACAGCTGAGACTTACGCCTGTTTACGATTTTGTTATGCGTCATGTGGCCGTGGACAGCCCGCTTGTGGCGCAACACCCCGAGTGGTTCAAGAAACATTCGAACGGCAATTTTCTCTTTTTCGGCCGTGATGAAAATTATCATTCGACCGGACAAGCTTGGGACGATGTTCTCGAGCTCAACTTCGACGATCCCAAAACAAGGGATGAAATCATCGAACAACACCTCAAACCCATGGCCGCCATCGTTATCAAACAGCTCGGCTTCGAGGGCTTGCGTATCGATGCTGCCGGAAAAATTCCAATTGAAGTCTATGACCGCATCATGCCTTATGTTGACTATCTGTGCATGAAAACGCACGGAAAGCCTGCCTTGATCATGGGCGAAACATTGGGGCGGAATGTCGACGAGTTCCGGCACTTGCGTGGTGTTATGGACTATGTTTACAACTCGATTTATTTTTGCCCTTTTTCGAAAGAATTCTGGGACCTAGACGACACGCCGTTATCCTATTGCAAAGGAATTCTACAAGCCGAAGTCAGCCCGACAATCGGCTTTGCGGGCAATCACGACGTACCGCGACTTGCCTGGTTCTATCACCGCCAGCAACATATCCGCGGTACGCTTCTCAAAAAGGAAGTCACCGACCGGTGCATCAACGGCAGTATGCCTTTGGAAAAAGTCCGCAACATTTTCGTATCCCTTAACGATCAGCGCGCCTTCGACGGCGATGTCCTAAAAAGAATTGTCGCCACGGCCGTCCGACAAGGCGTTACATCGGGTGAGGAAGCTGAAAAAGCTTGCGCCGCTATCGATGAAAAAGGCATCTTGCCCCAGAAATACCTCAGGAACTGGTTCAACGGCCACCCACTGGCCGATTCCAAGGCCAGCCAGACTGTTTTCAAAAGCATTATCGATGCCATTTTCAACATCGTTGAGGAAGACAAGCAAAAAGATTATAACGCGGCGAAGAAAGGCGAACAAAAAACAAAAAAACGCGTGTCTGAGCAAAAGTTCATCGATCTTTTGGGTGCCAGTACATTGGACGAAGCCGATTTACGCCATTTGATCAAGGAAGCTTTCTATATTACAGCTTTCGCCTCAGATGGCGGCTGGTTCTTTTCCCTTGGCGACGAGTGGGCTGTCACAAAAAAAACAAACGTGTTCAGAGCCTCGCCGGAAGACCTGAAAGAACGCGCCCGCGATAATTTAGACTTTTCCGAAACCATACGCGAAATTAATAACATTGTACGACAGCTGCCGCCGCCAGCAAACCCCGAATGGGTACAGCGCTGCTATCTGCAAAACACTGAAATGGATCATGCATTAACCTCTTTTTTGATCCATCAAGGACATGGGTTTTCCCAGCCGCCTCTGATGGTTATCGCGAATACCAGCGAGGAGAACCAGGTTATCGATTGCGAAACCTTCCGCGATATCCTCAGCGCCAACGGACGCAACAACACGCCTGAAAAAAAAGTTTTTCCAAACCGCATTTATATATGCGGGTCGATCGAGATGGATCCTGAACTTGTATCAACCCTCAAGTGCATCGGCGCTGAAGTTTTCTTCTCAGGTAACGCGCCCATTCATCTGCCCGCTCGACCTTCGAGCGGAAGTATCGTTGACCGCAAAACACGCCCCACAAGCTTAGACGTATAATCCACCATCGGGATGATGCGCGCGTAGTTCATGCGCAAAGGCCCGATGACGCCGATGGCGCCGATCACCTGTTCCTGGGCGTTCTTGTAGGGCGCGACGATGGCGCTGCATCCCGCGTGGGCAAAGAACGCTTTTTCCGCGCCGATAAAAATCTTCACGCCTTCCGCGCCGCGCGCGGCTTCCAGAAGCCGCGCCATGGATTCTTCGGTTTCCAGCGCCTCGAACAGCTGGCGGACGCGCTCAATATCCTGAAGCGCGTTCACGTCTTCCAAAAGTTTCGACTGGCCCTTGATCAGCAATTGCACCGGCTCGGCCGCGCCCGACCACACCGCAAGTCCCGCCGCCACAAGTTTGCCGGTGAGTTCATCCAGCTCCGCGCGGCGCAGGCGGATGTCTTCCTCGATGCCGCGCTGCACGTCCGCAAGACAACGCCCAACAAGCCGGCGCGTCAGGTAATTGCCCGCCATGACCAGCGTGCCGGAGTCGATGCCGAGCGGCGCGTCGATCACGCGGTTTTCGACAAGCCCGTCTTCCGTCACGAGCACGACAAGCACGCGCCCCGGCGCGAGATTGATAAACTCGATCTGCTTCAGCGGCCGGTCCGTCTTCGGCGCGAGCACCAGACCCGCGCACGCCGACAGGCCCGCGAGCGCATCCGTGGCGCGCGCAAGAACGTCGGCGAGGTTTTTGCCTTGCGCGAGGCATTGCGCCTCGATGGTATTTTTCTCTTCCGCCGCGAGATCACCGATTTCAAGAATGCCGTCGACGAAAAAGCGCAAACCCGCATCGGTGGGCACGCGCCCCGCCGACACATGCGGCGCATGCAGAAGGTCCTGCGCCTCAAGGTCCGCCATCACGTTGCGGATGGTGGCGGGCGAAAGCGCCATGCCCAAACGCTCGGCAATCGCGCGCGAGCCCACCGGCTCGCCGGTCGCCATGAAGGCATCGACGATGGTTTTGAGTATTTCGCGCGAGCGCTGGTTGAGGTCGGGGAACATGAGGAGAGAATACAGGGGACAGGGATCGGGGGACAGGGGGTTTAAAGGACGGCAAAAATTCAACATATTGCGTCACCCCCGCGAAGGCGGGGGTCCATCTCCGATTGCATCAGTACCTTTTTCACTCGGATATGTGGCACTGCCGGTAAAGTCAGAAGATGGATGCCCGCCTGCGCGGGCATGACGCATTTATTTGAAAATAGAGCACTAAAAAAACAAACTGGATTCCGGATAAATTGCCCTGCTCTTGTGCAGGACAATTTTCCGGAATGACATTGGGGGAAAGCCCCTTGACTAAATTACGTATTATACGTATAATAAGGAATATGGGGAGAAAACAATCATGATCAAGGTTCCTTCAACCGAGTTTTCAAAGAACTTCGGCAAATACCGCGAGGCCGCGCTTCGCGCCCCCGTCGCCGTAACGTCGCATGAGCGCGTGACGGGGTACTTTGTTTCCGCCGATGAGTATGCGGCGTACATGCGGATGAAAAAAAGAATGCCGAAGGCCTTTGCGGTCGAAGAACTTTCGCAAGAAACCATTCAGGCCATCGCCAAGGCGAAAATGGCGCCGCGCCATAAGCGCCTTAACGCGCTTATGGACAAATAAATGCCCCTTCCCAAACCGGAACCCGGCCTTGTTATTTCCTATGCCTATTTGTGGCGTCATGAGCATAACAAGGGAAAGAAAGAAGGCCGCAAGACACGGCCTTGCGTCATCGTTCTCGCTGTCGAGGATATGGGGGGCGAAGAAGTCGTCACCGTCGCGCCCATTACGCACGCGCCGCCCGATGATCCGGCCTGTGCGCTGGAGGTGCCGATCAAGGTCAAGCGGCACCTTGGGCTGGACGACAAACGCTCTTGGGTTGTTCTCGACGAGGTTAATCAGTTCACTTGGCCGGGCTATGATTTGCGGCCCGTTCCAAGCAGCCGGACGCGCTATCATTATGGATTTATCCCGCCAAAACTTTTTGAGAAGATCAAAGCCGGCCTCTTGGATTTATTCCTTGCGCGGCGGGGTAAAATGACGCGGCGGGATTAAGTTTTCATTAGGCAGGCATCGACGATGGTTTTGAGTATTTCGCGCGAGCGCTGGTTGAGGTCGGGGAACATGAGGAGAGAATACAGGGGACAGGGATCGGGGGACAGGAAAATTGGGTGCGCGGCCCTCCGTGGCCGCGATCTTTCCGATCTGACAGGCGGAGCGGGTTGAGGTCGCGTTTAGACGACACAAAGCCTTTGACATACCCCTCCCCTAACCCCTCCCTCATCCGTCTTCGCCCTACGGGCTTCGCCGGACAGGAGAGGAGGGGGACTTTGATTTAACGTCTTTCCGGAAAATTTCCTGAGCGCCGCGAAGGAAATTTATCCGGAATCCAGTCAAACTTGACATCCGAACGTCCCCTTTTGGATAGGCCAACTGGATCCCGGAAACGCGCAAGCGCGCGTTTTCCGGGATGACGTTAAATGTAACCCGTCTATGTTAGATCGGGCTTTTCAATTATTCTTTCCCGCTTTGGCTCTGCCGCAAGACATCGAGGCGCTTTTGCAGAGCCGCGATCTCTTGCTCAATCGCGGTAATCTCGTCTTCGGCTGATGCCAAAGGATTGCCGCCACGGAAACCGCCGCCAAAGCCGCGTCCCCGGCCACGGCCCGCGCCCATACCGCCGAGCCGCCACGAGCCAAAGCACCTTCGCCATCCTCTTCCTCTTGTGTCCTGGGGCGCAGCGCCTTCTTGCGCGCACCCGCCTCGGCCCCACCCGATGGGACCCGTTCCTTGCGGACCTGTTTTATCCATTCTTGGCATGATAAACTCCTTTACGTTTCCGTTGTTGTTGGACTGTCCGCGTTTTCGTCTGTGATGAGGTGAAAGTTACCACCTCCAATTCTTAGCGCTGCGCCTTCGACAAGCGCTATCGCTACTGACCGGCGCGCCTGCGCCAGCACCCGCGAAAACGTCGGACGCGATACGTTCATCGAAGCGGCGGCCTTTTCATGCTCCAGCCCCTGGACGTCCGCCAGGAACAGGGCTTCCAGCTCTTCGTCCCTGAGCGCGATAATTTGAAGCTGGCGCACCGGGACGCCTTGGGGCTTATAGAAGCGCACAACCGCGTTGTGCCTGATATGCCTGAATTTTCTTGGCCTTACCATGTGGCCGCCCCTTTTATAATGAACGCTCGTTCATTATCTTCCGTCTTTTGGCCCTTGGTTGTCAAGACCTATTATGAATGAACGTCCATATTTAAGGGGGTTAGGCTTCCGCCTGTTTCGCCATTTTTTTGCGCGTGTGGGGATCGAGGTAGCGCTTGCGCAAGCGGATGGATTTCGGCGTGACTTCCACAAGCTCGTCGTCGTCGATGTATGCGATCGCTTTTTCAAGCGTCATTTGAAGCGGCGGCGTAAGACGGATGGCTTCATCCTTTCCCGCCGCGCGGATGTTCGTGAGCTTTTTGCCCTCGAGCACATTCACGTCCAAGTCCTTGTCCTTGCTGTGCTCCCCCACGATCATGCCTTCGTAAACTTTCGTGTTCGGCACGATCATCATCGGGCCGCGTTCCTGCAGCTTCCACATGGAATACGCCACCGCATCGCCCTGCCCGTTCGAGATCAGCACCCCCGTGCGCCGCGCCTGTATCGGCCCCTTATACGGCGCGTAGCCATGAAACAGCCGGTTCATGATGCCCGTGCCGCGCGTGTCGCTCAGAAAATCGCCGTGATACCCGATCAGCCCCCGCGAGGGCGCAAGGAAAGTCAGGCGCACCTTGCCGCCACCCGAAGGCCGCATGTTGGTAAGTTCCGCTTTGCGCTCGGACATTTTGCTAACGACCGTGCCGGAATAGGCTTCGTCTACGTCCACCTGAACTTCTTCGATGGGCTCCAGACGTTTGCCGTCCTCATCCTGAAATAGAACGCGCGGGCGGCTGATGGAAAGCTCGAAGCCTTCGCGGCGCATGGTTTCAATGATGATGCCCAACTGCAGTTCGCCGCGCCCAGCAACCTCGAATGAATCTTTTTCTTCCGTTTCCGTCACACGGATGGCCACGTTGCCTTCCACCTCGCGCAACAGGCGCTCGCGGATGACACGGCTTGTAACCTTTGCCCCTTCCGTGCCCGCCAGTGGCGAGTCATTCACCGAAAACGTCATGGCGATGGTTGGCGGGTCGATGGGCCGCGCCTGAATAGGATCCGTGACCAGAGGATCGCACAGCGTATCGGCCACCGTCGCCTTGCTCAGGCCCGCAATGGCCACGATATCGCCCGCTTGCGCTTCGTCGACCGGCACGCGATCAAGCCCCCGGAAAGCCAGCACTTTCGTCACACGGCCTTGCTCGATCATCTGGCCATCGCGCGTGATTGCCTTGATCGGCATATTGGGTTTGATCGTGCCCGTCTGAATACGTCCTGTAAGCAAACGGCCAAGATACGGGTTCGCTTCGAGAATGGTTGCGAGAAGACTGAACGGCACCGCAGCATCCACCTGCGGCGGGGGCACATGACGCATAATCAGGTCAAACAACGGCCGCAGATCCTTGGTTTCCTCGCCCTCTTCCGTGATCGCCCAGCCCTGCCGACCCGAAGCGAAAAGCGTCGGAAAATCGAGCTGTTCGTCCGTCGCGTCCAGCGCGGCAAAAAGATCGAAGACTTCGTTATGCACTTCCTGCACGCGCGCATCCGGACGGTCGACTTTATTGATCACAACCATCGGCTTGAGACCAGCCGCCAGCGCTTTTGAAACCACGAATTTCGTCTGCGGCAAAGGCCCTTCCGCCGCGTCCACCAGCAAAACCGCGCCGTCTACCATGGATAAAATGCGTTCCACCTCGCCGCCAAAGTCGGCGTGCCCCGGGGTATCGACGATGTTAATGCGCGTGCCCTGCCAGACGATCGACGTGCATTTAGCCAGAATGGTAATGCCGCGCTCACGTTCCAGATCGCCGGAATCCATCGCGCATTCCGCCACCTGCTGGTTTTCGCGAAACGAGCCGGACTGGCGCAACAAGGCATCCACAAGCGTGGTCTTGCCGTGGTCAACGTGGGCGATAATGGCGATGTTACGGAGTTCCATAATAATTTCCAGTCAATGTCTTTTCGGGCTAGGGCAAGTACTGTGAAAACCCAATGTTGCCTAGCACGCCTGTGGTCAGGGCCCAAATGGCCGTTACGGTAAGGGCCACTGCCATAAAGTGATTAATCCACGTCACGCTGTTTTCATTGATATGTATCCGGACCAACGATGTCCCGCCGCTGAGCATCAGCCACCAGAGAGACGAGCCCGCAAAAATTCCCAACACAAGAATAACCGCTTCCGTATGCGTTTCCAATCCACCGAAAGTCGCCACCACCGCGAGCATCGCAAAGATCGTTGCCGGGTTCGTCAGCGTGATCATAAAACTGCTGATTCCCGCGCGAAAAGCGGCCCATATCCATGGTTGCGGCGTATTGTTGTTATTATCGTTGTTGCCGTTCTCCGGTTGCGGCTGGCGCGGTTTGTCATGCCACGTGTGCCACGCGCCAAAGAGAAGCAACAAGCCGCCGACAATATGAATCGAATGCGTATACTCTTTTATCCAATCCATTATGGCCGCCACGCCGAATGCCGCGATAGCGCCAAAAAAAGCATCCGCAAACGCAGCCCCAAACCCGCTGATAAACCCGATCAGCAGGCCCTTCCGCATGGTGCGCCGGATGCACATAATCCCGACCGGCCCGACAGGAGCTGCAATCATCAACCCCATCAACAGGCCACGGTAAAGAACACCTAATTCGTCAAACAAACCCATATCCTCGCATTAACTTTACTGGGCCAGCTTATGGCAGATTTACAGGGGAGTCGGCAAGAAGGGCGTAAAAACCCAAGCTCTATGTGATCTACACAAGACTTAACGATTTTTTATTCCCAGATCGTTTCGCCATTTTCAATAATCTTTTGCGGCGACGTGTTGTGTTGGGATGTTCTGCAAATATGCATTTAAGCCCCCTTATCCCACGCCAGAAAATGTTTGGCCAACCCGAAACGTATCGCATGTGATGCTCAAAATCCGCTTGCTCATCGTCTATTTTTTGAAGCGCGGAAGCAATAGCCTCTGGTCTTCCGGTAACATCACTCGCCTCACGATCCATTCGAAACTCAACGCGACGTGAATGGCTGGCGATAGTCAATCGGGCAATATTCGCAACGATTGGGGCTGCGACAAAAGATGCCGCCGTCATTACAGCAGGGGTTTTTAGTTCCTTACAGCCATATAAAATATCAATCAAAAGAGCGCCGGCCTGATAAATAAAATTTAATCCACTCGCCACAGAAGCTGTTGAGCCAAGAACGCCAAGAATTCGGGACTGCGTCAACGTTCCGGAAGTCAGATGCTTCAATTCGTGGGCCGACAAACCTTCCGCCTCATCAGAGTTTACACGGCGAAACAAAGCCGAAGAGAACAAGATAGCCGAATGCGGAACGGGGCTGCTTGCTGCAAATCGAGGATAATTTTTTATGACATATATCTCGGGGGGCGCGGCCATTTTCAACGCATTGGCTGCTTTTTTGATTTTCTTGGGAAGATGCCGAAACGCAAAAGGAAGCTCTTCATGTAAGAAAGGATCATTAATAATGTCTTCAAACTCGGAAGACAGCGCGGCCATGTAACGCCGGTCATGCAATAAAGCAATACCCACAGCAGCAAAAAGAATAGCCGGTGGCGCGATATAGAATCCTAAAGCCGTGCAAAGCCCAGCCATGACCGCTCCATGCCAGATAAAATTGAGACGGTCCGTAATGGTGTTTATTGAAATCGTGCTTTTTGAAACCATGAAAATTATTTTCCAATAAGTTTACTGTTGAACCCCGCAAGAACGCGTTTGCGGATCCGTTTATCGCATTTTTTATTACTTTCAGGCGCAAAAAGTGGGGGTAATCCACCTTGTTTAACCAACAAATTATGATTAACGGAGCGGGTTTTACGCCCGTTCGGCACGGCGTTTTTCGTATTCACGGCGCGAATAGATGCAGCCGCAGTAGGTTTGCCGGTAGAAACCCTCGCGCTTGGTGACGGCAAGGCTGCGCTCCGAACCGCCCTTTTGCCGCCAGTTATAATCCCAGTATTTCAAACCTTGATAACGCGACGCCGCCTGATGACCACACGCATTGACCTGATCCATATCCTTCCAACGCGAAAGGCCAAGACTTGTCGCTATGACGGAAAAGCCGTTTTCATGCGCGTAAAGCGCCGTTCGTTCAAGGCGCATCAAAAAGCATTCCGTACAACGCTTGCCCCGTTCGGGTTCGTCTTCAAGGCCTTTAACGCGCACAAGCCAATTGTCGTTATCGTAATCGGCGTCGAGGAAAGGGACTCCCAGTTTTTCCGCAAAGCGTTTGTTTTGCTCTTTGCGCTTTTCATATTCGTTGCGCGTATCGATGTTCGGATTATAATAGAAAACCGCGAAATCAAGCGCGTTTTCCTTAAGCGTTTCCATGATCCCGCCCGAGCATGGCGCACAGCAGGAGTGAAGAAGGGTTCTTTGCGGCTTTTGGGAAAAAGGGAAGGCTAGCGTCACGATACCTTCAATCTTTCAAATACGCACGCATCGATGCCAGAAGGCCATCCATGCCGCCATCGCGTTGCAAAATTGATGCGTATTCCTCGCGCTTGGTAATGGTTTGACTAACGCCTTCAATCGAAACATCAAGAATGGCGAATTTTCCACCCCTTTCCCCAACACGCCAGTCAATTTTTGTCGGCGGCGAGCGATCCGGATGCATGATCTGGCTTGTTACAACGTGCTCGGTGTCGCTTTCGCGTCGTGAATTAATGATCAACGATTTTTCCCCACGATGCCCAGTCAAACGATCAGCGTAGATTTTAACAACCGTTGATTCAAAAAGCTCCAGGTATTCCTGCTGCTGTTCCGGCGTGGCCGCGTTCCAGCCCCGGCCAATGACAAAACGCGCGATGGAAGATAGATCAAAATACTCACGGAGGATTTTACGAAATCTTTCTTTCTGCTGGTCAAACGACAAACTCTCGTCATCAATGACGTCCAGCGTTTCTTTGCCCATGTTTTGCACAAAATTGCCTGCCGGCGTCTGGATAGCGCCCATTGAACGCCGCGACAACGCCGCGCCCGGCGTAACGGTATTGGCCTTGGCCAAAACGGGCACGGATACCGCCGCAACAAATGAGGCAAGGAAAAGGCCACACATAATTCGTTTTGAAATCGGGGGCATGGTCGACTCCATCGATAATATTCCTACGCCTTTAACGCTTGCATAAATTTATGCCCGAAATAAGACGCTGTCTATCTGCAAAAGCACAAACAAAGGTTAAAGGTATTTTGGGCAAAATTTGCAAAGGCTTTTCGTTAAACCTTTTTCACGGCCACAACAGCATTCAATCCGCCAAAAGCAAAGGAATTGTTCAGCGCCGCGCGTATCGTCAGGACACGCGCTTCATTTGGCACATAATCCAGATCACATTCCGGATCCGGACCAAGGTAGTTGATCGTCGGCGGCGCTTTATCTCCGGCAACAGCGAGAACCGTCGCCAACATTTCCAACGCGCCCGCCGCACCAAGCGCATGGCCGAAAAGTGATTTGCTCGACGATATGGCAACTTTTTTCGCGTGATCGCCCAGTGCTTGCTTTATGGCCTTCGTTTCCGTGAGATCGTTGATGCGGGTGCCCGTCCCGTGCGCGTTGATATAATCGATGTCTTCCGGCTTCAATCCGGCATCCTGTATCGCCGAAACTACCGCGCGTGTCGCGCCGTTCACATCCGGCGTTGTCAGGTCGCAAGCATCGGAACTCATCCCGAAACCGGCGAACTCGGCATAAATTTTCGCGCCGCGCGCTTGCGCGGATTCGAGCGTCTCGAGCATAAACATAGCCGCGCCTTCGCCCAGCACCATGCCCGTGCGGTTGACGGAAAACGGGCGGCAAAAATCCGGCGCCATTATGCGTAAAGCCTCCCAGCCTTTCAACGTGCCAAACGTCAGGCAAGATTCCGAACCCCCCGTGATCGCCATATCGAACAAACCGGACCGCAACATATGCAGGGTCACCCCCATGGCGTGGATGGCGGAAGCGCATGCGCTCACCACCGTAAAGCCCGGCCCTTTGATGCCAAGAGCCATGCTGATCTGGCTGGAGCCGGCGTTCGCCATCAGGCGCGGAATAGTAAAAGGATGCACACGTGGATGGCTGTTATCATCCATAAGCTTCATATAGGATTCTTCCAGCGTGTTCTGCCCACCCACGCCCGTCCCCGTAATCACCGCCGTGCGCAGGGCTAATTCCGGCGTCAGCGTCAGACCGGAATCTTTCATTGCCTGACAAGCCGCAGCGACCGCCAGTTGCGAAAAACGGTCCAACAACGAAGCTTTCTTAACGTCGATATAAAGACCGGGATCAAATCCTTTGACGACCGCTGCCGGAAAACGGACTTCTTTTTTGCGGTAGGTGAAACCGACGCTTTCGATGCCGCCGTTGCCTGCAAAAAGATTTTTACCGAACGTGGCTACGTCTTGCCCGATAGGGCTGACGACTCCCATGCCGGTTATGACAATGCGGCGTTTGTTTTCCATCGTCAGTTTTTCGGGCTTAAGGGTTGATTCAAGGACAGGCTCAATTCTGACCTGAAGCCGTCGCACTGCTATTCTTGTTCGCCAATTGCTTTTCAACGGCGGCAATCACATCGCTCAGTGTCTGAAATTCTTCAGCGCTGGTGTTGGCGTTAAACGGCATTTCGATGCCCAACTTGTCTTCCAAAGCAAAAATAACCTCGACCATATCGAGCGAGCTAATGTTCAGATCGCCCAGCTTGGCCTCGGGGGTCAGCTTGCTGCGGTCCACCATGGCTTTCTGGGCTACAATATCGAGGATCTCATCTATTTGCTGGGACATGTTTTTTAACCTTTAGTGCCGTTCCAACTGTTTCCTATAGCTAGTCGTTTTTTTTGCCCTGCTCAAGAGCGTCGAGTCGTGCCGTTAACGATTCCACCTTTTTAATCAAAAACTTGATGCGGCTTATATTTATTTGCTCCTCATAGACTTTTTCGCGCGGTTTGGCCGGAAGACCGCCATAAAGCCCCTTAGGCGGCACATGGCTGCCCACGCCGCTCATGGCCATAATGATAGCATCATCTCCGATTCGGACGTGATCCGCCACACCCACCGCCCCGCCCAGAACCACCCGATTCCCGATCTCGGCGCTTCCGGCTATGCCCACGCGGCCGCAGATAAGGCAGTTGTCGCCGATAACCACATTGTGCCCGATCTGAACCTGATTGTCGATCTTTGTGCCGTTGCCAATGCGCGTGGCGGCAACAGTGCCACGATCAATGGACGTGTTCGCGCCAATCTCAACATCGTTACCGATGATTACCGTGCCGAGGGACGCAATGCGCACAAGCTCTATGTTCGAAGCGGTAATCGTATGCGTCGCTTTGGCGCTTTCAACACTGCCAAGCTGCGGGGTCACAAAACTAAAGCCATCAGCACCAAGCGATGCGTTGAAATGGATAATGCAGCGCTTGCCGATTTGCACGCGCGCGCCGATTTTCGCGCCCGGATAAATAAGCGCGCCTGCGCCGATTTCGGCTTCCGGCGCAACGTAGACCTGCGGATGCAAAACACTGTTCGCGCCAATAACCGCGCCTGCACCAACATAAGCCTGCGGGCCAATCGAAACGTTTTCGCCGAGTTGTGCGCCGGATTCGATAATAGCCGCGGGATGAATGCCCGGTTCAATCGGCACAGTTTGGGCGAAAAGACTTGTCAGTTTCGCCATCGCATAACGTGGGCGTTCGACAATGATATAGGCATCCAGAAGACCGGGTTCGATTTCCGCGTCTTTGCTGATGACGGCGGCTCGAGTGTTACTCTCCGTTAATAAAGGAAGAAGCTTCTTATCCATTGCCAGCGCGAGATCCTGCTCGCCCAACACATCGGCCGGATGCGCAACGCGTGAAATGACGATGTGTCCGTCGCCAACCAACTGGCCGCCCAGCTCAATCGCAATTTCGGATGTCGTGAACGTTTTTTCCATAACGGTGGTTTAGCTGCTTTACACGAAGAAAAACAGGCTTTTTCGACAATCCGGCCCTTGCGAACCCTTTGTTTTTCCTTGTTTTCTTCAGAATAGAGGGGTCCATTGGCGTCGCGTTAACGGATGGTGTAGCTTTACGCACACCCCTTTCGTTTGCGGTTTTGCCCTATGCGTTACTGGTTATTGATCGTTCTTTGCCTCGTGTGGGCGTTCCCGGCCGAAGCCGCTTCGTCCAAAAAACACGCCAAGCGCCATGCTGCTCCGGTTAAAAAAGAAGAAACCACGGCCGCATCAGGCATGCCCGTACCACGTCCCGTTTTTGATACGGATGGCTCGTTCGGCTTTTGTCTCGCGGAATACATTTATCCCGACGACCGCAAATTAACCGTGGCACGATCCATCGCCGATGAAGTGAATCTTGGCCTTACCATTCCGAATGCCGGGTTTACGCTTGGCAGCCGTTACGATCTCAGCATCTCGCTCGAACCGGAAAAGGCCAAAGCAGCAAAAATCGAACGTTCCGTGCGGTCCACCGCCATACACCAGAACGCACTTGTGCTCCAGATGGGCGCAAACCCTGCGTTTATTCAAGCTTTAACGACAAGCAAAAGTTTGCACGTTGCGGCCGGCGGAAAAAAAATGGAATTTTCCATGCCGGGCATTGCGTTTGTTTATGACGCGCTGCGAAAATGCATCGATGCCAACAAGAATAAAAAAGACAGTAATGCCGCGATGACCGAACAGGCGTTGCCTGAGACACTGAAAGCCGTTTTGGTTTCGGCAGGGCTTAAGGATATTGTGCCAATGCGTATGGACAATATACCGCCCGAACAAAGGCCCGCCGATTTCATATGGCAAACTGGCCCGCTGATCGGCGGCGTGCGCGAGCGTCTTGTGCCAAAGGAGAAAACCCTGACGGATCTGGCAGGCCTGCACATTCAGGGGCTAAAAAGGAAGTGCTCGGGCACCTTTAATGCGGAAGTCGGCAAGGAAGAGGATACGGCAGGATTGAAGTTGCGCACGGCAGACGTCGACTGCCAGATGAAAGGGTCGAAAGAAGGAAAGGACGTATTCGTTGCCATCCTGTTTTTCGTGAACGCTGCCAACCGATTCACGGTTTTCTCGCATGAAGGCCCAGCCGCCGCCAAAATCGAGGCCCAGAACACCCGCGACGCCATCCGCCGCACGATTAGCCAATTGGCTCAGCATGTGGAAGCGAAAAGAAAAAGCGAAGGGAAAAACGCGGCAGAAAAACCGGCGGATACGAAAAACCCCTAACGCTCTACTTTCGGCTTGGCGATTTTTTGGCCTGTAAAATACATCACCTCAGACCCCGCGAAGCGTTCGAGGCAATGATATTTGTTTTTGCCGATTTTATACTGGATCAGAGCCGCCCACGGGGTTGAAGCACCTGAATCGCCGACAAACTTAATATGAGCAACGCCGCTTTTATCAGAAAGCATTTTCGCCGTTTTTGGCACGGTACGCCGTTTTGTTTTCGTCCATAATATCCACGGCGCATTTTTCCCATCCCATTTTACAAACCAGTATCGATCAAAAGGGGCTTTTCTTTTCGACACCAACGTGTAGCTCGGCCATTTGCATTTATTGCCGGCAAAATCTTCTAAAACATAATAATCCACGCCAACAAGCGTTCCTACAATTGTCTGACGATCGACAGTTGTGGATATTTTGCTGTTGAGTTTAAACAATGGCTTGCTCCTCAATAATGGGTTCACTTTCCGCGATTTCCAACATGGAGGATTCTATAGTGACCGCAACTGAACACAAATTAACGCTAATAGTTGGATGAAATTTTCTTTTGAATCTATCTAGCCCTTCCAACTCTGATCCTCCAAGATTAAGGTATTGTATTCCTTGATCGTGCAAGGCCTCACAACACTTCACCATGAGAAAATCCGAAAGGCCAGCAATCGACACATTGCAGAAGTTCACAAAAAGATTGGCTGTTTCCCGATAAGAATTCGACACATCCCACAGCCCAACGGCTTGCAATTGGTCATCCACAAATATCATAACGCCCGAAAGCCCAAATTTTGGGTCCGCCCCCCATGAGAATAGGTTTTCATAAGGAGCATAGAGAAGATTATATTCTTCATGGTTCGGTGCGTTATGTTTGGCCCATCGATATAATAGATTTTCAAGCGCACGGCCGTGCATTATGCCGTTAAAAGGACATATATTTACGGAGCGTTTATTAACCTGTTTAATTCTGTTCCTAATATACATATATTTTCCGCCGGCCAGTGCCGCCACTTGAGCTGTCGGCAAAATGTGAACGGGATACCGCCAGTCAAGAACTTGTTCTTCTTGTGTTTGCAATATTATATTGCGCGTAGAAGTTGAGAATGAATAATGCGCGATTTTCTCACTCGGCCTTGCACGAGCAATAAAAATACCCCCCGGCGATGTGGGTATAAATTTTAATAGTTCTGAAACCAAGTCAACATCCCGGTATCCCAATTGCGGAAAAATGAGTATTTGTTCTGGAACATTGGGGTGCCAACAAATAAACACAAACGCATTATCGCGTTCATAAAGCCACAACCCATTTCTTCCGGTATAAAGATAATATACCGGAGAGCTTAGGTAAGAATCTATCTCTTCACAGTTGGCCAAGCGTTTCTTAAGTAGCGCAAAATCATCGTTCGTAACTCGCTTTACGCCTTCATAAGACTCAAATTTTCTTTCCCAAATCTCTTGGGCAGTAAGATTATCTTCGACAAATATAATGTCTTTCTTGCTTTGAATATGCGTCAACATATTACTCCTCATCTTCCGGTCTGTAAGCAACCTCGGCCCGGTCCCAAACAAAGTTAAATAATAGTCTCGTGCTCTCAGCAAATGTTTCATCATGAATTATGACACACCGCGGCGTTGGAGCCCAAGATACCAGCGCCAATTTGGGGCCATAAACATAAAGGGGGAAGTGGCTGAAATATTTCTCGGGGATCCATCGATACGAATGCTGTAGCCCAACAAAGTTGGTGTCCCCCGCCTTAATAAGAAGCCTTTCGCGAACTTTGCTTTTTGTTAATCGCTCCAAATGCGTTTTCAAAAAGGCTGCATCCAGATCTCTGACAGCAAGATTTTCATCGAGCCCTGCAATTAAGACCTCGCCTCCGGTATCCCGAAGGGTCGTGTAAATGTCATCTAACAGTTTTCTGTTGGCCTCCTTCCCCTCCATCACCGTCACCATCCGATCCCGCATACGGACGCCGGAGCCGGGGAGGAATTCAACTCCGGCTTCTTCAAATATTTTTTGCAGCGCCTGCAACGTGTCGAGACGCGGCGCGGTGTCGCCGTTTTCAATATTCTTGATGGTGGCGCGCGCCACGCCGGATGTCTCGGCTAGCGTTTCCTGTGTCCAGTTCAGTAAAGCGCGCGCAGCGCGAACTTGTTTGTCGTCGAGCATTCGATAATCTCCCTGCTCCATATGAGTTCTTTTTTGTATAGCTTAGTTGCTCAAATAGAGCAATAGGCCCTAAGATGATCATAAAGATCATTTATTTATAGCAAAAAAGCTAATTAACCATAAATTTTAACATGAAAGTAATTTTTGGCGGTTATTTTTCACTTATGTTTTTAAGCAAGAACCTATATGACAGGAGCCATATAATGACAACGAATGTTGAGCAATTTCAAAGTGTTAAAGAATCTGGCTTGGCTTACAACATTGCCGTTCACGCCGTTCAGGAATACCGTTTGTGGCGCGATAATACTTACATCGGTCAACAGTTAGGTACCGCCCGCGGCGCTTACCTCACCATCCTTCGCAACCGTGTCCGCGACGCCATCGACTCCTACAAACTTGTCCGCTCGATGGTCAAACCTTTGGCCAATCACGCGGCTTGATGCCTTTTATTCCTGCGGTATGCTCTTTATTGCCTATCCCTTCTTCGTCCTCTCTTTTCCCGCCGCTTTATTTGTTTAAAAGCCGGTAAGAATTATTCAAAAGCCGTGAATCCTCGCGCTTTCTTAACCTCTTCAAGCACCCTAATAAAATTCAATTTTAGGAAAAATTAAGCCTGCCGCCCGTATTATGAAGCCATACATCATCACTTAATGGAACTTAAGCGCCTGTTTTTTTACACGAACCCCGAACAAAGGCGCTGCGGTTGCTGGACGGCGACACGACAATGGCAAATCCCGTTTCATCTTCGTCTCTGGCAGAAATTGTCGCCGCTTCGGGCCATATAGGCTACCATTGGGACTTGTTGGCCGATCAAATCATCTGGTTCGGGCCGTGGCCCCAGCTTTTCGGGGAAACTTGTCAGATCCCGCCGCATAACGCCGAGACATTCGCGAAAGCCGTTTTTTCGGAAGATCAATACCTCGTTTTCAGCGAAAGTCCCGCCGTCTTCGACCGCGAATTCCGCCTACGTCTTCCGGATGGCCGCATTATCTGGGTCTATGAGCACGGCACAACCGACCATGAAGCCGGCCGCGCGATCCGTCAACGAGGATTGTTGCGCGTGATCGATGCGCCAAAACATCAAAGCCTCCCCCCCGTTCAAATCATCAAGGACCGCGACATTCTGACGGGACGTCTCAACCGGGAAGCCATGATGGCGCAGATCGGCAAAGTGCTAAGCGGCCCGAAGGACGTCAAACAAGCGACATCCTATCTTGTCGTCGGCATCGACAAGATGGCCTTCGTCAACGAAGCCGTCGGCACAAAGTCGGGCGATGTCCTCTTGTGCAGCGTTTCGGACCGCCTAAATGACCTTAGTCCAACCAAAGCCATTATCGCGCGTACCGGGGGCGATAGTTTCGGTATTTTGCTTCCCGGTCTCGGGCGCGAGCTTTATCCGCTTGCCGAACGCCTGTTGCAAAGTTTCCGTGACCGTCCTGTGCCCACACAAGCCGAACCGCTTCACATCACCGTTTCGATTGGTTGCGTCCGGTTGACCGATAAAAACATGGACGCGCCCGCCGTCATGATTCGCGCCGAGCAGGCGTTAAACGAAGCGCGGGAGCACGGCCGCAATCAGTGCATCGAGTATCATGAATCCATAACGCGTTCTGAAAAAAACCGCGCTGTCCTCGAGTTAGGCGAACGCGTCAAGCAAGCCCTTAAACACGACAAGCTTCGTCTCGCGTTTCAGCCGGTCATCGACACCGAAACAAATCAGGTCCTTTTCTATGAAGCACTGGCGCGCCTCTTCCGCGATGACGGACGCATGATCGCCGCAGTTTAGTGTATCCCGGTTGTCGAACAGATGGGTTTAGCCGTGGATTTTGACCGTCATGTGCTGGGCATCGCCATTCGTGAGCTCGAATCCTACGACAAACTGCGTTTGGCTGTGAATATTTCCGGCATCACCGCCGCGCAGGCCGACTGGCCCGAATATGTCGAACAACTCTTGCGTTCGCGCCCCGATGTTGCTCGCCGCCTGATTGTCGAAATTACGGAAACCGCCGCCATCATGGATATGGCCGAAACGCGCCGGCTCGTTGAAACTCTTAACAAACTTGGAAGCAATGTTGCCCTCGACGATTTTGGCGCTGGCTCGACTTCCATCCGCCATTTGCGTACCTTGTCGCTGTCGATCATGAAAATCGACCGCGATCTGCTGCTTAGTCTGATCGGCAATAGTGAACAACAACACCTTGTGCGCATGTTGATCAGCATTGCCCGCGGCCTTGGCCTAAGAACCGTCGCCGAAGGCGTCGAGACCGAAGATGTGGCGCGATGGCTCCGCGAAGAAAAAGTCGACATGATGCAAGGCTACTACTTCGGCCGCCCATCGCTTGATCGGCCTTGGCTGGAACTGCAAGGCGCGGAAGCGCCTGAAAGCTATGCCTTTGCGCGCCTGGGCCTTGGGCACGGCACGGGTCGTGGCGGACCTACCGAAATCCACATGGGATCGTTTCTGCGCAACTAAAGCTTACTTCTTCTGGAATTCTTCCAATGCTTTTTTTAGGCGTGTGTTGTGCGGGTTAATAACTAGTCCTCTTTTGAGCGCCTTAATGGCTTGATCCCGCTTATTCAACTGTTCATAAATTCTGGCCAGTGCGTAATAACTCAGGTCAAAAACCGGCGTTAGCTCGATCGCTTTCTCAAAAGACGCCAACGCACCTTGAAGGTCGCCACGCGCAGCTTTAAAACGCCCGTAGCTGTAATACGCGTGACCGTCTTGCGGATAATAAGTCATCGCCATCTTAAGCAGACGTTCGGCCTCATCATGATTCCCAAGGCGTTCATAAACATAAGACCCCCGGATAATGGGTTGAAAACCCATCAACTCCGGGCCAATCGCAAGTCCTTTATGCAGGGATTCAAGCGCTTCCGCGTTGCGCCCCTCATCGGCATAAATGGCGCTAAGCGTGCCCCAGTTGAACGCCGTCATATCGACAGCATTAGGATCAGGCCGTAGGCCGAGAAACAAAAAGAAAAGCGCGAGAGCACAGGCCCCTATCAGTTGAGGCCATTTTTTTGCGCGCACCAACGCCAACAACGACGGAAGCGCCGCGCCCGCCAACGGTAAAAGGAATAGAACGACCGGCAGCCGGTAACGGTCCGTCACAAAAAAGGGAAGAACGGAAACCATATAAACCAAGGCAAAAACAACTAACACAAAGGCGCTATACCGACGCGCCCGACCTGCAGCGACGGCGCCAAAAGCTGCGAGAAATGAAACAACCCAGAATGGAATTAAAGGTCCTTTGAGCAACGTGTTAAAATTTTTCTCGATAAAAGGTATGTCATAACTGTCAAAGCCTTCTGATGTGTTCCAGAAAGCCAGCGTTTTTGTCATCAGGAGCGTAATTGTTTTCCATGGATGCGTTTCGATGAAATCCAGCGCAAGGCCTCGCCAATACGCTGAAATTTCAGAAGGCCGTAAATCACGGCCCGTTTCACGGCGCGCGATCCATGCTGTGGTAATTTCCTCCTGAACCGGGTCGGTCGATACTTCAGGCGGGTAAGCATTCGTGCC
>CAYNLV010000008.1:0-9611 GCA_964398175.1 uncultured Rhodospirillaceae bacterium
TTTGAGGATCAATCATTAGCTTAATAGGACGAAACACTGCCCATTCAAAGTCGTGGGACAAGGAATCAGAAACTCTTTTGATTTTAAGCGAAACGCTTTTGATTAATTGATCACCAGAAGTTGATAGAAATGTTCCTGATATACCTATTGTTGGGCCAAAGGCGGAAAAACCAATTTCGAATTCTCCAATGGGATAAATCACTATTTTATTCCGCCATAATCGAAAAAGATTCGATATTTCTGGGCGAAGGAGAGCTAATGCAGCAATTACTATCGATACCCATGCTGTAATTGAATTCTCATCACTCATGAGGCCCCTATGATAACAGCCGCTTATGCGAAAACGCTCTTCCCGCATGTGATTTGAGATATTTCTCAAAATCATAAGCCTTTTGCTTATCAGGAAAGGCAATGTAGCACTCCAATTCCCACGGAGCAAACTTGGCTGTGTGCGGTGAGTGACCTGTATTATGGTCGGCCAGCCTTTGTTTCAGGTCTGACGTTGCGCCAATGTAGATTTGGTCCGGATGATTCAGGCTACGGATGATGTAGGTGTAGTACATGTGGATAGCCGCCCGTCTCCGTCTGGCTTCACTGCGTTTCGCCTGACTACGCCGGGCAGGCTTGCCTTCGGGCTACAACCTGGCTGCGCCAGGCGTAGCCCGAAGGGCGAAGCCTGGTGCGGGCAGCCGGACTTGAACCGGCACGCCGTTTCCGGCTTCGGATTTTAAGTCCGATGCGTCTACCTATTCCGCCATGCCCGCGAAACTGAAATCAGTTAACAGAAGTCTATTGCCAGATAAACATAAAAAGGTAAAAGCAGCCTTTAACCCCTTATTTCCCTTTGTTTCTGACCCCTCGAAAGACCCCTTTGGCTTCCAGCTTGCACTTCAGGCACGCCTTCACTACATTGCCCCCCTATTCCCCGGTAGCTCAGCAGGTAGAGCAGGTGACTGTTAATCACCGGGTCGGCGGTTCGAGCCCGTCCCGGGGAGCCATTTTTTCGTGCTCACGCGTCTATGGCCGACAAAAAGTTCGAAATCGTCGCTCGTGAAGCCCTATTTCAGGGCTATTTCCGTATGGATCGCTTCCACATACGCCATGAAAAGTTCGATGGCGGATGGACGGATGTCTTTACGCGCGAGGTGCTCGATCGCGGTCGTCGCGCCGTGGGCGTTCTTTTGTTCGATCCTCAGCACGACAAGATCGTGCTTATCGAAGAATTCCGTGCCGCGCCAATGGCCAAAGGCGAGGATCCATGGATGCTTGAGCTTGTGGCGGGCATCGTTGAGCCGGGAGAAAAACGCGAAACCACCGCGCGGCGCGAAGCGCTTGAAGAAGCCGGGTGCGACGTTGCCGAGCTTCACAAGATCATCGAATATTATTCCAGTCCCGGCTGCACGTCCGAACACGCAACGCTTTATATAGGCCGCACGAACGCGCCCGAAGACGGCGCTGTTTTCGGCCTGCCGCAGGAAAGCGAAGATATTCGTGTGCATGTTCTCGATGCGACGCAGGCGATTGGCTATCTTTATTCAGGCAAAATCCGCGATGCCGCGACCATTATCGCGATGCAGTGGTTTGCCTTGCGTCACACCGAATTGCGCAGCCGCTGGCTTGTCAGCGATGCCAGCACGCCTATTATCTAGATAAATATCTCATAGAGAGACGATTATGCCCGCCATCAAACTGTTTCAGGAAGACGCTTATCAAAAAAACGCTTCGGCAAAAGTGACCTATGTCGGGACGGAAGGCGTGCGGCTGGATCAAACCGTTTTTTACGCGATGAGCGGCGGTCAACCCGGCGATACGGGCCTGTTGCGTTGGAACGGCGGGGAAGCGCGGATCATTGACACACGAAAGTGGAAAAGTGAAAGCGAACCTGAAGACATCATTCATATTTTGGCCGAAGGCTCTTCCCTTCCCTCCATTGGCGATCAGGTCGAGATGGTTTTGGATTGGAAACGCCGTTATGCGCTTATGAAAATGCATACGGCCATGCATCTCTTGTGTTCCTTAATCGGGGATGTGGCTGTAACCGGCGGACAAGTCGGTGCGGATAAAAGCCGTTTGGATTTCGATATGCCTTCGGGAGCCGTTGACAAGCAAACGCTGACCGAAGGCATGAACCGTTTGATCGCGGAAAACCATCAGGTTTCCTTCCGTTGGATCTCGGACGAGGAAATGGATGCGCAACCCGATTTGGTTCGAACCATGAAAGTCAAGCCGCCGAGAGGCACAGGCCGAGTTCGTCTTGTCGCGGTTGGCGGGAATGTTGACCTGCAACCGTGCGGCGGCACGCATGTGCGGCATACGGGCGAAATCGGACCGGTCGAAGTCGTTAAGATTGAAAATAAAGGCAAACAAAACCGGCGTGTCATCATAGCGCGGCGTCAGGCGAGCGTTTAAGAAATCACTTAAAACAAGACTGTATAATCCTTGAATTATTTATGGACTAGAAACTCTCGACGAATCTCATCCGTATAAGGCACGCTGTCGTATGTTTTGATGGATATCAAGAAGAGAAAAGGATGAGTGAAGGTATCAAGCCGCTGGTAGACATTCAATTATCGAACGGTAAGAGAATGGTATCCGCTTCGCACGAGGTTAAGAGGTGCGTTGCGTTTGCCAAGAACCTCGCGTCGATGCGCGAAATACCCATTCTTTTGTTGGGCGAAACAGGGACGGGTAAAGAGCTATTGGCCCATATCGTTCATCAGGAAAGCGAGAAGAACCCCAAAAATAACGGCAGAAGCGCAAAGCGGCCGTTTGTCATCATTAATGGCGCGGCGATCCCCGAGACTCTCGCTGAATCCGAACTCTTCGGTTATAGCAAAGGCGCATTTACGGGCGCGACGCGCCATAAACAAGGCGCTTTCGAAACCGCGCATGACGGCACGATATTCCTGGACGAAATTACGGAAATGATCATTCCTGTGCAGGCAAAAATTCTTCGCGTCATACAGGAACAAAGCTTTACGCCGATTGGCGAAACTATGTCGATTGCGGTTGATGTGCGCATTGTGACGGCCAGCAATAAAGACCCCGAAGAAGCCCTTAAGGAAGGAAAGCTTAGGGAGGATTTATATCACCGCATCAACGGGCTGAAAGTGACTTTGCCGCCGCTGCGCGAACGGCCTGAGGATATACTTCTTTTGACTCATTTGTTCGCCGAAACGGCGGCGGAGAGGCATGATCTTGTAGTGCCCCGTATATTAGATGCGGCGCTTGAGGTGTTGTTGAAATATAACTGGCCGGGAAATGTACGGGAGCTGGAAAACCGGATAAATGTCGCGACTATTTTGGCCAATATGGAACCTTCCCCGATCTTGTCAACCATGTCATTCCGGAACTGGCCCGAGCTTTATGAGCAAAAGCCGGTGAGCGAACATTTTAAAGAACAGAAAAAGAAAATTACGGCGCAACGGATCGGCGACGCCATCGGCCGTATCAATAAGTTCTCGCATATAACTATTTTTGAGATCGAAGGTACCGAATATCTTGTCCCGTTCGCTTTTAGCTCGAATGGGAACAAGACGATGAATGTTCTTTGTTCCTTGAAAGACGCACGTCAAATATTGACGCGTACGAAAAAAGAAAAACGCATTGATAAAATGGAAACGGAGCCGCATTTAAGCGAGGAAGCGACGGAGATATTCCTTCAATCGCTCCGCAAAAGGTACCCGGGGCCCATCTATAATTTAACTTTTGTTATTAATTAACTCGGCAGAGTATGGGGGGCTATCTTGGGCCTTTATCCCCATAATCCACAGGGTTGAAGGGGGTTATTGTCGCAATTGGCGAAGATGATTCGCGTTCCATCAGCTGACTTGCTAAGCTTTATTTATGGCCGAATTGAAACAGTATCCCGCCCCTGCCCTGCGCCCCGTTGGTTCGACAGATTTGACGATAGCGCGAACGCCGCCGCACAACACGGAAGCGGAACAGGCTTTGCTGGGCGCTATCCTCGTGAACAACAACGCCTATGAAAAGGTCAGCGATTACTTGCGGCCTGAACATTTTTACGATCCGGTTCATGAGCGCATCTATGCGGCGATAGGCACGCTGATCAATCGTGGCCAGATCGCAGACCCGAAGACCTTGCGCGGCGTTTTTGAGAACGATCCGGCGCTTGTGACTGTTGGCGGCGCGCAATATCTTGGTGATTTGGCGGCCAGCGTTATCACAATTATCAACGCGGCCGATTATGGCCAGCTTATTCATGATTTGCATCTCCGTCGTCAATTAATCGAGCTTGGCGAGGACGTCGTTAATGATGCGTATAGGCAAGATCTTGAAGATCCTGCCACCAAGCAGATTGAATCTACGGAACAGCGTCTTTTCGAATTGGCTAAAACCGGTGAGCTGGACCGGGGTTTTATCAAATTGGAAAAATCCCTCACGGCTTCATTAAAACTGGCCGAAGAAGCTTATAAACGTGACAGCCATGTCACAGGGATCACGACAGGATTGCGTGATCTTGATCGAAAGCTGGGCGGTCTGCAGAAATCAGACCTTGTTATTCTGGCCGGGCGGCCATCCATGGGTAAAACGGCGCTGGCAACGAACATCGCATTCAACGCGGCGCGCGCGCAGACGGACACGGGCGGCAAGGAAGGCTCGGCGGTGGCGTTTTTCTCCCTTGAAATGTCGAGCGAGCAGTTGGCAACACGGTTGCTCGGCGAGCATGCCAATGTGCCGTCGGATAAAATCCGGCGCGGTGAAATTAAACAGGATGATTTTTCGAAGTTTCTTGAAGCGACAAAAATTCTATCGCGCGCGCCGCTTTATATCGACGATACGCCGGGCCTGACCGTTGCGGCGCTACGTACGCGCGCGCGGCGCCTGAAAAGGCTTGTGCCGCAGTTGGGTTTAATCGTCATCGATTATTTGCAGTTGTTGCATGGATCGTCGCGCCGTGACGATAACCGGGTGCAGGAAGTCTCGGAAATTACCCGTGGTCTCAAAGGCTTAGCTAAGGAATTGGAGGTGCCTGTTTTGGCCCTTTCCCAGCTTTCCCGTGCAGTGGAAAGCCGCGAAGACAAACGTCCGCAACTGGCCGACCTTCGTGAGTCAGGATCGATTGAACAAGACGCCGACGTGGTGATGTTTATTTATCGCGAGGAATATTATCACGCGCGCAGCGAGCCGACCCGAAGGCAAGACGAAGGCGACGAAAAATTCAACCAACGTCACGAACGCTGGCAGCGCCGCGGCGAGGAGGTGCGCAACATCGCGGAAGTTCTTATCGCCAAGCAACGCCATGGTCCAATTGGAACCGTTCCCCTGCACTTCGACGGGCAATATACGCGCTTCAGCAACCTCGAACGGCACTATAGCGAGGATGATCGGTAAAAAGTTCTAGCGTATGGTAAACCATAGGTTATGATTCAGGCACATCCCCAACTCTTGCACGCCAATAAAAGGCGGTCTTAGAAAGCGTGGAGCATTCACTTGCTCGCCAACGCTCCCGACGAACAATAATCCCATGCGGCGGCATACCAGCCAAACTCAATATCCCCCGTAATTGAGCGGGAGAGACGTTGAAACTTATTCGCAGTCGTTTGGCTATTATGAACCAAAACGTTGCAACGCGGCCAAGAAGTGTTTCGGGCCATGGGAATGGAAGGAAACAATTAACGTACGCTTTCAGGCAAACTCGCCGTGGTGGCGAGTAAGCGATGAAAAAGTTGTTGGAGAGCCGCCGAACATTCCGGATGTGAACCAGTGAATTGACAGTTTACGGCCCCTTTATTACGTTGTTTCCCTCGCCGTAGTAGCCCCCTGAGTCGCATGAATTTCCTCGCTCCCATTGGACGGACATTTCTGACTTTCCTCGCCGCGACCGGACGCATGATCTGGTTTACGAGCTTATCAGTAGCGCACTGTTTTCAGCGACCTTATTATTTTAGCCAGATTTTCCGACAGGTCGTCGATATCGGGTATTACTCGCTGCCTGTTGTTGGTTTGACCACATTGTTTACCGGCATGGTGCTGGCCTTGCAAAGCCATTCGGGCTTTTCGCGTTTTGACGCGGAGAGCGCCATTCCGACCGTTGTTGTTCTTTCAATAACGCGCGAACTTGGCCCCGTGATGGCTGGCTTGATGGTTGCCGGACGTATCGGCGCGGCGATTGCGGCCGAACTTGGAACGATGCGCGTAACGGAACAAATCGACGCGCTTACTACTCTTTCCACAAATCCCTTTAAATATTTGATAGTGCCCAGGCTTTTGGCCGCCACATTTATGATGCCGTTGCTGGTCTTGGTTGGCGATATCATTGGCGTATTTGGGGGTTTTTTGGTGTGCGTGTATCGCCTCCAGTTCAACGCCGCGAATTATATTTCCCAAACATGGCAATATCTTGAAATACGTGACGTTACGTCGGGACTCTGGAAAGCGGCGGCATTCGGTTTTTTGGTCGCGTTGATGGGGTGTTACAACGGCTTTAATTCAAAGGGCGGCGCCCAAGGCGTGGGCGCGGCGACGACAAACGCGGTTGTTTCCGCGTCGATCCTAATCCTGATTACCAATTATATGCTGACGGGGCTTTTCTTTGCTGGACGCTAAATCATCTGTGCCGAAAATCAGCATGCAAGGGGTCACAAAGGCCTTTGGCGAAAAGAAAGTGCTGCGCGGCCTTAACCTTGACATAAGCAAATCGGAATCTGTCGTCGTGATCGGCGGTTCAGGCACGGGCAAGTCGGTTATGCTGAAGTGTATTCTCGGCATTATGCAACCGGAAGAAGGCTCTATCCAGATTGACGGCGAACAAACCATTGGATTATCGGGGCGAAAACGCGACGATCATCTTGCAAAGTTTGGCATGTTATTTCAGGGCTCGGCGCTTTTTGACTCCCTTCCTGTATGGCAGAACGTCGCTTTTAAACTGTTGCGTTACAACCATATGCCCCGCAAGGAAGCGAAAGAGCGAGCGATTGCGACCTTGGCATCGGTAGGACTTGGCGCCGATGTCGGCGAATTATGGCCAGCCGAACTCTCAGGAGGCATGCAGAAGCGTGTGGCGCTAGCAAGGGCAATTGCGGCACGACCGGAAATTATATTCTTCGATGAGCCGACAACCGGTCTCGACCCAATTATGGCGGACGTTATTAATGAGCTGATTATAAAATGCGTGCGCGAGTTGGGATCCACCGCCCTGTCCATCACGCATGACTTAGCAAGCGCGCGAAAAATCGCCGATCGCATAGCCATGCTCTATGATGGCCGTATCATCTGGCAGGGGCCGAAGCGTGAGATTGACCATTCCGGCAACCCTTTTGTGGACCAGTTCATCCATGGCCGTGCCGAAGGGCCGATTAAGATGCAGGTGCGGAAGATATAAATTTATACCCTGCAAATGATTTTGGAGGATAAGTTTGCCACCGATAATATCGATATTGCCGGTGTTTGCGACGGTAAGCCTGAACGTTTTGTACGATAAAGCAAGCCTCGCGATTTCAACACAACTAATTGTGATTTCTTTTTTTTCTCTTTTTGTTTCTGTGCCCGCCGCATAATCCTTTATTTTATATGGTTAATGCCGCAACGATGGGCTTAAAATAGAAAGAAGATTCTATCGGATATCGAGTAACTTTCGGAGATAAGGCGCGTATTGGCGGTCGACGTTGTTGATATGGTCCAGCCACCAATCCTTCAAAAATTCTAGAGCGATATAAGCGTTGCTTTTCGTCACGGCTTCTTCAGCAATTCTTTTTGTTTTGGTGGTTAAAGAGCGGTGCAAACGAATGTGATCGTCATAGCCTGGGAAGCCTGCTTTTTGCATGAGCGGCTCCTCGGTACGGAAATGAATTTCAATATATTGAACTAGAGTCATAATGATAGGCCGGATAACTTCTTCACCTTGTCCTTCCTTAATTAAATAGTGAAACGAGTTAATGGTAGAAACGAGGCCCCTGTGCTGCTCATCGATAATGGGGATGCCTAACTCGTTGCTGGTATGCCAGATGATATAGAGGTCGTTACTCATGATTCCTCCTGTGAGTGCCAAAAATAGACGATAATTCGGGTATTATTAACAACTTTCCCTTGCGTGACACAAAGGCTAGAATCAGGGAAACTTTGGTTTCCGGTTATTCGCAAATGGTTATTTGACCTTATGTCCTCTCGCCCGCTGTATCGTAACCCGCGTTCACGCGCCACGCCATCCCGATGGATACCGGAGACATTGCGTGACATGGTCGTGCGTTTTGTTGCGCAATTAAACGGCGGCGTCATGATGGTCGTGGCGGCTATTCTGGCGCTCATGCTTCTTTCCTATGATCCGGCCGATCCTTCGTTCAATACAGTAGCTAGCAGTGGGGAAGTCCATAACTGGTTAGGCAGGTTTGGTAGCTATACCTCAGATCTTTTGTGGCAGCTTTTCGGCGTGGCGGCATTTCTTTTGCCTTTTGTTCTCGCGGCATGGGGTTGGCTCGTCGCAACACAACGTGGCCTTGATTTGCTGGTTTGGCGGATGTTTGCGACTGTCTTGACGGTGCTTGCTCTTGCGATTGGTTTAGCAACGGTCGAGTCTTATCTCGTCGAACAAATTGTACGACCTTGGGGCGGTTCTCTCGGTAAACTTGGCTCGCTTTGGCTTCATAACCGGATCCCCGGCACGGGTGGTGCCGTTGTCATTGCATTAGTTATGATTCTTGTGTCATTGGGCGCTTTATATATGGCAAGCGCTTTAACCTTTGGCGAATGGCACGGTGTCCTGAGCGCTATCCATCAAATTATTCAGGTGACGGTAAGAAATACCTTGGTTGCTATATACCGTGCTTGGCATTTTTTGCGCCGGGATCGTCTCGATATGCATGAAGATGACGATCTTGATGAAGAAATTGAAGACGAAGTGGACGAGAAGAAAGAAAAGCCTTCTAAATCAAAAGAAAAACAAACCTCACGTCGTTCAAAGCAATCGCTGGTTCAAAGACCTGTTAAGCGTACGCGGCAAGCGCGCCTTGCGTTGAGGAATGACGGATCACATGCATTGCCGCCCTTGGAATTGTTGCAATGGCCAGAGACCGCGCGCCAGCAGCACGCTGATTTCACAGAGGAAGCCTTGGAAAAGAATGCCAAACTGCTTGAATCTGTGCTCGCCGACTTCGGCGTTCAAGGGCAAATCACGAAAGTAAGTCCCGGTCCAGTTGTAACCTTATATGAGCTTGAGCCGTCGCCGGGTACGCGTGCATCGCGCGTTATTTCATTAGCCGATGATATCGCGCGGAACATGAGTGCCGCGTCCGTGCGTGTTGCGGTTGTCCCTGGACGAAACGTGATCGGCATCGAGTTGCCGAACCGCCGTCGCGAAATGGTTTATCTGCGTGAATTGTTGAGTAGCGATACATATGCTGATTACACGGGCGTATTGCCTCTTGTTTTAGGAAAAGATATTGCCGGTAATCCGGTTATAGTTGATTTGGAAAGCATGCCGCATTTGTTGATTGCGGGGACGACAGGTTCTGGCAAGTCCGTTGCCATTAACACGATGATCATGTCACTGATCTACCGTCTGCCGCCGGAAAGATGCCGCTTTATTATGGTCGACCCAAAGATGCTGGAACTGTCAATGTATGATGGCATTCCGCATCTTCTCGCACCTGTAG
>CAYNLV010000008.1:9621-20859 GCA_964398175.1 uncultured Rhodospirillaceae bacterium
TACGGACCCGAAGAAAGCAATAGTCGCACTTAAGTGGACGGTGCGTGAGATGGAAGAGCGTTATCGTGCCATGTCAAAGCTTGGTGTCCGTAACGTTAAGGGTTACAACATTCGTTTGCGCGAGGCGGCCAAGAATAATGAAAACCTGATGCGCACCGTACAAACGGGATTTGACCGTGAGACAGGTAAGCCAATCTACGAAGAACAACCGCTAGACCTGACTCCCCTTCCCCATATCGTTGTTATCGTTGACGAAATGGCTGATCTGATGATCGTGGCGGGAAAGGATTTGGAAGCGGCAGTCCAGCGTCTGGCTCAAATGGCGCGCGCGGCAGGCATTCACCTCATCATGGCGACACAACGGCCATCGGTTGATGTCATTACCGGCACGATAAAGGCAAACCTTCCGATGCGTATTAGTTTTCAGGTTACGTCAAAAATCGACAGCCGCACAATTCTGGGCGAACAAGGCGCGGAACAACTGCTGGGGCTCGGCGATATGCTTTATATGGCAGGTGGGGGCCGCGTGACGCGCGTGCACGGGCCGTTTGTACGTGATGACGAAGTTGAAGCCATTGTGAAATTCCTTAAGGCTCAAGGCGAACCCGAATATCTCGAAGAAGTTACGGAAGACGACGAAGAAGACCTTTTATCCGAGGAAAACGGCGGATTAGGTGAATCTGGCGGCAGTAACGATCTATATGACAAGGCTGTCGATCTTGTGCTGCGCGAACAGAAAGCTTCCATAAGTTTTGTGCAACGTCATTTGCAAATCGGCTACAACCGCGCCGCAACGATTATTGAACGCATGGAGCGCGAAGGCATCATCGGTTCGGCCAATCACGTTGGCAAGCGAGAAGTTCTCGGGCGAAGGCCGGAGAATTAAGACAGCGCTTATTCGTTCGTGAGGAGTTCGAGCATTCCGTCCTCAGGGATCTCGGCTTTTCTCTTCTCGCTCACTTCTTTTTCCTTCTTTTTGATCGAATCCCAATAGGCTTGATAATATTTAACCCTTTCTTCAATCCGAAGCGGCTTGTTGTTCAATTTACGCCAGAACGTTGTCAGAATGGTCCCCGACATATCATCCGGATGATAAAGGCCAAGCTTGTTGAAGTATTTTGCAAGGGACGAACCTTTCCATAGGCCCCATTCGTTGCGCATCGTCATGCCAAGCCCTAAGTGGTACTGGCTCATCTCCTTCTCGGAGCCTTTTTTCATTTTGGCTATGAGCTCTTTGGAGAGGACGCGCATTAATTCCGTGTGCGCTTCATTGAGATCTTTTGGGATTTGAATTCCAAAAATCTGGTTTGGTGTCGCTATGTTTACGACGCTGTTTATTGCATTTTCGCTTGGGAAGATAAGAACCGCGGCAGCGTAGCTTCCAAGAAGCACGATGCCCATAGCAGCTAACACCAGGCTAAGCTTGGTTTTTTTCCTCTTTTTGGATTTCATGGAAGGCTCCTGAAGGACACATTGAAAGGAAATGTAGTATTAAGAAGAAATGTTTCATTTTCGTTAACCTTTTATAGGTGGACTCTGATTAATTTACTTCGCGCATAAAGGAGGTTTTTCAGTTGGATATTGTTTATCTACTTTTGGCCGTTGTCTTTTTTGGACTTTGTTTTGGCCTTGTCGCAATCAGTGACAGGCTGATGAGGTCGTGACATGACATTCATCCATATTTTAGCCGGCGCTGTGGCATTTGGATTGCTGGTCTATCTTTTTACTGCGTTACTGAAACCAGAGATTTTTCCATGAATATGGCGATGATATCCGCCAATGGTTGGCTGCAAATTACCTTATATTTTGTTGTGCTTTTTGTGTGCGTGAAGCCGCTAGGCATATATATGGCGAAAGTTTTTGCGGGCGAAAAAACGTTTATGTCGCCTGTGCTTGGGTGGCTTGAGCGCGGTTTCTATCGCATCGCGGGCATCGATCCTTCGGAGGAAATGGGGTGGAAGGAATACGCCTGTGCTCTTTTGGCTTTTTCCTTCCTGAGTTTTCTGGCTCTCTACGGGCTCCTGCGCTTTCAGAATGCCCTGCCCGTCAACCCGGGACGGATGGCGGCGTTGCCGCCTGATTTGGCTTTCAACACGGCTGTGAGCTTTATCACGAACACTAACTGGCAAGCTTATGCGGGCGAAAGCACAATGAGCCACCTCAGCCAGATGGTGGGGCTGACGGTTCAGAACTTTTTGTCGGCCGGTATCGGCATGGCCGTATTAATGACGTTAATACGCGGGTTTACGCGCCGCAACGCTGCTACCGTCGGCAACTTCTGGGCCGATCTTGTGCGCGGCGTTCTTTATATTCTGCTGCCGCTCGCTCTAATTCTTGCGCCTTTGCTAGTGTCGCAGGGCGTTGTCCAGTCGTTATCCCCCGCTATTGTCGCCAACCACGACAAGGATATTAAACCTGTTGAACAATTAATATTTCTTGGACCTGTAGCTTCTCAAGTGGCCATTAAGCAGCTTGGCACGAACGGCGGCGGTTTTTTTGGCGCGAATGCGGCGCATCCTTTTGAAAACCCGACGCCGCTCAGCAATTTCCTCCAGATGCTGACGATCCTGCTAATTCCCGCGTCGCTTTGCATAACTTTCGGGCGGATGGTGGGGAATGTTCGCCAAGGCTGGGTTCTTTTGGCCGCGATGACGTTTATCTTTGTGCCGTTCATGCTCTTCGGCGTTTTCAATGAACAGGCTGGCAATGCGAAGTTCTCGATACTGAATAAAGATCAAGCGACTATCACCTTACTAAGCAGCGGGAATATGGAAGGTAAGGAAGCGCGTTTTGGAATTATAAACTCAGCTTTATGGTCGGCGGTGACGACGGCGGCGGCGAACGGCTCCACCAACGCCGCGCAGGATTCCTTTACGCCTTTGGCCGGACTCGTGTCGATGGCGTTCATTCAATTCGGCGAAGTAATCTTCGGTGGGGTAGGCACAGGCCTTTGTGGGATGCTGATTTTCGTTATGTTTACGGTTTTCATTGCGGGACTTATGGTTGGCCGCACGCCGGAATATCTGGGCAAGAAAATCAACGCCTTTGACATTAAGATGGCGTCTTTGGCGGTGCTAGCGCCGCATCTTGCGGCCCTGATAGGCGCGGCCATAGCGGTGATGTTTCAGGGTGGGCAACCCGCGGCAGGAAATCCGGGGGCGCAGGGTTTCAGCGAAATCCTCTACGCCTTTTCCTCCGCGGCGAACAATAACGGCAGCTCGTTTGCCGGGTTGTCGCCCAATACGCCGTTTTACAATACGGCCATCGGCCTTGCGATGATCTTCGGGCGTTATTTCGTGATGATCCCGATGTTGGCGCTTGCGGGATCGCTCGCGTCAAAGAATGCCGTGCCGCGTTCGGCCGGAACTTTGCAAACGACAACGCCGCTTTTTGTTTTCCTGCTTGTCAGCGTGGTCGTGATGGTCGGCGTGCTGGCGTTTGTACCGTCGCTGGCGTTGGGGCCGATTGCCGAGCATTTCACCATGATAGGACGTGGAGCAATGTAAATGCTGAACGTTCCGAACCCTGCCGCCTCGCAAGCCGCCGCTTTTCAGCATGCAATTGCGGCTTCATTTGTGCGGCTTACCTTCTTATACCAAATGCGCAACCCGGTGATGTTCGTCGTTTATATTGGCGCCATCCTGACGACGGTTATTTTGCTTTACGCATCCCAAATGCCCGGACGCGAGCCTTTGTGGTTTATCGGCGCGGTGGCGTTTTGGCTCTGGTTCACGGTTATTTTCGCCAATTTTGCCGAAGCTATCGCGGAAGGGAAAGGCAAGGCGCAGGCGGAATCCCTAAAAAAAGCGCGCCGCGATATCACCGCGAAAAAAATGGCGAACGCGGAAGATCGCGAGAACCTGAAATTTATCCCGGCCCATGAGCTAAAACAGGACGACATCGTTCTTGTGCAGGCGGGCGATTTCGTTCCGGTGGACGGGCAAGTGATCGCCGGCATCGCGTCGGTTGACGAAAGCGCCATTACGGGCGAAAGCGCGCCGGTGATCCGCGAATCCGGCGGCGACAGGGATGCCGTGACAGGCGGGACGCGCGTGCTTTCGGACTGGATTGTCGTGCAGGTAACCGCCAATCCCGGGGAGAGCTTTCTCGACAAGATGATCGCGATGGTCGAGGGGGCGAAGCGCCATAAAACGCCAAACGAAATCGCCTTGGGCATTCTTCTGGCAGCGATGACCATTATTTTCCTGATGGCGTGCGCGACGCTTTTGCCCTTTTCTCTTTATAGCGTTCAGCGCGCGCCGCAGGGCGAAGCGGTGAGCGTCACGGTTCTGGTAGCGCTTCTGGTTTGTCTCGCGCCGACGACGATCGGCGGCTTGCTTTCCGCCATCGGCATTGCGGGCATGAACCGCCTTATCCGCGCGAACGTGATCGCCACATCCGGCCGCGCCGTTGAAGCGGCGGGCGATGTCAATGTTTTGCTTCTCGACAAAACGGGCACGATCACGCTCGGCAACCGGCAGGCCTTCGCCTTTTATCCGGCGAAAGGCGTTGCGGCGGAACAATTGGCGGCGGCCGCGATGCTATCCTCTTTGGCGGACGATACACCGGAAGGAAAAAGTATTGTGACTTTGGCGCGCGCCAAATACGCCGTACCGGAACAAAAGACGTTGCCAAAGGACGCGGCATTTATTCCTTTTCATGCCGAAACGCGCCTGAGCGGCGTGAATATCGGCGACCGCCAAATCCTGAAAGGCGCCGGAGACGCGATCGCGGCACGGCTTAAGGAATTGGGCGGGAACGTCCCCGAAGATATCAACCGCCAGGTCGAGACGATCGCGCGGCAAGGCGGCACGCCTCTGCTCGTCGCGGAAAACAAGACCGTGCTGGGCGTCGTTCACCTGAAGGATATCATCAAAGTCGGGATTAAGGACCGCCTTGCTGAGTTACGCCGCATGGGCATCAAAAGCGTCATGGTGACGGGCGATAACCCGCTGACCGCGGCGGCCATTGCGTCCGAAGCGGGCGTGGACGATTTTATTGCGCAGGCCACGCCCGAGTCCAAACTCAAATATATTCGCAAGATGCAGGAAGGCGGCGAGCTAGTCGCCATGGTTGGCGATGGGACAAACGATGCGCCGGCGCTGGCGCAAGCCGACGTGGCCGTGACAATGAACAGTGGCACGCAAGCCGCGAAAGAAGCCGGGAACATGGTGGACCTCGACTCCAACCCCACCAAGCTCATTGAAATTGTGGAGATCGGCAAACAACTTCTCATGACACGCGGTGCATTAACGACATTTAGCATATCGAACGATATCGCCAAATATTTTGCGATTATCCCGGCGGCTTTTGTCAGCACCTATCCCATGCTCGGCGCCTTAAACATTATGCATCTTGCTTCGCCGCGCAGCGCCATCTTGTCGGCTGTCATTTTTAACGCGTTGACGATCGTCGGTCTTATCCCGCTTGCGATAAAAGGCGTGCGTTACCGGCCTATCGGTGCCACGCGCCTCCTGCGTTACAACATTCTTGTCTATGGCGGCGGCGGCGTTGCCGTACCTTTTATCGGCATAAAAGCCATAGATTTGTTGCTTAAAATAATCGGGGTGGTGTGAGATGAAAAATATTCGCCCCGCCCTCATCCTCTTCACCCTGCTTAGCCTTCTGCTTGGCGTGGCGTATCCGGGATTGCTTACGGCTGTGGCCCAAACTGTATTTCCGCGTGAGGCGCAGGGCAGTTTAATCGAAAAGAACTGTAAGTACATGTATGCCGGAAATCCGCAATGCGAAAGAGTTTTGGGCTCGCGGCTCATCGGCCAAAACTTTACCGATCCAAAGTATTTCTGGGGCCGTCCTTCCGCAACGAAGCCTTACCCGTATAACACGGCAGCTTCCGGGGCCAGCAACCTCGGCGTGGCCAACCCGGCGCTTCTGGATGCTGTTAGAGCCCGCATTTATAACCTGAAAGCGGCCGACCCCGAGAACACAAAACCCATCCCGGTCGATCTTGTGACGTCGTCGGGCAGCGGCCTCGATCCGCATATCAGCCCGGCTGCGGCTGAATACCAAATCGCGCGTGTCGCCAAAGCGCGCGGCCTTAGCCAAGAACAGGTTCATGCGAAAGTTGCGCAGTACACCCAAAAACGCACGTTTGGCTTTTTAGGCGAGCCTGTTGTGAATGTTTTGATGTTGAATTTATCGATGGACGGGGATTTGTAATTTTTCAGTAAATGGCGTCATGCCGGTGAAGGCTGGCATCCGATTTGGTTAAGTTGGAAAAATAAATGGGACCGTAGCCTGCACTGGGGTGACATAGAAAGGAACGCAAATGACCACCACCGAACCCCCACGTCCGGATCCGGACGCTCTTCTCAATCGCATCGAAGCCGAGGCCGAGAAGTCACGCCGCGGCAAGCTTAAAATCTTTTTCGGCAGCAGCGCGGGTGTCGGTAAAACCTATGCCATGCTTTCCGCCGCGCGCGAACAACGCAGCGCCGGTTTAGATGTCGCCATAGGCGTTATCGAAACACATAAGCGTCCGGAGACGGAGAAACTTCTGGAAGGCTTGCCGGTCATCCCGCCGCTGATTATCCAATATAAAGGCGTAAAGCTGAAAGAGCTTGATCTCGATGCGATCAAGGTCCGCCGCCCCGGTATTTTGCTGGTGGATGAGTTGGCTCACACCAACGCGCCGGGCGTGCGCCACCCCAAACGCTGGCATGATGTGATGGAATTGCTCGACGCAGGGATCGATGTGTACACGACGCTTAACGTCCAGCATATTGAAAGTTTGAGTGATGTTGTCGCTGGCTCGACGGGCGTTTGGGTCAAGGAAACCGTGCCGGATTCCTTGTTTGATGCGGCGGTTGACATTGTCCTCGTCGATATTGACGCGGATGATTTACTGAAACGCTTGAAGGAGGGCAAAGTTTACGTCGCGCCGCAAGTCAAGGCGCGGGCGGCCGAAAACTTTTTCAAGAAAGACAACCTGATTGCATTGCGTGAGCTTGCTTTGCGACGGACCGCCGAACGCGTCGATGCGCAAATGGAGGCCTATGACGACAGTAAGGGCGTTCATGGCCGTTATCCCGTATCTGAAAATTTGCTTGTTTGCATCGGGCCGGATTCGCTTTCAGCCCGTGTGGTCCGTACGGCCAAGCGGATGGCGACTGCGCTTAAAGCTCCCTGGACGGCGCTTTATGTTGAAAACATGCGGCATTACCGCCTTAATCCGCGTGGGCGGCGCAATATTGAATCCATATTCAGAATGGTTGAACGGATCGGTGGAGACACGGTAACGGTGCAGGGTAAAAACGCGGCCGATACCATCATTAATTATGCGCGCGAGAATAAGGTTACAAAAATTATCGTCGGCAAGCCGATACGCTCACAATTTAAAACTTTTTTTTGGGGTTCACTGGCCGATAAAATCATACAAAAGAGCGGTATTATCGATGTTTATATAGTAACAGAAGACAGGTTAAACCAAAAAAATGAAGAAAAGACGTTAAAAAAACCGCTTTTGGACGACTTTAATATTGGATCCTATATTTGGGCCATTGTTGTCGTTGCGTTATGCACGGCCCTCGGCCTTGCTTCGCGCGGCGTCCTTACCGAAATCGATCAAGCCTTGATTTATCTGACGGGCATTGTGATCGTTGCCGCGGAGTTCGGCCGCGGGCCATCTCTTTTCTATTCGGTATTGTGCGTTTTCGCTTTCGGGTATTTTTTTGTGTCTCCCGAAAATGCTCTTAACCTCCAGCATCCTTCTTATTTTATAACGTTTCTTGTCATGCTGATGACGGGATACGTGATCGCGGGGCAAGCCTCGGAACTTCGCCTGCAGGCATTGTTTGCGCGTCAAAAGGAACGATATACCGAAACGCTTTATAGCCTTACGCGTGAACTGGCATCGACACGAGGAAGGCAAAAGGTCTCCGAAACGGCCGCGCGGCATGTGGCAGCCATGATGGATTCGGATGTGACCATTTGGATGATGGGAGCCGATGGGGATCTGGTTTCTCTTGTTGGTGCGTTGCCTGAAGAAAGTCTTTTCAAGGAAATGGGCGTGCTCCAATGGTGCTTTGACAACGGCAAAGTGGCGGGGCGTGCCACGACAACAATGCCAAGCGCTATGGGTCTCTATTTTCCTCTGATTGCATCCACGGGCATTATTGGCGTTCTTGGCGTTCTTCCTAAAACGGCCGCGCGTAATTATACACTCGATGAAACGGCGCAGCTTGAAACGCTGGCAAGTCTGGTTGCCTCTACGCTTGATCGCGTCAAAGCCGGTGATGATGCCGAACGCGCCAGGGTTGAGGCCGAAATTGAAAAACTCCGCAACGTCCTCATGCGCGCGCGGGATGATGAGCCGTAGAATTGATCAAATATAATACACTACAATAACACAAAATATAATCTTTCTAAAAAACATGGAAAAGTATATCATTAGATTCTGAATGGTATAATTTCCTTATCTTATAGGCCTTCGGCAGGCTGGGCCGAAGGCCTTTTATCTTGTAAAAGGAGGGATAAAAATGTTGGGCGTTGGTCAAAAATTTCCGTCTTTTAGTCTGAAGGGTGTCGTGTCTTCAAAAACGGATACGGCCTTTAAGAGAATTGATAGCGCGTCATATAAAGATAAATGGATGGTGGTTTTCTTTTGGCCGAAGGACTTCACCTTTGTTTGCCCCACCGAAATCGCAACTTTCGGCGATCTCCATAAGGAGTTTGAATCCCGCTGCGCTCAGGTCTTCGGGGTGAGCACAGATACCGAGTTTGTTCATCTCGCCTGGCGGCAGAGCAAGCCGGAGCTGAACAATCTGCCTTTCCCGATGTTGGCGGACACGAAGCGCGAGTTAACAGCGGCTCTCGGCATACTTGATCCGGAGGAAGGCGTAGCCCAACGTGCGACGTACATCGTCGATCCGAAAGGGATAATTCGTTTCGTTATGGTAACGGATTTAAACGTTGGCCGGAACGTGCAGGAAGTGCTCAGAGTGCTTGATGCCCTACAGACCGGCGAGCTGACCCCCTGCCAGTGGGTAAAGGGTCAGAAGACGCTTATGGCATAGCCCTTACGCGCGTAAAGGTTGTGTGTCCTGCCTGATTTGAATAGGAACGCAACCCAGACAAACCCGCGACGAATAATCCCGCGGCCCGGACGCAACAGGTTCCCATTGCGCGACGATTGGGTACACTAGTGAGGCAGCTTATGAAAAGTACGGATCCAGTCCCGGATGGCGTGCCAGCTCGTTTCGTCCGGTGCGGACAGAAACCCTCGGTCAAAGTCGGAAGGCCGGAACGGCTCGTTGTTCCAGTGCGCCGTATAGCCGCCAGCCTCTTGATGTATAAGGATTCCGGCGGCATCGTCCCATGGAGTGCAGTGCATAAGAATACTGCGGAAGTGCCATGAACAATCAGGTCTTGAAAAATGCGGCTCGTTTGCTGTTATGCGCGCGTATTCATGACAGGCGCACATCATTGGCTCGCAAAGGATCGGTTTTGGCGAATCGGAAGGTAAATTGATCTTCCTCAAGGCGTTTGTGAGGCTATAACCAAGCGATCCGCGCATCTTTTCGAGCGGTTCCGGACTTAAAACGCGCAATTTATGGTTATTATAGTACGCGCCAGAGCCTTTTTCGGCCGTAATGAACTCTTTTGACGTTGGGTCGTAAAGCCATCCTGCAATTGTTTGATTTCGTTCCATAAGCGCAACAATAACCCCATAGATGGGCTTACCAGCTATAAAATTACGGGTTCCGTCTATCGGATCGATGATCCAGACATGTGATTCGGTCAAAAAGTGATTCGAAATGTCCCGATTCACGGCGAAAGCCTCCTCTCCCACCACTTTTGACCCGGGTAAAAGGTCCAAAAGGTGATTCGAAAGGGCGATTTCGGCCGTCTTGTCAGCAATTGTGACGGGATCATCGCCGATTTTATAGGAGATATCGTCTTTTTCCAGATGGCGAAAATGTGGCAAAATTTCAGTTTCAGCTACTTCACGGATGATATCTTCCACCTTCTTAAAGTTAATCATTAACATGAAGAAAATTTCCGAACTTACTGATAAACCTTCCATAATCGGCTGCATCTAAAGTTATTTTCAGCGCCGTTTTTGTCTTTTTGTCTTTTCGCTTGAGTATTTTCCCATTTTTATAGAGCCATGCCAAGGCTGCCCCTTCGGTCACAGGAATTTCGATCTGGTATACTTTCGACCGTGCCGCCAGTTTCTCATCCAATAACGTCAAAAGGTTCTCCGTCCCTTCCCCTGTCAGTGCCGATAGCGCTACAGTGCCGCCCTGAGCGCCTTGCCGTAGTCCTTTAACCGGAGGGGCATGCCGGGTGTCCCAAGTCGTCCGGATGGCGTATTCGGACAGATGCTTGCGTTCGGCCTCGGGAAGAAGATCGATCTTGTTCATAACCTCGATCAAGCGCGGATCATCCGGCACAATTCCAAGGCTGGCAAGGACGGATTCAACCGCTTCCTTTTGTATACGCGCTTCCGGATGCGACACATCGCGTATGTGGAGAATGAGATCTGCGAGCTGAACTTCCTCCAAAGTTGCCTTAAAAGCCTCCACAAGATGCGTTGGAAGGTCTGAAATGAATCCGACTGTGTCTGAAAGTATGATTTGCCGCCCTCCGGGAAGCTTAATTCCCCTCATGCTGGGGTCCAAAGTGGCAAAAAGCATGTCTTTAGCCACAACATCAGCCCCCGTAAGCCTGTTAAAGAGGGTCGATTTGCCCGAATTTGTATAACCAACGAGTGCGACAGTCGGGTGTTCTGCTTGCTGGCGTGCTTTACGCTGAAGGCCGCGTGTCCGCAGAACCTGCTTAAGCTCATCCTTGAGTTTAGCGATGCGGTTCGTGATCAAACGCCGGTCAATTTCCAACTGGGACTCACCCGGTCCACCAAGAAACCCGAAACCGCCACGTTGACGCTCAAGGTGCGTCCAGGACCGTACGAGTCTTGATTTCTGATAACTCAATGCTGCGAGCTCAACCTGAAGTTGCCCTTCTCTTGTCCGCGCACGTTCTCCGAAAATTTCAAGAATTAGACCGGTGCGATCAATAACCTTACAGGACCATGCTCGTTCCAGATTGCGCTGCTGCACCGGGCTAAGGGTGTGGTCGACAATGGTGAGATGGATTTTTTCATACCGGATAAAATTGGTCCAACTTTCGACGTGGCCCCGGCTTAGCAGTGTGGACGGGGATGGATTGGTTAAAGTGAAGAATGCGGCTTCAACGACCTGCAAGGATATGGCTTTC
>CAYNLV010000009.1:0-20806 GCA_964398175.1 uncultured Rhodospirillaceae bacterium
AACATGCTGCGCGACGCGGGCGCGGAGATCGTCGATATCACGCTGCCGCACACGAAATACGCGCTGCCGGTCTACTACATCATTGCCCCGGCGGAAGCGTCGTCGAACCTCGCGCGTTACGACGGTGTACGTTACGGCTTGCGCGTGCCGGGCGAAAGCCTGATTGAGATGTATGAAAACACGCGCGGCGCGGGTTTTGGTAAAGAGGTGCGCCGCCGCATCCTGATGGGCACATACGTGCTGTCGGCCGGGTATTACGACGCCTATTACCTGAAGGCGCAAAAAGTGCGCCGTTGTTTGCGCAACGACTTCGACGAGGCGTTCAGGAAATGCGACGTTGTGCTGACGCCTACTGCGCCATCGACGGCGTTCGCCATCGGCGAAAAGCAGGACGATCCGATCCAGATGTATCTTGAGGACGTGTTCACGGTGACGTTGAATCTCGTCGGTCTGCCGGGCATTTCAGTACCGGTCGGCTTGGGTTCGGACGGCTTGCCAATGGGCCTCCAGTTGATCGGGCGCGCGTTCGATGAAATGACGCTTTTCAAAGCCGCTTCGGCGCTCGAAAAAGCTGCCGCCTTCATCGCCAAACCGCCATTTACAGCCTGAAGCCGGCAAAATCCTTATAATTCAATGCGTTTGACAATACTCGTCTTTTCCCGTTGTGCCACGTGGCTTTTTGTTCCAATTGTTTAAGATGCTGTCGGCACTTTTCCGGCAATGCAAACAGCTCAAATTCATTGGATAGCACGTGCTTTTTCATAGAAAAAACTATTCAAGACTGTCTCCCTTTAACGCCTCGTCTTCAGCCATAACGACGCGCCGCTTGCACACAGCAACGTCCCGTCTTTTACGGCGTCCCTTTTCACGCACCAGAGAGCGCGAAGAAGAAATCGAGTTTCGCTTTGTGCTTTACCTTATCTACGATGACGACGTCATCCTGCTGCAGGAGGCGCCCTATCTCGGTCTTAGTCATTCACGTCTTTACAATATTCTCAAGGGACGCGAAGCGGTTTCGCGGACATTTGTGCTCGAGCACAAATGGGGAGAGGGACTAGCTGAACGCCATCCTCATCGCTGGAAACTTTATGGCGATCTTTTCAATCGCGCTGTTCAACGATTGCCTCTGAAGGGAGGCACTAAGGTCCTAGAACCGGAAGACAAGTCCGGGATTGGACATGTCATATGGCGAATTTTTGGTGGTAACCAGGAGCCAATTCATGTCCGGCGCGAAGCAACGCGCCTGAAAATTCATCCTTCAAGATTAAGCGCGATCATGCATGGCGTGCCTGGAATTCTTTCGCAACAATACCTGAACGACAACAACTGGCGGGCGATTTTCGCCGAACATCATCCGGAAAGATGGGCGCGCGAGAAAAACGCCCTCGAAGCGCTCGCGGCGCAGCTGCCGAAATACAGCCACTCAAAAACCTTCGAACCGGAAGACAAAAGCGGTCCTGGCGCGCTCTTTTGGCAAATGCTGGGCGGTATGAGTGCAAAAATAACACCCTGGGCAGAACTTCTGGGCATCAATCAAAAAAACCTCAGCCGCACGATCCATAACGACGAATGGCACTATTCGATAAGAACTATGCTCAACAAGCGGTGGCCACACGTTATTGCTTCCAGAGAGCCAGCTTATTGGCTGAAGTACGGGGAACGCTGGGGCGCCCTTGTTAATAGGTGCCCCGGAAACCGGCTGAGGGGCGAGCCGGATTTGCAAGTGCTTTGGGAACGGGCGCTTGAGGAAGCTACCGGCATAGCCAATGGCCTCATCTTGGCCGAAAGACAAAGAGCGCTTTCAGGTCAAAAATTTCGGCCTGGCAATGTCATCCCGAAAAAAAATCTCATGCTGAAAGTCCGGAGTCCTTTCGGCAATGAGCTTTGGTATATTCTTGGCTGCAAAAAAGCCGACTTCGCAGCGGAAGCCCCCCGCCTCGGCCTTGGCGAAAATCGCGTAAATCTTTGCCACATCATATACGGACGGCGGCAGCCTTCAACGCGGTTCCTGCTCGACAAACAGTGGCCCCTGGTTCTTGCCGACCACCATCCCGTAACTTTTCTGCAGCGCTGGCGCAAGTTTATGGAGCTTGGTCTTCGCCCCTACGGAAAGGGCAAAATATTAAAACCGGAAACCATTCTTCAGTGGAATATTATGATGAATAAGGCTGTCGAAAACGCGCGCGGCAGACTCGAAAGCGAAAAGAAAGAAGCGGCGGCAAAAGACAAACCGCAGCGCCCCGCATTCCCCGGACCCGCGCACTTTAACGGAACCGGCACGAACGGATTAAGCCGTTAGATTAATAAGAAAAGCGACGCGCGTCACACTTTCGCCGCCGCATATGCCAAACGTTCTCGGACAGCCACAACAACCCAAACGCCGCCCTGACGACCAAATTGTAATAAGGACAGAAGCCACGATCATGGTGTATTTTATTTCTGTGATTGGCTTCGGGTGCTGTCATGTGCAATCAGTTTGCGAACCGCGTTTCATACCGCGCGTATGTTGAGACGCTTGGACGGCTCGGCATGCCGCTGGTTTCGCCAGCCCCCCATCATGCGCCCAATCTTGAGCCTCGCGACGCGATAAAACCAACCGATAAAGCGCCGGTTCTGCGCCCGGTTTCCGGCGGGCTTGAGCTTACTGAATTGCGGTGGGGATTGATACCTGGAACCTACAAAGGCACGCTGAAAGACTGGAAGTATCTCACCACAAACGCGCGGGCCGAAACGGTGGCCACAACGCAAACGTACAGGGAGGCTTTCAAGAGCCGCCGCTGCCTTGTGCCTGTCAGCCGCTTCTACGAATGGACGGGCGAGAAGGGCCGCAAAACAAAATGGAGCTTTACGCGAAGCGACGGCGAGTGGTTTTGCTTCGCGGGCCTTTGGGACAAAGCGGCCACGAAGGACGGCGCAATCGAAAGTTTTTCTTTCCTCACCACCGAAGCCGGGCCGGATGTCGCGCCTTACCACAACCGCCAGCCGATCATTCTCGAACGCAATCAATATGCCGGATGGCTCGACCTGACGTTGCCACTGTCGGATATCATCAAGCCGCAAAAAGGAATTTTGATTGCCGAAGGGTAATGTAATGTTGATAGACTGATCCCCCGAAGCTTTTGCGAAGAGGGATGGAGCGGGTGAAGGGAATCGAACCCTCGTCGTAAGCTTGGGAAGCTTCTGCTCTGCCATTGAGCTACACCCGCGCGCCGGGTCATTTTAACCTTCAGAGTTCTTAACCTAATGTGAGGCCACCTTCAACTCAATCACCCGTGTGCCGCTCCCCTTCCGCACATCCCTTTCACATCCTTTTCGCCATCTTTTCCCCTTCTCTACCCTTTCTTCTCCCCGTCTCCTCTCCCTCATTTCCCCTCATCGGCCCCCTGCTTTCCGGTACGCTTCCCGTATCCCGCACAGAACGCCGAGACAACCAACCTATTGATTTCCTGATAATTTCCGGGCCTTTTCTCCTTCAAAAGACGCTTAGGGAAACAGCGCCGTTTGCGTCAGCCCCGTCGTCTCCGGCCAGCCCATCATCACGTTCATGTTCTGCACCGCCTGCCCCGCCGCCCCTTTCACAAGGTTGTCGATCGCGCTGAGAATGATCGCGCGCCCCGGCACACGGTCCGCCACAACCGCCATCTGGCAATTATTCGTGCCGCGCACTTGCCGCGTGCTGGGCAAATGCCCGTCCGCCAGCATCTGAACAAACGGTTCGTTTCCGTACGTGTCCTGCCAGACGCGCCGGATGTCCGCTGCCGTTTTTCCCTTCGCCAACCGCACGTAAATGCTCGCGAAAATGCCGCGATTCATGGGCGTCAGATGCGGCGTGAAGTTCACAACAACCGGCTTGCCCGCCGCGCTGCTCAAGCCTTGCTCAATCTCCGGCGCATGGCGGTGTTTCGCCACACCATACGCTTGCAATCCTTCGGCCACTTCGCTGTACAGATTGCCGAGTTTCAGCTCGCGCCCCGCGCCGCTCACACCCGATTTTGCGTCGATGATGATGTCGTCCGCCTCGACCACGCCCGCGCGCAAGAGCGGAACCAACGGCAACTGCGACGCGGTCGGATAGCATCCCGGGTTCGCCACAAGGCGCGCGGACTTGACTTTCGCGCGTTCAAGTTCCGTCAGACCGTACACGGCCTCCTTCTGTAGTTCCGGCGTGCGATGCGGCTGGCCGTACCATTTTTCATACGCCGCCGTATCGGCAAGCCGGAAATCGGCCGACAGGTCCACGACCTTCACCTTCCCCGGCAGCTTGGCGATAACGTCCTGCGTCGCGCCATGCGGCAGGGCACAGAAAACGAGATCGATCTTGTCATAGTTAACGTCTTCGTTCCGGCACAAATCGGGGAGCGGAAGACCGGCCAGATGGGGCAATAGGGCCGCTACCGGCTGCCCGGCGTTCCTGTTGGCCGTCAAGGCTGCAAGGGTGACGTTGGGATGCGCCAATAACAGGCGCAACAGTTCCGCCCCCGTATAGCCGCTGGCCCCCAGAATGCCTATCGCCGTCATGTCTTTTCCCCAAATAATTCTTCAAAAACCTGCTTTTTGCTACCATAGAACACCGGTCAGTGATAAGAAAAACTTTCTTAAATTCCTGATAAAACCGATAAACCGTCATGGCTAAAAATTCGCTTTTTCTTTCGTATATTGCCGAAATGATGGACGAACTCCGCACCTACACGGGCCAGACGCTCGTGATCAAAATCGGCGGAAATTCGATTGCCTTAGATCCGGAATTTCTGACGAAGATTGCCCGCCAACTTGAGTTTTTACAAAGCCGTCGCGTCGGCACCGTGCTTGTGCACGGTGGCGGCCCGCAAATCGATAAGGCCTTGGCCGCGTCGGGACTCGCGCGCACGAAAGGACCTGACGGAAGGCGCCAGACGGATCCTGCAACCATGGCGGTTGTCGCGCGCGTCATGAATGAAATCAGCCTGACGGTCGCTGAAACGCTTGAGCAATTCGGCTGTTCCGTTTATTGCGCGGCAAAAGAAAACGCCTGTTTCGTTGTGGCGAAACCGCTGTCCGAAGACAAATCCGAACGGACAGGCATGCCTTCGGCCGTCGACACGTTTGCTATTCAAACCCAGCTTCAGAAACGCAAAATCGTTGTGCTCAATTCGGTTGGCCGCGGCGAAGATGGCGCCGATTTTAACATCAACGCCGATGATTACGCGATGGCAGTGGCGATGGCGCTGAATGCGCGGCGACTTGTGCTGGCGACAAACGTTGCTGGCGTCTATGACTCCAACAAAGAGCCGATATCCTGTTTAACGCCCGAGAAAGCCCATAAACTTATTGCTGACGGCACCATCGCGCATGGAATGATCCCCAAGGTTGAAAGCGCATTAAATGCTTTGGAATCCGGCGTTGGTGGTATTGTTATCATTGATGCGCATAAAGAATGGGCTTTACTGGGGGAACTTCTAACTCATGAAGGCTTTGGAACCTTAATCTCGACTGAAGTTGCTTGAGCCCGATTTATATTTGATAAGAAGTTCCACAAATAATCTTTGTTAAAAATGCGGTTATGGATTAGTCTTCTTCTCTCGTCTTCTTAATTGTAAAGAAAAACAATGATCTATGGTGACGCATGTTCCCTTTCTTAATCTTTTTTGCGCAATGCCCTTCCACCATAATTTGATGGCCTATCTTTTTCAGGTTCGTGGAGCGCCATATTTATTGGCCAGAATCTTAGGAATTTTAGAATGGGCGTAATAGCAATCACAAAACAGGAAAAAGTAACCGGACAGATTCTCATCCCCACAGCATACGAACGTCTGATGACTTCAAAAACGGTAACCCGCCCAACGGTACAAATTCTGACTGAGTCATCCTGGCTTGAGCCGTTGATGTCTTTGCACTTGCATGTGCGCAATGAAATGCCGCGCGCACAAAGCCACTACCTCTTGCCGAAAAATCGTGACTATTTCCGCGGCCTTCTCGCCGGCAAAGATGGCGTGATATTTGGCGTTTTCTCGAAGGGATGTTTGGTTAGTTCTATGGCTTTTGTTCATGCCAAGTCTTTTGCCACTGCGCATATCGACGGAAAAATTACTTGTCCTGATCCTAGCGGAGAATTGGCACAGTTTTTCGGCAACGGAACCGTAGGGGTTATCCAATCCTTATGTGTCCGCAACAATTACTTAGGGCGCGGTTATTCTCGAGCATTAATCGATGCTGGTGTTGCTTTTTGTAAAGAAAAAACTTACAGCCATTTATTCGCGCAAGTTGCCGCGCAAAACACGCTAAGCTGGTTGCGTTTTCTGGATCATGGTTTTGGCATAGTCGCAAGCTGGAAAAGCGGCCACAGGCGTTTTCTTTTGCGCTGGTTCCCGCCTGCAGAAAAGGCGCGGCTCATAAAGGCCGCAAGGCCGCCGGATCGGCATAGTTATAGCAAAAATTATTCCCAGATGCCGGCGGCACTTTCTGAATTATCGGCCAAGCTTAAAAAGGGATATATTATTTTGCTTAATAATAAGGAAGAAAAATCAAGGTCCCTTCCTTTCGTGTTTAGTCCCCGTCCCTGCGACGATTGCCCTGATTTGGATTAACCCCAGCGCCCAAATCAAACATTTACCTCGCGATAGGCAAAGGATAAATTCCTCCGCTTTCTTTAACCACATAGCGAGAAATTGGCCACAGTTAGTGAGATGGAAACAGCTTTTCTCGATAGGCTAAACATCAATGTTGGTGACGTTGAGCGCGTTCTCCACGATGAAATCGCGACGGGGCTCAACGACATCGCCCATAAGTGTCGAGAAAACCTGCTCTGCCACGTCGGACTGGTGCACCTTGACCTGTAATAAAGAGCGGGCTTCGGGATTCAGTGTCGTTTCCCAAAGCTGATCGGGATTCATTTCACCAAGGCCTTTGTAGCGTTGAGTGGTCACGCCGAGGCGGCCATTTTCCATAATGGCGTCTACCAGGCCCGCAGGGCCGGCAAGAGCCCTCGGGGCTTTGTCCTTGACGACGATCTTGGCGGGTGAGCTAAACCAGTTCTGCAGTTCCGCGGTCATGCCATCCAGACGGCGCGCTTCGGCTGAACGTAATGTATCCGCATCAAGGGTAAAACGGTTTGTCACACCGCGCCTTGTGCGCGTGAAGAGCAGGGCGCCCTTTTCCGTTGCTTCGCCTTTCCAGCCTCGCTCGATGGGGGGCAGCAGAGCATCAAGCCTCTTGGCGACGTAAGCAGCCGCTTCTTGCGCCTTGCTAACATCGACCGTCAGGCCAACGCCCAGAGCGCCGGCGATGGCGGCCTGTTCAACAATGGCCTGATGGCCCACTTTTTGGTTCAACGCCTGGATGGCGCTTTTCATGACACGCGCCTGCTCGGCGGCCTTAAAGAGCGCATCGCCGCGCAGCTCCTTGCCATCATGCAGCGTGACCGCCACGCCTTCGAGACCGGTTGTCAACAAATATTTTTCCAGCGCACGGTCATCTTTCAAGTACTGTTCTTTGCTTGAGCCTTTTTTGAGGCGGTACAGCGGCGGCTGCGCGATGTAAAGATACCCGCGCTCAACCAATTCCGGCATCTGGCGGAAAAAGAACGTCAGCAACAGCGTGCGTATGTGACTGCCGTCAACGTCGGCGTCCGTCATGATGATGATCTTATGGTAACGCGCTTTGGCCGCGTCGAATTCCTCGCGCCCGATTCCGCAGCCGATGGCCGTGATGAGCGTGCCGATTTCGGCGGAGGACAGCATCTTATCGAAACGCGCGCGTTCGACATTCAGGATTTTGCCGCGCAACGGCAAGATAGCCTGGAATTGGCGCGAGCGGCCTTGCTTTGCCGATCCGCCTGCCGAGTCGCCCTCAACAATGAACAATTCCGATTTTGCCGGATCGCGCTCCTGACAGTCCGCCAGCTTGCCGGGCAGCGATGTCGGGTCAAGCGCGCCCTTGCGCCGTGTTAACTCCCGCGCCTTGCGCGCCGCTTCGCGCGCGGCGGCGGCTTCGACGACCTTGCCTACCACCTTTTTGGCCTCGCCGGGATGTTCCTCGAACCATGTTGAAAGCGCTTCGCCTATAATCGCCTCGACGACCGGCTTCACTTCCGAGGACACCAGCTTCTCCTTTGTCTGCGAGGAAAACTTGGGATCAGGCGCCTTCACGGACAGAACGCACGTCAAGCCTTCGCGCGCATCTTCGCCTGAAAGCGCGATTTTGTCTTTCTTCGCCAAACCGCTGGATTCCGCGTACTGGTTAATGGTGCGCGTCAACGCCGCGCGAAAGCCCGCCAGATGCGTGCCACCGTCTTTCTGGGGAATGTTGTTCGTGAAGCACAGCATTGTTTCGTGATAGCTGTCGTTCCACTGCATGGCGCATTCAACCGTCATGCCGTCCTGTTCCTTGCGAACGGTGATCGGCGGCTGGTGCAGCGCGACTTTCGAGCGGTCGATATAATTCACGAACTCTTTCAGACCGCCTTCATAGTGCAGGTTAACGGTTTTGGGCTCTACGCCCCGCGCGTCGGTAAGCATCAGGTTGACACCGGAGTTCAAGAACGCGAGCTCGCGCAATCGGTGCTCAAGCGTGGTGAAATCAAACTCGGTTTTCGTGAAAATTTCCTTCGACGGCAGGAATGTCACTTCGGTTCCCGTTTCTTCGGAATCTTTTACCACTTTCAGCGGCGCTTCGGCTTCGCCGTTCTTGAAGCGCATTTCCCATTCGGAGCCTTGCCGCCAGATGCGCAGATCGAGAGATTCCGACAGCGCGTTGACAACCGACACGCCGACGCCGTGCAAGCCGCCGGAAACTTTATAGGAGTTCTGGTCAAACTTGCCGCCCGCGTGCAGTTCGGTCATCACGACCTGTGCGGCCGACACGCCTTCTTCAGGATGAAGATCGACGGGAATGCCGCGGCCGTTGTCACGCACGGTACATGAACCGTCCGCGTTGAGAATAACATCCACGCGCGTGCAAAAACCGGCGAGGGATTCATCGACGGCGTTGTCGACGACTTCATACACCATCTGGAGCAAACCTGACCCGTCATCCGTATCGCCGATGTACATGCCGGGCCGTTTGCGCACGGCATCGAGCCCCCGTAAAATCGTGATGGAATCCGCGCCATATTCGTCTTCGGGCGGCGTATTGTCTTGGGTTGAATCGGACATGAATCAGGGGCCTTTTCAGGTTCACTTTTTGCCCCTTTTGAGTAGCATCCAAACGGCCAAAACGCAACATCGCAGACGGCCATAAATGCCTTAAATATCAATAGATTATATTAGCCGCGGAACGGCGGTTAGCGAAGAAAAAAGAAGGGCGGCTGAAATGGCCTCCCCGAGTTTTTAATGAACGAACGAACGGTGATTCGTTCCCGATAAAACCTACCAGACGGGACCCCTTTTATACTGGGAGTCATACGGCGAACGATAATAATTGTCGTAGTGGCGTTGCCGTGGCGGCGGTTGCACCGGAATGCAGCCCGCGTTGGCTGCTGTTTTTGCGACCGCAATAAGTGCCAAACCGAAATCCGAGTTCACATCATCTGTTGTAAATCCCCGACCGCTGTGAGGAGGAAGATAGGTTGCACGAAAATTGCTGACTGTGCCGCCTCTTTTCCCGCCGGAGGCCGATATTTGCGCGCCGTCATCAAAGCGTATTTGCAGGTCGAACATCGTAAAGCCGTTCGGCCCCGTCGAAAACTGCACATAACCGTCGAAGGGAACTCCCGCGTTGTCATAACCAATATTGCGGCCGCTGATGCCAACGCGCACAACATCGGGATTTCCGCAATAGGGCGATATGGTTTCATATACTTGCGGCATGTAAGGCAGATTTTCCGCGCCTATACCCGGATATCGGGGATCAAGACGCTGCTGGTTGCCATAATAGGGATCAAACCCATTACCGTTTATGCGAATGAGCGGCGACAGCGATTCAACGTCCAAAGTGGCGCAGCCCTTGAGCGGAAACAGACAGGTCGCGGCCGCGATATAAAACATAGTTTTGACGTATGGGTTGTCAAACGCGCGTATTTTATTTTTCGTTGTCGGTTCCGTTGTCGTTGTCGGTTTTTTCGCCTTTACCTTCTTCATAAACTCCCCCAAAATTTCCAAAATAATAAGAATGAATTACAATTTGAGCCGGTAACTTGGCGGCGGCGATTGCAGCCATGAAGGCAACTCCAGTCCTCCTCGTTGCGGTGCTGCCGGCATAGCTCTCCCGCGCATGGTGAAACCGCCCTTCCCGAAAATCTGGGCCATTGAATAGGGCGGCGGGTCGGGGATTTTACCTTTAATGCCAAACGGCGCGCGTGGGTAAGCCATGCTTATGTCTTTCAGCACAACGGAAAGAATGGAGGCCGCAATATTTTCTTTCACCTCTTCAGGAAAATCGCGGAACAGAGGAAAGCGCTCGTTATTCCTCGTCCGGTCAATCCCTGTCATGCCGTTCAGATTTTGTACTAAATCATCTACGAGTCCATCGAACGGATAAGGCTCTCGTCTGTCGTCGCGCATTGTGAAAGGTATTGTCACAGGCGCCGAGCTGTTAGCGTCGCCAATATTAAACGCCACAAACATTTCCGGCCCGTACATGTCGACGCGCGTTATGTGGCCATCCGTTCCCGTGATGCGTGAAACGGTATAATCCCGGCTAAAGCTTTCCATCCTTACGGGGCTGTAATTAACACCCCCCCCTTCTTCCGGCTTGGGACAGCCTAACTGCATCTGCATAAGGGCTGCGCGCACTTCCTGACGGGCGAAATCGATATCAGGGTTTTTTCTTTTTGGATCGTTGTCACGAAAAGGGCTTGTATACGTTCTTTGTGTTGACGGATCCGTTACGGAAGGCTGGAAGCTCAACTGCTGATCCGCCCGGAACCAAACTTCGGTCGGTTGAAAACCGTCATCCAAAGAACGGTAAGCAATCAACCCTTCGCGGTCCCATTTCCTGACCATGTATTTGTGGCCCGTCCTAAAATCCGTTACGGAAATGATGGTAGGATGTTCGGGTAAATCCGGGTTTGGCGTGGCGTAAACATTGATGCCGAATTCCGCACGTTGCAAATCAAACGATTGAACGGGGTTTGGCGGCGGCGTTTGGAAAAGCGCCCCTGCGGCGTCGGCAACTTTGGGCACAGCCAAAGACGCCGTAGTAACAGCGCCGACTTTGAGGAAGGTTCTTAAGGTGTCCCTGCGTTCTTCAAGCGTAGGCGTCCGGTATGTGAAAAATTCGCGGGCGTTTTTGAAAGCGCCGACTATAGCTTTGGAAATAATTCGCATATCCGTAAATTCCCTTTTCAAAATACAAGAAAAACCAATAAATCCAGCGGTTACCCTACTATACCCGAAGGGGTCTAAGCCAAAGTTAAAATGATTTCACAAACAGGTAAGTTTACCGAAAAATTAATTGCCGCAGTCCGTGATAAGGGGGGTATATCCCAACGCTTTGATAAACTTGACCAAATCAGACGTCCGGATGGTCGTTGAGGCATTGTTTCGCAGGGGGTGGAAATTGACCTCTTCGGCCTTAAGCATGTCAGAATCCAGCACAACCGTCACCCGGAGGGCCTTGTCGTTGATGAGTGCAAAAGGCGTCACGGCTCCCGGCGTCATGCCCAAAACCTCCATCAAAAGTTCCGGCTTGCCGAAAGACGTTCGCGCGGCGCCGATGCGCTTTTCCAGCTTGTTGAGGTTCGCGCGCTTGTCGCCCGGCATAACAACGAGCCAGATCTTATCTTTCTTGTCCTTAAGAAAAAGATTTTTGCAATGCAGGCCGGGGATGGTGTGATGCAGGTCGCGCCCCTCTTCCACCGTGAACAAAGGACGATGCTCTACCGTGCTGTGCGCAATGCCGAGCTGATCAAAATAAGCAAAAAGCTGTTCGGGTGTCGCAGACATGCTGATTTCTTATCCTGAGGCCACCGGCAGCCACAATACGTCTTCGATGCTTTCCGTCCCGGCGCACAGCATCACCAGACGGTCAACGCCAAGCGCAATGCCTGCCGCTTCGGGCATGCCATGGCGCAGCGCCTCGATAAAATCCATGTCGATCGGGTGCCGTTCGCCATACAGTTTTTCCTTCAAATCCATGAAGGCCTTAAAGCGGCGTAATTGTTCTTCGGCATCGTTCAATTCATAAAAAGCGTTCGCAATTTCATATCCCGCAATATAAAGCTCAAACCGTTCGGCCAGTCGCGGATCGTTTGCCTTCGGACGCGCAAGCGCCGCCATGCTGATGGGATAATCGCAAAGAAACGTCGGACGGCCGTTGCCGAGATGCGGTTCGATTTTTTCCATCATGATGCGGAAAAAAAGCGACTCCCAACTATCATCATCAGCCGTGCGCAGCCCTAAAGGCTCGGCCGCTTTTCGCAACAGGGCAACATCGGGCATTTGCGGGTTCGGCATTGTCGCCAGCAAGTCAATATTCGCGTAACGGCGAAAAGCGTCCGGCACGCTTAATTCTTCCCATTCCTGAAACGGGTCGCACCTCATGGCGTTGGCTTCAAAAATCTTCCTTCCCGCCACCTCCGCCGCTGTGCGTACAAGCACTACACAATCGCGTTTAATTTGATCAAGAAAAGTGGGGGCCGACAAAAAAGGGGCCCTCTCCCCTTGCGGGAGAGGAAACAAAAACTTGGCGTTACAAAGTAACGCCTTAGTTTTCGCAGGTGAGGGGTCCAATTCTTTTAACCCCTCCCCGGAATCGCGTTGCGCTTTCGACCCTTCCTCAAAGGGAGGGCAGCTTGTTTCAGTCTTCCCGAGCCCCGAACCCCGAATCTCCGAAGACCGATACCACTCGAGCATTGTAAATTCCGGGTGATGGCGGCTGGAGCGCTCTGCATTGCGGAATGTATGGGCCAACTGGAATATTTTAGGCTCGCCCGCGACTAGTAACTTTTTCATCGCGAATTCGGGGCTGGTATGAAGATACAGCGTTTGCGGCGGCTCGCCGTGCGGGTCTCGAAACTCGGTGCGAAAGGCTTGAAGGTGAACTTCGTTGCCCGGGGAAACCTGAAGAATGGGCGTATCGACTTCGGTAAAACTCTCACTATCAAAATACGCGCGGAGCGCGCGGATCAGGCGTTGGCGAACCGCGAGAAAGGGACGGCGTTTGGCGTAATGATCGGGCCGCCAGGATGGGTTTTCAGAAGTTGGCATGTGCATTCATAGCATTCGGGACAAAAAGGTCCATGCTAAACGCCAAGGTTAAAATTTATACTGAACGCCTGTTGTCAGGACTTGCAAATCGACGGGTTGCTGGCCGCGGCCGGTAAAGTACTGGTCGCCTGAAGGCGCGGCCCCTGAAAAACCGGCTTTGTAATCGAGCGACAGTTTCCACTGTTCCCCCAAACGGTATGTAACCCCGCCGCCAACGCGAAAAAGGGGCACCATATCACCCGGTTGCGTGCCATAGGCCAAACTGGAGGTCGTGGACGGACCATAAACAGCCATGCCTGCGCCTGCGGCAATGTAAGGATGCCATGACAGCGTGTCTGTGTTGTCGTAGTTAAAATCGTAGCTGCCATCGATCAAGAAGGCGTACATGCGCTGATCGCCTTCGAGCTCCGCCGTGCGGTCAAACTTGAAGGCCGGCTCAAGACGTGCGGCGGGCAATTCAGCCAGTTGAACATCGAGAGGGTCATTGCCGGACGTGCGGCCGGAGAAAAAACTGCTGGAAAGAAGAAAAGAACCAAAGCCCGCACGCCCTTGGAAAAGCGATGCGCCATTCGGCGTGGCAAGCGCTTGCTGCAAGCTGCGCGCAGATGAAAAGCTGTTTGATTCGGCGTGAACGGAAACGGTAAAAATCAGCACGCCCACTAGCGTTGCCGCAAAAACGGCGCTGGTTTGACGTTGCGTGTTTTTTACAGGCCCTAACATAAATTAAACCTCAAAAAATATGGCCCTAATCATACCGGAAAAGCGGGCAAAAATGCAAGAAATTACAGGGTTTTCGTGTTTGCGGTTTTTTTCTTCTAAGCCTTTGGGAGTCATAAAAAAGCATAGGCGTATTTAATCCCTTGTTACGAATTTAAAAGACTCGGACGTGATGACTCAGCAACACACAAAAGTTTGCATTTTAGAAAAATGTTTTGTTTGTCGGGGATTTTCGATGCGTTTCTTAATTAGTTAAGACTGCTTTTTTCGGGTACGCATCCTGCGCAAACGGGGTTCGAATGAACCCGTTGCCCGGACGAGACAGGTACGCGGCGCGCGACGAACGAATACGCAAAGGAGAATTCGATCGCCCGCGCTCTATCACAAGAGAGTTTTACGGACGAGCGCTGCTGGCAACTTTTATCTTGCCATCCGGCGCCAATTCCGCGCGCGCTTGAGACGTAGTTTCTGCATTCAGCGCCACGCGTGGCCATTTACCTTCAGCCAATTGCTTGAGCGACGTCAATGGCTTGGCAAGCCTTGCCTGATAGCCCCAGTAATGCGGTAGCACGCGCGCGATATAATTGCGCGTCTCGCGCGTCGGTAGGCTTTCCATGAACAGCAACGGGTCCTGCGCGAGCCTTTCCTGCCGCCCCGTGCCATCGCCCAGCCAACGCGACACCTTACTCGGCCCACCATTATACGCCGCCAAAAGCAACATCAAATTGTCGCCAATTTGCGGGCGGCTTGCGAGATATTGTACGTACTTTTGACCCAGATCGAGGTTATATACAGGATCAAATACTTTGCCGTTACTGAACATTGCCTCGGCTTCTTCGGAGTCATCGACAACTTCGCCGACTGTCTCCGGCATAATTTGCATCAACCCACATGCCCCGCGAACGCTTACGGCAGCTGGATCAAACTGTGACTCGTGCCGCGCAAGGGCATAAATCAACGCCCGGTCAACTTGGAATCCCTGTTGGGGCTCCCAAGAAGGTACCGGGTAATATGCGGCAACATAGTCTTGCCCGATGGAGAGGTTAGCTAATTGTAGAGCTAAAGCCGGCATCGGGACATAACCCGCCAGCGCCAACATGGCTTGTTGCCGTTTACCGTGTCCCAGAGGGCTTAAGCGGCGCAATTCGGCTTCGGCCAGTTCAGTTTGCCCAATTTGAACAAGCGCCAACGCACGCCACCCGGGCTCCGTCGCCGCCAAAACAGTGCGGTGATGAGGACCCCAAACCGGTAGATCTTGGCTTGCCGCCATGTCGGCAACAGGGTTGCGTCCCATCAAATGCCCCGCGAGGAGACCGTAAACACTGCGTGGATGTTTGGATGCTTTGTCGAGGTGTACATAGGCTTCCTTCTTGCTACCGTTGCGGCTAAGCGCACGATACGCCCAAAAATGCGCGGCTGCCCGGCTCCCGGGATTAAGCGCCGGATGGTCAGCCAACCGGATAAAATTGGTTAGAGCGGTTTCGAAATCGTTCTGTTCCCAAGCAATCAAGCCGCGGATCCAAAGCCCGAGTGGCTGTCGTGTCGCCGCAGCAGCGGTTGAGAGTGAACGGGCTTGATCACGTTCGCCTGCGTAGAAGAAACCAGCGGCCACAGCCGCCTCGGCATCGGCGGCAAAAGTACCGGCCAATTGGTGTTTGGCCTGGGCCCCCACCAGCATATCGCGGGCGGCAAAAGGTTTGTGACGGCGTAAGGACTTGTTCATAGCCTTTGCCAAACGCCCCAAAGACGTATCGGAAGGCATGTTTTCAGCCGCGATTTCGGCCGGAAAATCAGCAGCATAATCGGCCTCATAACCCCCGCTCCACGGTCCCGGAATTCGGGGTTTAGGCAACGTTATCCCGCTTTTTTTGGCTGTTTTTTCGGCCTGCTCATAGATGACCTCGGCCTCCGGCAGACCCCCGTATTCTTTAAGCCAAGCGGCCAGCTCTGCCACTTCGGTTGGCCGACGCTGGTAACGATCGGCCAATACGTGGCCTATCAAGCGCTTATCCGATAGGCTCTCAACGGCTTCATCGGCTTTCGTCCAGTCGCCTTTCTTCTGTGCGTCAAATATCGAGCGATAAACAAGCGCGTCTTTCGGCGAAATGGCGCCCATGGCGGAATCCAGTTCGGATGGCAGCCATGTAATTTCGGGTAGCGGCGCTTTTGGCGTAGGCGCAGTTTCAGATACTTTTGTCTCCGATAAAGGAGGCAAAGTATTCGCAGCACTAAAGTGAGTAGTTGTGGCGAAACCCAAACTTATAAGTGTCACGCTGGCAAGTGTTGCCACAATGACGGGGCCCCGACCCTTAGTCCTTTTTATCGGCATCTGGGCGCCCTACTAGCGGCTCTTGGATGATCAAGCAAGGAAAAACTTGGAGGGCTGTTTTTTAATCTTGTTTAATCTTGGTTTTTCAGTTAGTTAGTTTCATCAATACCTTTTTTTAGTAGCAACAAATCTTTCCAGGCCTGCCTTTTCGCGCCGGGCTGACGAAGCAAGTACGCGGGGTGATACATTGGCAGGCAACGGATCGGCAGCGTGTCATCTCGACCAAGATGCGGTGTGTACTCGGTCCATCGACCTCTAATTCTGGTGATGCCATCTTTCGTGCGCAAAAGATTTTTCGTCGCCACGCCGCCGAGCGGCACCAATATCTTCGGTCGGACCAGCGCAATATGACGTTCGGCGAACGGCAGACAGGCCGCGGTTTCCGCATCTGTCGGCGAGCGGTTGCCCGGCGGCCGCCAGAATAGGATGTTGCTGATATAGAAGGATGTGCGGTCAAGGCCTATGGCGGCTAGCATCCGGTCGAGCAATTTGCCCGAAACGCCCACGAAAGGCACGCCCTGACGGTCTTCGTCCTCGCCGGGGGCTTCGCCGACAAGCATAACGGAAGCGGCTGGATTGCCGTCAGCGAAGACGAGATTCATGGCCGTTTTCTTCAAAGCGCAGCCTTCAAAACGTTGTAATTCCTCGCGTAAAGCCGCAATGGAAGAGGCCATTACGGAGGGAATTTCGGCCTTTTTCGCTTGCGTTGCATGAGCGCTGAGCGCGCGTTGCGTGAGCGTTGAAGGAGCATTGGCGCAGCGTTCCGGCAGCGTCGAAGGGGTGGGCGGGTCCGTTTTGCCCCCCTCCCTGCTTCCGCCGAGCCAGTTTCCAAGGCCGGGCGTTTCACCGATGGGCTCATCGGCGCCTGCCGCCATTTGCCAGGCCAGTTGGTCGAAAAGCTTTTGGGTTTCGGGCATGAAAAGACTATGGAGGGTTCCCCCGGCTTGGGCAAGGGCGAGCGCGCCTACATGATTTGGATTAACAAATTTCTAAGAAAATCCAGAAATTTTCCTTCCCGGCGGGAAAGAAACTAAAAAAGCTTATTTATTCCAATGCGTTGCTATTTAACCTCAAATTAATTCTTTCAGTGTTTAATGTACCTGTACCGAAGTTTTTCGGTCATGGAGGCAAAAATGACATACTCCATCAGCCGTCGCTTAAGTCAGAAAGAGCTTAAGGCTGAAACATCTGCGCTCGCACGGTTCCCGCGCAAGATGTCTCCTGATGAGCTGACGCAAGAAGCGCCTGATTTGATTTACGCCGGAAGGCCTGCTTCTTTCCGAACGGCGGCAAAGAGCGCGTTCATGGCGCACACGCGCGGCTAAGCGCGCAAAGTTTTCCAAAGAGGCGCGCGAAGAGCGCGCCTTTTTATTTGTCCTCACTTATCCGGCAGCATCCGCCCAAGCGCTTTTCCGCCTAAAATGTGCACGTGATAATGCGGCACTTCCTGTCCCGCGTTGCTCCCGCAGTTCGAAATCAGGCGATACCCCGCGCCGGTCACGCCGAGCTTGTCGGCAACCTTACCGATCGCGCGTTGCAGACCCGTGATTTCCGCTTCGCTCGCGTTCGCCGCAAAATCGTTGTGATTCATGTAAGGCCCTTTGGGAATAACGAGCACATGCACTGGCGCTTGCGGATGAAGATCGTGAAACGCAATCGCGTAATCGTCTTCGTAAATCTTGTTGCAGGGAATTTCGCCGCGTAGAATTCGCGCAAAAACATTGTTCGTATCGTAAGGCATGGCGAGCTTCCTTTCGTGTGAGAACCCGCTGAATCTATAGCAAAACTTGGGGGTCTTGCCAAAAGCGCTTTCAGACCCCATTTGTAGTACAACTGTTTTGAAAGGAAAGGCTTGTTATGACGGAACCGGCGAATAGCCCGGCATGGCGAGGCACAACGATTTTGGCCGTCCGCAAAGGCAACAAGGTCGTGATCGCGGGCGATGGGCAGGTGTCGTTCGGCCAAACGGTGCTGAAAAGCAACGCGCGCAAAGTGCGCCGTTTAAAATCGGGTTCATCGGATAGCGACGTTATCGCCGGTTTTGCCGGCGCTACCGCCGACGCCTTCGCGCTATTCGAGCGGCTTGAAGGCAAGCTGGAAAAACATCCAGGCCAGTTGATGCGCGCCTGCGTTGAGATGGCGAAAGACTGGCGAACGGATCGTTATTTGCGCCGTCTTGAAGCGATGATGGCAGTGGCCGATAAATCGACAAGCCTTATTCTTTCCGGCACGGGCGATGTGCTGGAGCCGGAAGATGGATTAATCGGCATTGGCTCCGGTGGACCTTATGCGCTGGCCGCCGCGCGGGCGCTTATCGACTTGCCCGCTATGGACGCCGAGACCATTGCCCGGAAAGCATTGGATATTGCCGCCAGTATTTGCGTTTACACAAATACGAATGTGACGATTGAGGCCATCGAGATCGGATAAAAAATGACTCACCTATCTCCCCGCGAAACGGTTGCCGAGCTGAATCGCTTTATCGTCGGCCAAAACGACGCCAAGCGCGCGGTTGCCATTGCTCTTCGTAACCGCTGGCGCCGCCAGCAGTTGCCAGAAGCACTACGCGAGGAAGTGCTGCCGAAAAACATTTTGATGATTGGCCCAACCGGCGTCGGCAAAACAGAAATCGCGCGGCGTCTGGCGCGGTTGGCCGAAGCGCCGTTTTTGAAGGTCGAGGCGACGAAGTTTACCGAAGTTGGTTATGTCGGCCGGGATGTGGAGAGCATCGTCCGCGATCTGATTGAGGTTTCCCTGAAGCTTACGCGCGAGAAATTCCGTAAAGACGTCACGCCCAAGGCCGAACAACGCGCCGAAGAACGCCTTTTGGATGCGCTGGTGGGTGAGACCGCCACGCCCGAGACGCGCGTGAAATTTCGCCACATGCTCAAAGACGGCGAGCTTGACGAACGTGAAATCGAGATTCAGGTGCAAGACACAGGCGCGGCGACAATGCCCACCATTGATGTGCCGGGCATGCCGGGCGCGCAGATGGGCATGATTAATTTGGGCGATATTTTCGGCAAAGCTTTTGGCAACCGCACCAAAACGCGCAAGCTGCCGGTCAAGGACGCGCGCGAAGTTCTTCTGGCCGAAGAATCCGACAAATTGCTGGATCAGGACAAGGTCGTTTCGGAAGCCATCGACAACGCCGAGCAAAACGGCATCGTTTTTGTCGACGAGATCGACAAAATCGCGTCGCGCAGCGCTGAGTTTCGCGGTACGGGCGACGTAAGCCGCGAAGGCGTACAGCGCGATCTGTTGCCCTTGATCGAGGGCACGACGGTTTCAACGAAATACGGTACCGTGCGCACGGATCACATTCTGTTTATCGCTTCCGGCGCTTTTCATATTGCCAAACCCTCCGACCTTTTGCCGGAACTGCAAGGCCGCTTGCCTATTCGCGTCGAATTGCAAGCCCTGACGCGCGACGATTTCAAACGCATTTTGACGGAGCCTGAGTACAGCCTTGTCACGCAATACAAGGCGCTTATGGCAACGGAAAACGTGACCATCGATTTCACGCCTGAAGCTATCGATGAACTTGCCCGCCTTGCGACCGAGGTGAACGCCAGCGTTGAAAACATCGGAGCGCGGCGCTTGCACACGCTGCTTGAGCGTCTATTGGAAGACATCAGTTTTGACGCAAGCGACAAGCCCGGTACGACTATTGCGATTGACGCGGCCTACGTTCAGGAACGCCTGAATGACTTTGCCAAAAACGTCGATTTGTCGAAGTTTATTCTCTAACGCGAACGGGCACGTTCATGCATTAGCGCCGGCGCAAAAGACACGTTGGCGACCTTGTGCGCTTGCGTCCCGGCAAGTTCTTGCCGCCGCCAGAGCAACACGGCCAGAAACGCGCCGTTGATGAAGGCGCCGAAAAGCGGCGACAGCGCCGTCACCATCGAATACTGCTGGAGCGCCAGAAAACCGAGAAAAAATTTCACCACGTTGGTGCTGTAGAAAAAGGCGTTTTCCTCATATGGCTTGTCGTAGGATTTGCGGAAGGTCGGGTAAAAGCCGAGACAATTGATCCCGATCATCAACAGTACCGACCACAACGGATCCTGCATGACGGCCCAAAGCGGTATAGCGGCAAGGCCGACGCCGAAAATGATTTCATCGCTGCGCGTAATTTCCTTTTCGCCATAGCGAAGGGAAAAAAGGCTGACCAGAAAGCACGCCAGCGCCGTTAGCCCCGTGACCCATGCGCCGGGCCCGGCGTCGCGGCTGCATTGCGCGATAAAGATAAGCACCGTCGCCATGGTCCAAATCACCCACGAAAAGGCGTGGGGCTTGCAACGGCCATCAAAGATCGAGGCAATGTAGGGTGCGTAACCGATAATGGAAACGACCAGCGATAGAAGTCCTATAAAGGTTTTTTGATCTGTGATATCGCCCGTAACCATAAAGCGCCTGTTGCCGCCGTGTCTTTCCTTCATAAAAGCGGCACGGTGAACGTCTCGTTAATTTCGGCAAAAAAAGAATGGTTAAAGATTGGTTCAGGGTCTTAAATGCGCTGTCTTTTCAACACAACATACCACGCCCCTTCGCCGCCGTGATTAGGCGCGGCGGGGCGGACGGCAAGAATATGCGCCCGGAGCGGCATTTCCGCGCACCAGCGGGGAACATCCGT
>CAYNLV010000010.1:0-20639 GCA_964398175.1 uncultured Rhodospirillaceae bacterium
AGGGGGGTGCGGGAGGGGTTAGCCCGCCTCCGCTAAAGCTCCGGCGCGGTCCTAGTAATAGGTCGCGCCGAAGCTGCGAAGCAGCGAAGGCGGAGGCCGGGGTATGTAAAAGCTTCGCCTAAATAAACGTAAAATTAGAGTCCGCAACCCGCACAAACGGGTGCTGAATGGGCCCCTAGCTCGGAGGAAACAGGTCCCCCGATCGCGCTGAACGGGCCCCTAACCCTTGTTTGCTTTCGTGCCGCAGTTTCTCTATATCCTTCCGGCTATGGAAAAGTTCGATGTGATCGTGATTGGCGGGGGGCATGCCGGGAGCGAGGCGGCTTCGGCGGCGGCGCGGCTTGGCGCGCGCACGTTGCTGGCCACGCATCGCATTGAAACGATTGGCGAAATGTCCTGTAACCCTGCGATTGGGGGCCTAGGAAAAGGCCAAATGGTGCGCGAAATTGACGCGTTAGACGGGGTTATGGGCCGCGTTGCGGACGCGTCGGGGATCCAGTTCCGCCTGCTAAATCGCAGTAAGGGCCCCGCCGTGCGCGGCCCGCGCTGTCAGGCGGATCGCAAGCTTTACCGCAAAAACATGCAGGAAACGCTGCTAAATTACGCGAATTTGACGGTGCGCGCGATCGCGGTTGAAGATTTGACGCAAGAATCCGAAGCTCATTTTATCGTCACCGGCGCGGACGGTTCGCGGTACCAATCCGCCGCCGTTGTGGTCACGACGGGCACATTTTTGGCGGGCCTAACGCACGTCGGCGAAGAGAAAAAACCGGAAGGACGCTTCGGTGAACCGCCATCGGTAGGCCTATCCAACGCATTGAAAAAACTAGGATTTCCGCTTGCGCGACTTAAAACAGGAACACCGCCGCGCCTCGATAAAAACACCATAAACTGGGATATTCTTGAACGGCAGGAAGGCGATGACCAGCCGGTGCCCTTCTCGTCTCTTACCCGCGCAATTACGAACCCGCAAGTGGCCTGCGGCATCACGTATACGTGCACGGAAACGCACAACATAATCCGCGCCAATTTGCATCGCGCACCCATGTTTTCCGGGCAAATCAAGAGCATCGGCCCCCGCTATTGTCCCTCGATCGAGGACAAGGTCGTGCGCTTTGCGGCCAAGGGGCGGCACCAGATTTTCCTTGAGCCCGAAGGCCTCGATGACGACACGATCTACCCAAACGGTCTTGCAACTTCCCTGCCCCGCGATGTCCAGATCGCGCTGCTGAAATCCATCCGTGGGCTCGAAAACGCGACGATGATCCGCGCTGGGTATGCGATAGAGTACGATTTCTGCGATCCGCGTGAGCTTCGCCCGACACTCGAAACCAAGCGGATTCCGGGCCTTTTTTTTGCAGGCCAGATCAATGGTACGACGGGCTATGAAGAGGCGGCAGCACAAGGGCTAGTAGCTGGGCTTAACGCGGGCCTCAAAATAGCGGGTTTATCGTCCTTTACGTTGGACCGCTCGCAAGCCTATATCGGCGTCATGGTGGACGATCTGATCACGCGCGGTGTGACGGAACCCTACCGCATGTTCACTTCGCGTGCGGAATACCGCCTGTCGCTCCGGGCCGACAATGCTGATCAGAGACTCACGGCTTTGGGGCTCAAAATCGGATGTATAGGAAACATGCGCGCGAAGGCGTTTGAGGCTAAGTTGAAGGCGCTTTCAAACGCGCGTGAACTCGTTAGCAACCTGTCCGTTACCCCTTCGCAACTCGCCCAGAAAGGCCTGACTATCAACCAAGATGGCGTCCGGAGAACGGTTGCTGACCTCCTTGCCTATCCGGATATTTCATTTGGTCAATTGGCGACTATCTGGCCGGAATTAAAGGCTTTTTCGCCAGAAATCATCGAACAGTTGGAAATCGATAGTATATATGCAGGCTACATGGACAGACAGGAAGCCGATATTCGGGCCTTCCGGAAAGACGAGGCCCTATCCCTCCCCAAAAACATCGACCTTGAGGCTATTGGCTGCCTTTCAACGGAAATTCGGCAAAAACTTCGGCAGGTCCGCCCCGAGACCCTTGGAGCAGCAGCTCGCATCCCGGGTATGACGCCAGCGGCTGTTGTGGCCCTGCTCCGGCATGTCAAAAAAGCTCCGGAAACCAAGGAAAAGTGCCGTGTCTAAGGCTGCAGATGCCTTTCGGGAGGCCTTTTTCCGCCATTTTTCAGTTCCACGTGAAACTGAGGAAAAGCTTGATATTTACGCGCGTCTGTTGCGGGAATGGAATGAAAAATTCAATCTCGTGGCGGCAAGCACGATCCCTTCTCTTTGGCAGCGCCATTTTCTCGACAGCGCCCAGCTTAAGGCACACATTCCGGCCCCTTTACACACGCTTGCCGACCTTGGCACCGGCGCCGGATTTCCGGGGATTGTCCTCGCTATTCTTGGTATTCCAGAAGTCCATCTGATCGAGAGCATCGCCAAGAAAGCGCGCTTTTTAGAGGTCGTGGCGCATGAGCTTGGCCTTGAAGTCACCGTCCATAACGCCCGGGTCGAGGCCATCCGCGACCTTCAGACAGACGTCGTAACAGCTCGCGCCCTGAAGCCCATGCCCGAGCTATTGTCTTTGGCCAAGCCTTTGACCCATAAAGATTCTATCTGCCTGTTTTTGAAGGGCGAGCAGGCCGAAGCGGAATTGACAGAAGCCCGTAAATATTGGACATTCAGCCTTGAAATGCTTCCGAGCCTAAGCGATCCATCCGGCTCCGTATTGAAAATCAAAGATCTGAAAGTCCGCCGCTCTCATGAACGTCACCATCGCCTCCCCCGACAATCCCGATCAAGTTGAGCATCATGAGTGCCGTGTTCTCGCGATTGTGAACCAAAAAGGCGGCGTCGGTAAAACAACAACGGCTGTAAATCTCGCAACCGCCATGGCCGCCGTTGGCAAGCGCGTGCTTATTGTCGACGCCGATCCGCAAGGCAATGCTTCGACAGGCTTCGGTATTGCACGTTCGGATCGCGGTGCGGGGTGTTATGAGCTGATGTTCGATGGATTGTCCGTCGAAGACACGGTTGTGCCAACACCCATTCCTAATTTGTCGATTGTCACATCGTCCGCCGATCTGGCAGGCGCGGAAATTCAGCTGGTGAACACGGAACGCCGTGAATTCCGCATGCGCGAGGCCTTCGAACGCAGCGCAAAAAACTACGACTTCATTCTCATTGATTGCCCCCCTTCCCTCAATCTCATCACACTCAACGCGCTTGTCGCGGCAGACGGGTTGCTCGTTCCGTTGCAGGTTGAGTTTTATGCGCTCGAGGGCATGAGCAGTCTTTTGCAAACCATCGAAGCGGTTCGCGTGCGCTTCAATCCGGGGCTTGAGATACAAGGGGTAGTATTGACGATGTTCGACAGACGCAACGCCTTGTCTGAAGCGGTCGCAAACGACGTGCGCGCGTTCTTTGGCGACATCGTCTATGAAACCGTCATTCCGCGCAACGTGCGCGTTTCCGAAGCGCCGTCACACGGCAAGCCCGTGTTGCTCTACGACCTGAAATGTTCCGGCAGTCGCGCGTATATGTTGCTCGCGGGCGAAATTCTGCGCCGCGAGGAACAGAGACAAAGCTCAAATATCAGGAGAGAAGTTGCATGACGACGAAACCCGCTACAAAACCCGCGCCACTCGGTCGGGGCCTATCCGCTTTGTTCGGCGACGCGGATGCATCCTATCAGGCGCCGCGTCCGGCTGCCGCATCGGTGGCATCCGTGCTTGCGCCGACGCAATCGCAAACGAAAGAAAAATCCGGCGGCGTTCAAACGATGCCGATTGAGTGGGTGCAGCCCGGCGCGTTTCAACCGCGCCGCCGTTTTGACGAGGACGCGATCAAAGGCCTGGCGGATTCCATTCGCGAACGCGGCGTTCTGCAGCCGTTGATGGTGCGGCCGATCGAAGGCGAGAAAGACAGCTATGAAATCATCGCGGGCGAACGCCGCTGGCGCGCTGCGCAAATGGTCGGCTTGCACGAAGTACCGGTGATGATCCGCGCGCTTTCGGATCGCGAAGCGCTTGAAATCGGTTTGATCGAAAACGTGCAGCGGCAGGATTTATCGCCGCTCGAGGAAGCGGAAGGCTACCGCCGTTTGATGGAAGAGTTTCACCATTCGCAAGACGGCCTTGCGAAAGTCGTCGGCAAAAGCCGGCCGCACATCACAAACATGCTGAGGCTCTTGACGCTGCCGCAACCCGTGAAACAGATGATCGACGCGGGCCAGCTTTCGATGGGCCATGCGCGCGCCATTATTACGGCAAAAGATCCGACCGGGCTTGCGCAGGAGATCGTGAAAAAAGGCATGAGCGTGCGTCAGGCCGAAGGCCTCGCAAAACGCATGGCAGAAGCGGGCAGGGCAGGGGACGCGCCGAAGAAAAAAGCGATATCGGCACAGACGAGCGCGGATGTTCTCATGCTCGAAAAAGAACTGGAACGCGCCATCGGCCTTAAAGTCAAACTCCATCTCGATGGCAAGAAGGGCTCGATCACCATTCACTACGCCGACATCGACCAACTCAACGGGGTGATACGGAAGTTGAGGGGGTAGGGGGGGCGAAAAAGAAAAATTAGTGAACATCAATGACGGTATATTTTAGATTCTGAGTAATAGATTGCCAGTCAACTTGATAGTTGCCAGATAAAAATACGTACTCATTCTTTGGGCCGGTCGGTTTTTGAATGCGCCCCGTTAATCGGGTCTTAGTTCGAAAATAGCCATAGATTCCTTCGCCAGAACCCTGATGGAAAAGTTTATCTTCAGCAAAAATAAGCACAGCTGCACACAAGAAACCCGCCCCCTTTAACTGTTCCGCGAACTGAAGGTCCTTACAAAAACTGAACATTTGTTCTGGATATTGCCCGTTTCTCGGATATTTGAGCTCGAAAGCATACAAAAGCCCACTTTTATCGGGTGAAAACACGGCAATATCCATCTCTCTTTTTATAAAGGGCGCATCACCTTTTGGAAAAAAGAAACGCACGTTACGTTCAAACTGGACCTTACACTCAGGCAAGACACCTCGAAGAAAGATGCCTAGCTCATGCTGTAAGCTAAATTCGTTGTAAATCTCAACGGCTCCGGTAGCGATTGATGCGATAAACGGCTTTATCAACGCATTGATTGGTTCCATTTTCTCTACCCTTTCGACCGGTTGCATCCTACGCCGCCGCTCTCAAAAGCAACTGCGAACACAGCGCCACATCTGGCGTGCCGGTGCGTTTCACGGCGGCTTCGGCGCTGGCGAGTTCCTGCAAATACTTTTCAATCCGCGCGGACGGCCAACGTTGAATCTGCCTTACCATCGGATCCTTATATTTCCAAAAAACTTTCGGCTGAAGTTTATCGATGGCTGTGCTCACGCTTGCGCCGCCGTCCATATACGATCGCACGAGCTGCAGGCGCATGAAATGCCGTTGCGCCGCGCGCAAAATTGCAACCGGCGACGTTTGCTCAGCGAACAGATGATCAAGCAACACGCTCACGCGTTTCGCATCGCCGCCTGCTGCCGCGTTCACAAGATCGTCCATTTCGGCGGCACCGGCATCGTGCAGCGCAGCGCGGACATCGTCCGCCGAAACTTCTTTTTTTCCTTTCGCGTACAACGCGAGCTTTTCAAGCTCGCTGCGCATGGCAAGACGATCGGGCGGTAGCGTTCCGGCAAGTAAAGTCAGAACTTCGTGCGAAACTTTCAGCCCCTCGGCCTGGAGAATATCCGTAATTGTGCGCGCGAGGTTGCGTCCTTCTTCCACGTAGCACGGTATGGCGCAGGCGAGGGGGCTGTCGCCTTCGCACAGCGCGCGGAGTTTAGAGCGCTTTTCCAAGTCCCCGGCTTCGATCAAAAGTATCGAGTCATTCGCGGGCATATCGGCCAGCAATTTGGCGAGAGGGATCGCGACCGTATCCTTGACGTGCTGCAGGCGAACCAAACGCCTGCCGCCGCCCAAGGCCATGGCCGCCATCTCGTCCGCCAGCCGTGCGGGATCATCCGCAACCGTATCGCCCGTCAACAGCGCAAGACGGAAAGGGTCGTCCTTGTTCGGCACGATCTTCTTCGCTATCTGATCCGCGCGTTCATGCACAAGACCTGTGTCCGGTCCGTAAAAAAGCATGACGCGCACGGACGGGTTCGGCGACTGGAGGAAAGAAGCGATCTGGGCGGTGGCGAGTTTCATATTCTACGCATAGCGAAAAAAGGGTTCTCCCGAAACAGGTTCTTTGTTAGCTTGTGATACGGGATTTTAACCAAAACGCATGTTAAGGAGACGCATTATGGCAAAAATAGTGATGCTGGGCATTAATGACGGTGCAGCGGTTCGTCAGCTTCGAAAAATGGGCCACGAAGTCCGTACCTTTCAGACTGAAAAAGGTCTGCAAAAAGCGCTTTATGATTTGATGGAAACCGACATATTTTTCACCGTCGTCGCTTTGCAAGACACTAAAATCCTGGATGTCTGTGGCCACATCAGCCGCATTCGCTGTTTTGGAACTGACGGCGCAAAGCCTTATGCTTCTACGCCGATTATTATTCTTTCGCGCTTTGGCATCGCGCCGCCGATTTCGCTGGAGTGGGGCCGCCACACAGTCGCGGTACGCGTGCCGAACGAAGAAAAAAATATCGGGGCTGAAATCATCCGGCGAGTTCAAAGCCAATTTCCCGAAAAGCCGCAGAATTTAAGACGGAACAGAGCCTCTAAGGCTTTTCCGCAAAATACACGCTGAGACGGTTGACGATCTGCTCGCCAACCTCATTAAGCGCGCGTTCCTGCGCGTTTTCCTGCGCCGCCAGCGTGCCGTATTGCGCCTCAAGCTTGCTGAAGCTGACGGAGCTGTGCGCCTTGCCTTTCAACAGCTGTTTGCCGTCGTTGTCTTTCAGGGAATACTCCGCCCAGAGGTTCAAAACGCGCCGCGAGGCTGTTGCATCTTTCTGGATGCCGAGATCGTATTCGGTGCTTTTAAGCGTCACCTCGAGCGTTGACGTCGGCTGTTTGGGGCGGCCCGAAAAATACATCCGATCGATTAAATGATTGCGGAGCAACTGACCCTGACGATCGGGGATGTTAGCAATACGGATGTTGTTCAGCGCGGCGGCGACCGGCGTGTTTTTGTCGTGCGTGCCGTATACGGGCGAAAACCCGCAGCCGGAAAGCAGAAGGAAGAAAACGGGGATCAGCAGCCTCATGTCATCCTTCCGCTAAACGACGATGTTGACGATCTTGTTCTTCACCACAATCACTTTTTTTGGTGCCTTGCCGCCCAAGGCTCGCTGTACGTTGGGGTCGGCAAGCGCGAACTTTTCGGCTTCTTTATTGTCCGTATCGCGTGGCAAAGTGATGGTTGCGCGCAAACGGCCGTTTACCTGAACCGCGACGGTCGCGGTTGTGTTGATGAGGAGCGCAGGATCCGCTTTCGGCCACAGCTTGTTGCAAAGCGGTGTCTTGTGACCAAGCATCTCCCACAACTCTTCCGAAACATGCGGAAGCATAGGGCTGAAAAGCTGCGCCGCGCGCTCCAGTCCTTCGCGAAGCACCCACGCCTCGTCCTTGTTTTTCGTGTCGAGGTCATCGAGAGCATTTGTCATTTCACGCACGCGCGCGACGGCACGGTTAAAGTGGAACTTGTCAAGGTCGCCGGAGACATCTGCCACCGTGCGATGAATAATGCGCCGCGTCATTTCTGCGCGTTCGCCGAGCCGAGCGGGAAGGGCGGCGCCGACAGGCGGCAAAGCCGCCTCGTTCACCATCTTCCAAAGCCGGTTAATATAGCGCCATGCGCCATCGACGCCGGCGTCCGTCCACTCAAGGTCGCGCTCGGGCGGGCTGTCAGAAAGCATAAAGAGACGCGCCGTGTCCGCGCCATAGCTATCGATGATCTTACCGGGATCGACGACGTTCTTTTTCGATTTGCTCATCACCTCCGAACGGCCAATGGTAACAGGATGGCCTGTTTCGGTGTGCGCGGCACTGCCGTCAGGATTTTTTTTCACTTCCTCGGGATAAAGCCACTTACCGTTTTCATCCTTATAGGATTCATGGCAAATCATGCCTTGCGTGAAGAGGCCCGTGAATGGCTCGTCGATTTTAAGATGGCCGGTTTGCTTCATTGCACGGGTAAAAAAACGCGCGTATAGCAAATGCAAGATCGCGTGTTCCACACCGCCGACATATTGATCGACCGGTAACCAATACGAAGCTTCGCAATCCTCGACCGGCATATCCGGGTTAGTGGCGGAACAATAACGCGCGAAATACCAGCTTGAATCCACAAATGTATCGCACGTGTCCGTCTCGCGCCGCGCAGGCTTGCCGCATTGCGGGCAGTTCACGTTTTTCCAGGTCGGATGATGATCGAGCGGATTCCCGGGCTTGTCGAAGGTCACATCGTCCGGCAACTTGACCGGCAAATCTTTGGTTGGCACGGGCACCACGCCGCACGCGTCGCAATGAATAACCGGGATAGGGCAGCCCCAGTAACGCTGGCGGCTAATGCCCCAATCGCGCAAACGGTATTGCACCGTGCCGTGACCCGCTTTCAGGTTTTCGATTTTCCTGATCGCCGCCTCAATGGCTTCGTCGACGCCAAGGCCGTTTAGGAAATCGGAATTATAAAGCGTGCCGGGCCCGACATAAGCCTCGTTGCCCACGTCAAAAGTCTTGGGATCGGTGTCAGGCGGCAGCACGACGGGTTTCACGGACAATTCATACTTCCGTGCGAAATCAAGGTCGCGCTGGTCGTGGGCGGGGCAGCCGAAAATCGCACCCGTTCCGTATTCCATGAGCACGAAATTCGCAACATAGACCGGTAGCTTCCACAATTTGTCGAAAGGATGTTGAACGAAAAGACCGGTGTTGAAGCCCTTCTTTTCCGCCGCCTCAATTGCCGCTTCGCTCGTCCCCATGCGATTGCACTCCGCGATAAACGCGGCTAACTGTTGGTCTTTTGAGGCGAGCTGCGATGCCAACGAATGATTAGCGGAAATGGCAACGAATGATGCGCCGAACAAAGTGTCGGGACGCGTTGTGAAAACATCAATACCATCCCTGCGTCCGTCCAGTACAAACGTGATATGGGCGCCGTGCGATTTGCCGATCCAGTTTTCCTGCATCAACCGGACTTTTTCCGGCCAGCGGTCAAGAGACTTCAACGCGCCAAGCAACTCTTCTGTAAAGGCAGTGATTTTGAAAAACCACTGCGACAGTTGTCGTTTTTCGACCAACGCGCCGGACCGCCAGCCACGGCCGTCAATGACCTGTTCGTTCGCGAGCACGGTGTTGTCGACTGGATCCCAGTTCACCCAAGACTCCTTGCGATAGACAAGGCCGGCCTTAAGAAAGTCAAGGAAAAGCTTTTGTTGATGTTTGTAATAGGAAGAGTCACACGTCGCAACTTCACGACTCCAGTCGATGCTAAGGCCCATGCGTTTTAGCTCGCCGCGCATGGTATCGATGTTGTCATACGTCCACTTTGCCGGATGTACTTTGCGGTCACGCGCGGCGTTTTCGGCGGGCAAGCCGAATGCGTCCCAGCCCATCGGATGAAGGACGTTGAAGCCTTGCGCGCGCTTGTAACGTGCGACGACATCGCCCAACGTGTAATTGCGTACGTGGCCCATATGGATGCGTCCCGATGGATACGGAAACATAGACATGACGTAATATTTAGGGCGGGAGGAATCCACGATCGCTTTAAAGCTTTGCTGATCTTTCCAGAATTTTTGCCATTTGGCTTCGGTTTTTTGAACGTCGTAAGGCATGTTTAGAACGCCATCGGATAATGGAGATTGAAAAAGGGGTTATAGCAAGATCCGACGGGGATAACAGGCGTTTTCCCAAGAAAAAAAGCCTTTTTCTTTTATTTCGTATCTTTTTGAGCCAGACGCATTTGCCGTGCGCGGGTTAAAATGGCGGCTTCCAGCGAAGTTGCGGTGGCGGGAGCGGCCGTCGCGTCGGTCCAGATGTTGTCGGTTCCACGGGTTTGGCGAAAAACTGAGACCCGAACGCCATCAGCCCGTAAATCGCGGTCAAGGATGAAAACGTTAAGCTTGATTCGCTCGTTCGGCGCGCCGGGGGCCGAATACCAGTCCGTAGTTATTACTCCCCCGAAAGGATCAGCAGTGGATATGGGCATGAAGGCAATCGTATCAAGCGTCGCGCGCCACAGAAAACTATTAACGCCTACGCCCGAAGCATCTGTGTTTTTCTTGTTGTCCCGGCCCAAAAGGGTCGCGCCACCTTCGTCGCTCAGCACGCTGCCGTGCTTATACATTTTTTCTTTTTCCTTGTTTTCATAGCTTTTATCGGTCTCAAGACCAAGGCTCGAGCACGCGGTAAGCGCAACAAGCAGAATTCCCCCCAAAATGGGAGAAAAAGTGCGCGGCGATGAAAGGCTGGAAAACACCGGAAAAAAGCTAGGAAGTTTCATGTTGCGCTCACGGAAAGCTTAACGATTTAAGGATCTGATTTTCCGCTTGTATGGCCGGAAAATCAATACGTTGCAAGGAAATCAGTAGTTAACACTCTTGTGGCGGTTATGCCACACAAACAGGGTGAGTCGCGAAAAAACCTATTTCAGACTTGTCTGTGCAAGGCCTTTATACCAGATTTCTTGCGACGGGGCAGCTGCCCTCTCAAGTCACTAACGATCTAACTTCTTAAGTTCAACACCTTTTTGTCCATCCACGAGGGGGATAGCATGCGTAAAATTCTATTGGCTACGACGGCTCTGGTTGCCTTTGCGGGCGCTGCACAAGCCGCGGGATCGCCCATCACGGTCAATGTCGGCGGCTACGTCGATTTCCGTGCGGCCCAGTTCCATGAAAACACCAACAACACCACGGACACAACGACGATTGAAGACGCTGCTGTTCGTCTGTCACGCCGTGACAATGATTTTGAATCCGAGTTCCGCCTGAACATCTCAGCCGAAGGCAAAGCCGCCAATGGCATCGAATACGGCGGTCTCATCAGCTTGTGGAATGGCGCTGATTACACCGATACTTGGACTGGCGGAAACAATCGCGTTCATGAAGACCAAGGCTACGTTTGGATGTCGGGCGCTTGGGGCAAGTTCATCTTGGGTGACGATCACGGCGCCTCTGATCTGTTCGTGTACACCCCAACGGTTGGCGAAGGCCAAGTCGATGGCACCTACACGGATTTCACGGATCCGACCACACTGAAGGTGTTCTCGCCGAGCTTTATCGACAACACCGAAAACAGCACGAAAATCACGTACTACACACCGAAAGTCGGCAACGAAAACCATAAGCTGCAACTTGGCGCGTCCTATGCCCCCAATCTGTATGATCAAGGGCAGAACGTGATCAAGTACCGCAACAATGGTCTTGGCACGGCCGTGACGAACGGTACATCCGATGCGCCTTACAAGGATTTTGTCGAAGCGACCGCGCAGTACACGGGCAACTGGAACCCCGTGAACGCGGTAATCACGGCGACGATGTCAACGGGCGCGCGTGAAGGGAACGCTCTTCTTTTCGCTGGTGGTACTTTGCCGGCTGAGGACTTCACCTCATGGGGTGTTGGCACTCAGTTGCACTTCAATGTGCCGAACGTTTCCGGTGACTTCACGCTGGGTGGTTCGTATGTCGACGCTGGCCGTTACAACACATATGATCATCAAAACAAGGATCAAACCGTGTGGACAGCCGGTCTGAAGTATGAGTTCAAAGAGATTACTCTGGGCGTGAGCGGCCTCGGTGGCGAAGGGTACAACAACGGCTTTGCGGTTGCTGGCACCGGCCCCGACACCAACCACACGAACTACGTGGATGACTTCAAAGCCGTTGGCTTCGGAGCGACGTACACATGGTTCCCGGGTCTGACGACAGCGGGTGATGCTGTGTTCTTTGAACAGGAACGTGACGACACCATCGGTGGCGTAAACGCCGAAAAGAACGACGGGCATGTCCTGATGCTCTCACAAAAGATCACGTTCTAATTGCTCTAGGCAGTTAGTTCAAAAAAACAAAGGGCGGTGGGAGACCACCGCCCTTTTTTGTTTATGCCCCCCTGAATCAAATATGTTTTTAGAGTGGTTATAAAAAGCACATGATAAGGCTTTTTTAGCCTTAGGGAGCTTAGTCTTCCTCAACACACATGCGACCGCTTTCTCGGTTTGCAGACTATATCCTGTTCCGGGAGCAAAAGATGAAAAAACCCGCGTTATTTCTTTGCGCTTTTTGTGGGGTTTTAGGCGGTTTTATAAGCCCTGCGTTAGCAGATACGATAAGCCTGCGCGATGACGCTTGGTGTCCTTACAATTGCGGGGCCACGGGTGATAAACCCCGCTATATTATAGAAATTGCAAAAGAAGTTTTTGGCAAGACTGGTCATACCGTCGATTACCAGATTCTTACATAGGCGCGCGCTTTGGAAAAAGTGAAGGCAGGCGAGTTCCATGGCGGCGTTGGCGCGGCTAAAACAGATACTCCGGATTTTGTATTTCCGGAAATATCTTTGGGCAGATCATCGAATACAGTTGCCGTGCGTTCGGACAATCCATTTGCTTACAAGGATATTTCATCACCGAGCGGAAAATCACTGGGAGTTATTACGGCTATATCTATACGGACGTTATTGACGAGTATATCGACAAGAACAAAGCAGATAGTAAAAAATACAAGCATCTTCCGGCGATGATGTCCTGACGACTAACCTCAATAAATTAGTTGCCTAGCGCATTGACCTAATGATCGAAGATGGAAATGTGCTCAAGACGCAAATTGCTGCGTAGAAACTGGGCAAAAAAATAAAAGTCATTGACAGTCCACCGCCATCAATAGATGTCTATATCGCTTTCTCGCTGGCCAATCGGAAATCGAAAGAATATGCGGCGCTACTTGATAAAGGCATGGCTGAATTACGAAGATCAGGCAAACGGGTGACAATTTTTGCAAAGCACGGCTTGAAAGACTGACAGTAACCAGGAAAAGTGCGGGTGATGCCTGTAGAAAAAGAAGTTAATTCTGGCACGCCAAACAATAGAAGACGCCATCTTTTCACGCAGCTCAGTCTTGAGCAGCGGACGATGCTTGTCGTTATTCTTGTGCTGGCTGCCATTATTGGAACAGCCATCTACTTTCAACTCCATTACACTCAACAACAAAGGACGTATGAACTTGCGCGTCGCGGCGACTTAACAGCCAAAATTCAGGCATCGGAACTTGAGTCCGCCGTATGGAATATGGAGGCGGCACAGATTGATCTTATGCTGAAAGGACTTGCTGTTGATCCGGATTTCATGGGCGCTCGAGTCATTGATCCGAAAGGAAAGATTCAACAAGCGCAGGGCGATTTCATAACAGATAATGCCGTTAATACCTCAGCACCAATCGTGCATGACAATCAGCCTCTAGGTAAGCTGGAACTTAATCTTTCTACAACTGGGCTAAGGGCCGACCTAGGCAAGCTTACAATGATCTATGTCGGTTTTGGCTTGTTGCTTATCATTCTGACTGACTTTGCTTTATATGGCTCGCTTCGAATGATCATCCGGCCTATGGCGAAGCTATCCAGGCCATTACGGATATAGCTGAGATGATTAACCGGATGAGCGAGATTTCGATCGGTATTAAGGGTGCCGAGGGGGAGCAAAGCCAAGTCACGAATGAGATTGGCCGAAGTGTCGCCATTGTAGTGGACGCAACTCACGACATCTCGAACAGCATTGATCATGTTTCAAGCGCAGCTAGGGTGATGCGGCAATCTGCAGGCGAGATCGCAGCGGCAGCGGGAGCGTTTACGAACGAAGCCAACAACCTTAAAACGTAATCGACGGTTTTATTGCTCAGGTAATATAGCACGATTAAGGGAACGTATTCCGGGAAAAACACGCCCGAATGTGCCGCTGTCCGGGCCCAATCGGCTCCCCGTCCAAGCTGAACGGGTCCCTAAATAAAAACCCCCGGAGTTATTACCGGGGGTTTTAACCACAAGCCCTTAAGAAAAAGCACAATTAAGCGGCTTTTGTTTGGGAAATCTTGCTGATAGTAGCGTTAACGTGATTTGCCACCGGCTCTGCCGCCTGCTGGGCGATTCGACTCGTTAGCTGTGTAATATTATTTATTTCCGACATCAGACTATCGAAACCATTTTTCAGTAGGCTCGAATGGGTATCCATAAGGTCATGAACTGACTTTGCGCTCAGCATGGCGCGACTGGCTTGTGCGCTGTTTTCCAAGGATTTTTGGACTAATGAACTAACTGTGTCATACAGCTCTTCATAACCCTTTGTCAGCGCCGTTGCTGATTGAAGCGCGGCATTCATGGAATCGTGCACGAGAGAATTCAAGTCTGTACAGGCCTTTATCAGGTTGTTGGTTATCTTGTCGATTTGGTCGTTCGTCGTTTGCATAAGATCCTCCTAAAGGGTTTGTGTAAGGCACGATGGTTAAATAGCGCGAATGCGCCAAATTCGGGGTGTCCAAGATTATGTTGCACTGCAACATAAAAGTTAACATATGGGGAAAACAGCTTCTTGTCAAGGATTCCTTAACTCTATGGAGGAATAAATATTAATGTCCTTGCAATCCCGATGCTTTCGCTAGATTCTGCGGGCCATTGCTTTGCTGCGAATCAGAAATTAGGACCCTATGATGAGTCATGAATTCTGGCGAAAAACAGCCAAAATTATACTTCTTTTAGTCCTTGCTGCTATATCCATGTCCGCAACAGACGCTGAAGCAAAATCACGTTCTCGCCGTTATAGCCACGTAAAGCGCCACCGGGTTCTGCCCGTTGATGGCGGAGCACTATATTCAGACATCGTCATTGAGGCTCGGACAGGACGGATTTTGCGCGCCGTAAACGCAAGCAATATACGGCACCCAGCCTCCCTTACAAAAATGATGACCTTGTATATAACTTTTCAGGCCCTAGAAACTGGTAAAATTCAATTAGATCAAAGATTTACCGTATCCTCCCATGCAGCTTCACAATCGCCGTCAAAACTCGGATTGCGCCGGGGGCAAAGTATTCGGGTGCGGGATGCCATTCTAGGAGTGATTACCGAGTCGGCCAATGATGCTGCTGTGGTTTTGGCCGAAGGTCTCGGGGGAAGTGAACCACGATTTGCCCAAATGATGAACCGGCAAGCTCGCGCTTTAGGTATGAAGCAAACTGAGTTTCGCAACGCTTCAGGCTTGCCTAACCCTGCTCAGGTGACAACAGCCCGCGATATGGCTATGTTGGCCCATGCCCTCATATATCACTACCCTCAGTACTATGAGTGGTTTTGGCGAGATAGTTTCACCTATCAAGGCATAAAACACAAGAATCACAATCGCTTAATGGAACGCTATGAAGGTATGGACGGTATAAAAACAGGGTATGTCCGGGCCTCTGGTTTTAATTTAGTTGCCTCGGCTGTCCGTAATAATACACGGCTTATAGGTGTTGTTTTTGGGGGGCGGTCTACGGCCTCTCGCAACAATCAAATGGAAAAGCTTTTAGATCAAGGTTTTATAAGCGTAAATGAAGGTCTTGAGCCCCATATATATCAAGCTAATGCTGAGGGAGACAACGATCCTCAGGCTGAAACGTATGGGGCAGAAGGCGACTGGGACGACATGCAAGACAACCGCTATATAGGCCTTCCGACGAAGGCTTCGGCTTCTTATTCCGCGTTCGGAACGACCGATAATACGATATCGTCCGGCACTTGGGGTATACAGATCGGGGCGTATAATGATGCGGCTTCAGGGAAGCAGGCTTTGTCTGTCATGGGGCGGGGTATGCCTCAACTGCTTGGTCGAACAGATCAAGTTTTACAAAAAGTGTCCACAAACGAAGGCAATATCATCTATAGGGCACGTTTTATGGGTATGGAGCAAAAAATCGCGCGATCCATTTGCGCTTACCTTGTGAAGCACGGCCAAGGTTGTCTGATTGTGATGCCGGAAGCGCGCTAGTAAATGCTTATAATGTCTTGCAGTAGAAGGTTTTTTCGGATTATTCGCTATAAGTGACCAAACTTGTTACGGGCACATCAAGTTTTGCTCGGCCACCAAGAAAATCCAATTCAATGATAAAGGCTGCTCGCGTAACTACAGCCCCCATTCGCCGGGCTAAAGTAATGGCAGCCTCAGCAGTACCTCCCGTTGCAAGAAGATCGTCCAGCACAACAACACGTTGCCCTTGGCGGATCATATCTTCTTGAATTTCAATTGTATCTGTACCGTATTCCAATGCGTAGCTGTGTGAGACAGTTTTTCCTGGCAACTTTCCCTTCTTACGTACCATTACGACGCCAAGACCTAGTGAGGCAGCTAATGGAGCTGCAACGAGAAAGCCACGCGATTCAATCCCCAATAAAACATGCGGTTTTTCTTCACGCACAACATCCGACAAACTCTTAATGGCATGATTCCAAGCCGGACCGTGAGCCAATAAGGTTCCTATATCGTAAAAAAGGATACCGGGCTTGGGAAAATCAGGAATGCTACGGATGTGTGCCTTGAGTTCCATATTAAAACCCCACAATTGTACGTTGTGACTTTAAATTGAGTTAACCGGATTCTAACTAAAACTAAAGCAAAAACAAAAAGGTTAAGGAATCGGCAAATTTTCTTTCTGTTAATTGCCGCGGTTTCGTTTAACTTTAACCTTGATGCAGTGATAACGTTTGACAAAATATACAAAAAATGTCCGGTTGAAACTTGTGCCTCTGTAGGCAAACCATTCCGGCAAAGGAAGGTCAGGAAATGGCATCTCATCTAACAAAAGCTGACGTCGACCGTCTGCTCCAAGAGCCATCGCCTATTGTAAGGGCAGAAGTTGCTGGCAAACTGGCGCAGGAAATTGACAGCCCAAAACTCACCGATAATGAACTACAGCTGGCGCACGATATCGTACGCCTTATGGCAAAAGACATTGAAGTTTCTGTGCGCCAGTCGCTTTCGCAAAGTTTGCGTCACGCTGTTAGACTACCGCATGATGTAGCATTTAAACTGGCCAATGATGTTGAAATTGTAGCACTTCCCATCATTGAAAATTCGATGGTGCTGACAGATGCGGATTTGATAGCGGTTGTAAATAGTGGTTCAGATCAAAAACATGAAGCTATAGCCAATCGGCCGAATGTTTCTGAAAAAGTTTCGGAGGCATTAATAACAAAAGCTGGTGAAAAAGCCGTAACCGTGCTCATGAATAACGCAACCGCTCATATTACAGAACAAAGCCTTGATAAAGCTGTCGATCGTTTTCAAGAAAGCGAAAACATTAAGGAGGCGATGGTACGGCGGTCTGTGCTACCCATTATGGTGGCTGAGCGATTGGCGGCGATTGTTTCAGATAAGTTGAAGGACTATCTGGTCTCTCATCACGAACTTTCGTCAACCATGGCATCCGATCTTGTTTTGCAAAGTCGTGAGCGCACCGTTATTGGTTTTGCGGCGGGAAGCAGCGAAAAGGATATCGAAAAACTTGTTGTGCAGATGTACCGCAACCGAAGGTTAACGCCATCTATTATTTTACGAGCGTTATGCATGGGCGACGTGGTTTTTTTTGAAGCGGCCTTAGCTATTATGGCGAACGTACCGGTCGTGAATGCGCGGATACTGATTCATGATGCCGGACGTCTTGGACTAAAAACTCTTTATGAAAAAGCAGGCATGCCGGCAGGTTTACTAGCAGCTGTAAGGGTGGCGCTAGACGTGGTTCATGAGACTGAACTTGACGGTGGGACCAATGACCTTGAGCGTTACCGTGCCCGAGTTATTGAACGGGTTTTGACCCAATATGAAGATTTTGGGTCCGAAGACTTGGATTATTTACTCGCCAAGCTAGGCGATATGATGGCAGCTGCGCCGGCCTAAAAAAAATTTTTTTAGAATTTTTTGGGTTCTTTTATGTGTTAATTATACAATTTCGCATTGAAGCGGGATTGTTTTGATACCATAACGAAATAAATAATATTGGACCTCTTTCCCCTTCGAAATAATAACGGAAGTGATACAAAAATAATTTATATCTGAATTATGATTCGATCGCGGGCGAATCACCCATTTCAAAATCGTCAAAAAATGGCTCCATATAACGTACTTGGGCGTCAAATCAACGGTTTATTAACCATTATAAACGCAAAGTTCTCGAGGTGAATTCAGTTCATAACCACAGCGCGACTCGAAAGGCCGTGGTGAGAGTGTGTGTTGGGGCTGGAGTCACGCCGAAGGGATGTTAGGTTTTATGGAGTTATGATGAGCGAAGATCAGGGATCGGGGCCTGCGGCCCCGCTTCCATCATCGTCGCGAAGATCTGCTGTGCCGGGTGAAAGACGGCGCGTGCCATTTGTGCGCTTAATGCAAAAAGGAAAGCCCGAATACCGCTCTGGCTTTGCAATCGCGCCAATTCTTTATGTTTTAGGGCTTATTGGCGTGGGCGCTGGAGTTTTATTTAGCGGCTACAGCCAAATTCTCCGCAGCAATATTACGATTAGCAATAATGTTGCGGCGAAAAACGAATTAAACGGAGCGGCTACAACGCTCGCAGCAACAGCGGAACTAAGCGCTGATGCGACCCTTTTTTGTCCGCCACGAAGCACGCATGAAACCTCGGGAACACCATGCAACAGCGCGCCTGTAAAATTACTGCAGTTTGCTGATGTTGGTTCGGGAGATACAGGAAAATTACCAACGGATTATGATAAGGCTGACGACAACGGCTTCCCTACGGAGGTCGGCGTTTTTGCTACCGGATCCGGGATGAAACAGCTTGATCCATGGGGACATTTTTATATCTATTGCCGTTGGGAAAATGCCCGCGCCACGCCTGATCTGACGGCAATGACGCTAATTTCCGCTGGAGCCAACAAAAAGCTTGAGAGCGATTGCGGAAGCACCACGCCTGTCGGTGACGACCAGTTAATTTACCTTAACGTTGGCGCGGCGATCCAGCGCGCGGCCATTTGGCAGGAGACTAGCGGTTCGAATGTACGTTACGGTGCGACAGGCACGCAAGTAACCGTAACGGCAAGCGGTGCCGTCAATGCCCTTAGCCTTACAGCATCATTATTGTCGATTACGGGAACCGCAACAATTAACACTTTAGCGGCAACGACAGGAACGATCTCGTCATTAAACTTGTCAAACCCTCTACCGATTACAAGCGGCGGCACGGGCGCGAATGATATTTATCAAGCGCGCACGAATCTGGGCGCTTCGGTTATGGGACACTATCTGTTCAACGCAACAGCGTTAGTAGCAGATACGGCAAGTTCGGTCCGTCAGGTTCTTTTAGGCTCAAGCTCAGTCGGCGATACGGTGTTTACATCTGATGCGCCGACAGGACGTACGGCTCTTGGCGCAACGTTCATGGGCGATTATCTTTTTAGCTCTTCCGTTCTCGTTACAGCAACGGCACAGGCCGTGCGACAAACGCTGTTAAACTCGGGCACGATTGGCGATGCGCTTTTCATAGAAAACACAGCGTCTGGTGGTCGATCAACGCTGGGGGCTCAAGCAATCGGCCATGCTCTCTTTGTCGAGGCATCGGCAACGAGCGCGCGCACGACGCTTGGTGGTGGAAATACCGGTAGCCCCTTGTTTACAGCGGCGAACACGGCTTCGGCATGGAGCATCCTTGGCCTTACAGGGACGTTAACTCCAACACTTGATATAAACATAAACGGCAATGCATCGGGAACAGCCGGCAACGTTACAGGAATTGTTGCCATTGCGAATGGCGGTACCGGCGCATCGAATGCCTCAGAAGCTCTCGATAATTTGATTAATGGGGATAGCAGCCCGACAGCAACGATCGTCGACGGGCGCTTGCCCAACGTCATTCCGGCAGGCACCTATGATCGCGTTACCGTTGACAGTAAAGGCCGTGTTATTGCCGGGGCTAACCCTGCCGATATAACGGACCATATCACAGACGGCGTGGGCGACTCGATTTACGCGACGTCCTCGGGTTATCTTCTTTTTTCGACATCAAGCGTTACCAGCATGGTGCTAGATCCGAACGGCTATTTAGGTCTTGGCACGCTAGTTCCGGGCGAAAGACTTCATGTTAACGACGGCAATATCCGCATTTCCAATGCATCGACATCGTCACGAGAACTGCAGTTCGCAACAAGCACGAATAGCAGCCGTTGGGTCATAGCAACAGGGAGCGGCACGGAAGACTTTTTCATTAATCGATACGACGATACCGGAACGTTAGTCGGATCAGCGCTAAACATTGTGCGGTCAAGCGGCAACGCAACCTTCTCGGGCAGCGTGGCGGCAACGGGCGGGTTCCTCGGCGTATTAACGGGAACGCTGTATGGCAATGTTGTCGGCGATATTTCCGGCGCATTAAGTTTGCCTGACGGAACAGCTGCTTCCCCCAGCCTTTACTTTAGCAACGACACGAACGTTGGCCTTTATCGACCCGGCGACGATACGATGGGTCTTGTCACTGGCGGTATGGATGTAATCCGTCTTACAGCCACGCAAAGCGTTGGCATCGGGACGACGACGCCCGCGCAGCTTTTGGAAGTGAACGGCAGCATCAATGTCACGGCGACATCCGGAACATACAATATTGCGAATCTTAAAATGCTTCATATGCCCGCCAGCGACGATACCAGTATTGCGGTCGGACCATGGGCATTGGGATTTCAAAGCTCAATCGG
>CAYNLV010000011.1:0-11153 GCA_964398175.1 uncultured Rhodospirillaceae bacterium
GGCTGGAATGTTCAGGTAACGCATCCGTTTCATTTCACGGCGGCCACGTGTCACGGTTTCAAGGATCAGGCCGCAGGAAAGGCTCAGGAAAGACAAGATCATCATGCCCATCGACAAGATGGCCGTGGGCAAACGCGGGACTAATCCGGTTTCGACGTATTCAGACAAAATGGGGACAATTAGCACAAGCGAAAAAATCGCCAGAAACGCGGCCAATAATGAAAAGAACTGCATGGGTCTTTCTTCCTTAACCAGCACAACAATCGTCCATAAGATCCGGAAGCCATCCTTGAACGTACTTAGCTTGCTGACTGAACCGACAGGTCGGTCTTTATAGGGAGTCCCCATTTCGGCCGTTGGCATGCGCAATTCTAATGCATGAACCGTAAGCTCCGTCTCCGTTTCGAATCCGACCGCCAGCGCCGGAAAACTTTTTACATAACGCCGCGAAAAAACGCGGTAACCGGAAAGCATATCGGAAAAGCGATTGCCAAAAATCCACGCGACCATGCTCGTCAACAGCCAATTGCCGAACCGATGACCGGGTCTGTATGCTTCCTGGATGTTCGTAACACGTGCCCCGTTGACCATGTCCAACGGCCCGTCGAGCAAAGCCTTGATCATTTTTGGCGCCGAAGCCGCGTCGTAAGTCGCGTCGCCATCCACCAAAACATAAATGTCCGCTTCGATATCCGCGAACATGCGCCGCAGAACATTGCCTTTTCCTTGCAGCGGTTCGACGCGGACAACCGCGCCGGCCGCGCACGCCACATCGATTGTCCGGTCGCGCGAGTTGTTATCGTAAACGTAAATTACCGCATCCGGCAACGCTCGACGGAAATCGTCAACGACTTTAGCGATTGCTGTTTCCTCGTTGTAACAGGGAATGAGAACAGCCGTTCGAAAGGGTTCAGTCATAAATCACCGCTATGTTCGTTTTACATCGCATAAGACAAGCTTCGTATGATAAAGCCGATCGGTAACTTTTTGGCATGTTTGCGGCAATAATGTGAGGCCAAAATAACTCAGAGCCCCCCTAGCCAGATCAATTTGCCATGAGGGGGCAAGAAGCATAAAGGGCCCTTTATGCGCCTTCAGCCGTTCCCAAAGGATAGCGTTAATGCCTTTATTCTCATCCGGGCTGGAAAAATTACTTTGAAGGCGTACAAAGGACATGGATGGCGGGAAAAGCGTGACAACGTGGGAAAACGGCTCGAACCCGGTCATAAGGACCATGGCGTCCGTCTTATCCGGCAAGGCCGGTATTTCCGCTTCGACGCTATGTTCAAGCCAGTGGGGCAACCGTGTCCAGTTTCCTGGCCGGATGGTAACGGCGATGAGCAACAACACGCCGGCCGCCAGAAGGCTTCGTGTTTGAATACGAAGCGGCAACAGGCCTACAGCAAAGACAATCAGCAGGGGCGCGATCATCTCAAGAGGCAGGACATACCGGTAAATCGCGAACATCACCAGCCATACGGCATAGGAAATGACGGCCGTCCATAACAGATAACGCGCGGGGTTCGGCACAGCCATTTGACCGTGGCCCTTGGTGCTTCGGCCGAAAAAAAGGCACACGAGAACCGCCAACGGCAGAAGCGCATAGAGGATCGGAATCCGCCAATCGCGCCACGGGATTTCGCCTGTTCGCAAGGGATTGTCAGCAATGATAAAAGGAAACAGGAAGAAATCATGTATATTTCGCGGAATAAATTGCGTGTCGCGCGCTGACGTCAGAGGCGCATAGGGGGATTTAAATAAATCGTTAAAATAAGGGAACAGCGGGCTATCAAAGTTCGTGTCCAGAAACCACGCCCAATAACCAAGCGAAACCGCAATTCCTGTCAACACGCCAAGCCCAAACGTAAAACTTATAAGAAACCGTCGGTGAATTGGACCAGCGACAAAAAGAAGGGAAAAACACAACCCGATACAAAAAATAACGCTGGGCAATTTCAAGCCCATCATCAACCCGGCCAGAAAACCCGCAAAAGCGGCCAGCAGAACCGCGCGATGCCAAAGTCCGTTCATCAGCTTGTCGAAATGCCGAACAACGATCATGGCCGAAGCAAAAAGGCCAAGGCTTGTCACGTTGTCGTAAAACGTCACGCCAATTTGGGCAATACCGCCGCCGCCCAACATCCCGAGCGCGGCCAAAAGCGAACACACGACGACCTTATGGCGCGGATTGGGAATAATAAGACTTACATGTGCCAGCATGAAAAGAAGGATGAAATTCAGCCCCTGCACCGTTCCCAGAACAAAAGCCGCAACCCGCGCCGAAACATGCGTTCCCAGCCAATAGAAAGGCACATCGAGTATTGGATTGTAAAAATACGGCGTTTGCGAAGGTAGCAGGTCTTGCCCATAGCGATCGTTCAGAAAAGCGTACGCGTTATACCAGTGGTAATTACGTAGATCCCAATTGGCGTCTTGCCCAAGCAACAACGCCAAAGCGCCGAAGACAAACGGCGCGAGCGTTAGAATGGTTAGCGCAAGCGGACGAACCCGGTGACCTCGGGGAGGCAAGAGATGAATCTCTCGTGCGATTGAGCCAGCCGCCATGAGGTCAACAGGAGTCCTTGACTAGAAAACCTTTATCGAATGGTAGGCGGCAGCATGGTGTCCGAACCCGCCGGCGCATAATTTCCCGACGGCACCTGATCCGTAATGAACGGCGCCATATGCTGACGCATGGCTTTTTCGAGGTTCTGGTTCAGCTCCACCATAAGCCCATCAAGAAGAATGCGATACGCGTCAAGTTTTTCAGCCTCGGTTGGGTTTTCCGGCAAAGTCACGGCATGTGTGGCGTGCGCCGACGCAAAGCCATTCGTGTGATTGACGGGCGTCTGCGCGCTGATCTCCACCTCAAGGCGCGCCAGATATTTTGCCGCCTGTTGACGGTTAAACCAACTGTCGACGCCTTTTGTTATGGGCAGCGGCTTTTCAACGACACTGGCTTCCTTGATGACAAGCGTCGCATGACCATCCTTGCCCACGGCTTGCAGCCTATCGCTTGTCCACTGGTTAACCGCCTCAGCCAATGTCGGCCGGAATAAATGCCCGATGTTGGGTGGCTTTTTCAGCGCGTTGGTGCGGTCAGCCACTTTTATGTCCTGGGTGTTCAGATAAATTTTTCCCAGAGAGCTATAATCGAGCTGGATGGAGCCGGGACGGGGCGGCTCGGACGCACAAGCGGTCAGGACCACACCCAAAAGAAGGACGAGGAGTTGTTTTTTCATGGCTGTTATACTAGGAAGGAGGGGCTGTTCTGTAAAGGGACACATCAAGCCGCAATTAACCAACAAATTTAATATGTTGGATTGCTTTTCCTCGTTTCATTCCGGGATTCTATTGATACTAGAAAAGTGATGCTGCGAATATTTTCGGGGAAATAATATGACGAAAAGTAAAAAAAAATAACGGAAAAACACAGACACCAGAAGATGTGTGCCGGATGTTCAAGATCTGCGATGTTTATCAACGCACGAAAGATGTTGCCGGCAAAGCTGTCATTGAAACAGTCAACGCCCACTCCTCAGGAAGATTCGCCGAAGTCAGCGTCAAAATCATCAACCACGAAGGCGAAGTCGGCTCACAGTACACATCGTTCAACGCCGCCGGAAAACCAAGCGCTCCCTTCATTCCGGCCACTAAACTTTATCAAGCTTTTGATAGAGTTGGACTGAAGGCTAGACCCCGGTAGGTTTATTTCCGCAACACCGCGCCTGTCGCTTTTACGGCCGCGGCGGTAATGCGCGCGGCGACGTCTTCGATTTCCGCGTCTGTCAACGTATGGTCAGCGGGTTGAAGCGTGACGCTGAGCGCAATGGACTTTTTGCCCGCGCCGACGCGTTCGCCTTCATAAACATCGAACACCGTCACGTCACGGATAAAGTTCTTTTCCGCGCTCTTGATCGCCTTGATCAGCTTTTCCGCCGCGACATCGGCGTCTGTGACAAAAGCAAAATCGCGCACGACGGGCTGCAAGGCATCCCGTTTCAGCAAGGGTTTCGCCGTGCCCGCGCTGCGCGGTTGCGGAATGGCCGCGAGGAACAATTCGCACCCGGCCATGAGGCCTTCGGCATCGCAGGCTTTAAGCAGAGCCGGGTGAATTTCGCCGAAATAGCCCAAAACCGTTGGCCCTAACCTTAAACAGCCCGAACGGCCGGGATGGTACCAGTTTGGCGCATCCGCGCTAACCTGAATGTTGGCCACGGGCGCGCCGCAAGCGGCCAAAGCCGCCAGCGCATCCGCTTTGGCGTCGAACGCATCGACCGCGCGCGCCGGCGACGCCCAATGACGCGGAGTCATGCCCGCACGCAAAACTGTTGCGACAAGGTCCTGCCCTTCGGGGGTCGTGTTCCGGTATGTCGGCCCGACTTCGAACAAACCGACGTCGGCAAAGCCGCGATCGGCATTGCACTTCGCCGCCATGATGAGGTTGCCCAGAATGGACGGGCGCATAACGTCAAGATCCGTGCTGATCGGATTGGACAAACGCAGCGCGGGATCGATCGCGCCGAACTTCTCAGCAACGGCCGACGGCATGAATGACCACGTGACGGCCTCCATAAGCCCTTGCGACGCCAGAGCGCGACGCGCTTGCCCGGCCCGTTGATCCAGTTTGTCAATGGCCACGGTTGTCACAACATGCGTGCGCGGCATTGAGGTGGCCTGAAGGTGCTCAAAGCCCTTAATGCGGATGACTTCCTCGGTCAGATCGGCCACGCCCTGCACATCGCTCCGCCAAGAAGGAATGGTGACGGCCAGTTGCGCGCCCTTCCTTTCAACCTTAAACCCAAGCGCTGTCAGTATTTTTGTTTGCTCGGCTTCCGGCACATCGACGCCCAAAAGCTGAAGGCATTTCTTCGGATCATAGGCAAGCGTGCGCACGTCTTCCGGTACCGCGCCTGCCATATACAATTCGCTGACAACCGTTTCTTTCGTGCCGCAGAAATCGAGGATCAATTGCGTCGCCAACTCCGCCCCCGGAACGGCAAAAGCCGGATCGACGCCGCGTTCGAAGCGATAACGGGCATCCGAAACAATCTGGAGCGCACGGCCTGTGCGTGCCGTGCGGATCGGATCGAATAATGCGGATTCAAGAAACACAGCCGTCGTGTTTTCATCGCAGCTGGACGAAACACCGCCCACAATACCCGCGAGGCTAAGCGTGCCCGTATCGTCGCCAATCGCCGTCATGCCGGCTTCAAGCGTATAATCCTTGCCGTTCAACGCCGCGAGTTTTTCGCCGCCCTTAGCCGGACGCACCCACAGATTGCCCTTTATCTTGTTGGCGTCGAACACATGCAGAGGCCGCGCGTTGTCAACCGTCAGGTAATTCGTGATGTCCACCAACGCCGAAATGGGGCGCAACCCGATGGCCAACAATTTCTGCTGGAGCCATGCAGGACTTGGGCCGTTTTTGATATTACGAATTAAACGTCCGACAAAAAGCGGACAGGCTTTCTTCTGATCGGCCGGAAAATCCAGCGCGACCTTAATGCGGCTTGGTTCCGCGCCTTTGACAGGCTTGATATCCTGCGTTTTGAGTTTGCCCATGCCGGCCGCATCCAGATCGCGTGCAACACCATGCACGCCCGCGCAATCCGGCCGGTTTGGCGTGAGGTTGATTTCGATCACGGGATCTTGAAGCCCCGCATATTGCACATAATTCGCGCCCAGCGGCGCGTCGGCTGGAAGCTCAATAATGCCTTCGGCATCTTCGCCGAGCTTGAGCTCAATGGCCGAGCACATCATGCCTTGCGATTCCACGCCGCGAATTTTGGAAAGCTTAAGAGCTTCGCCCGTTTCGGGAATGACATCGCCCGGACGCGCCAAAACGCCTTTAAGCCCCGCGCGCGCATTCGGCGCGCCGCAAACGACTTGTAGCTTTTCCTTGCCGGTATCGACGGTGCAAAGCTTGAGCTTGTCCGCGTTCGGGTGTTTTTCCGCCGTGATAATCTGCGCCACGATAAACGGCCTGAGCGCTTGGGCGCGGTCTTCAATTCCTTCGACCTCAAGACCAATGGCCGTCAGTTTGTCGCAAAGCTCGTTCAGCGTCGCGTTCGTGTCCAGATGTTGCTTAAGCCAGGATAGAGTGAATTTCATGCGCCACCTCCCAACGCCGGATTCGGAATATCCAGCGCCGCAAATCCGTAATGTTTCAGCCAGCGCACATCCGCTTCGAAGAACGTGCGCAGATCGGGGATGCCATATTTCAGCATGGCGATGCGCTCGATCCCCATACCGAAAGCAAAGCCCTGATAGCGCTCGGGATCGACGTTGCAGTTGCGCAGCACGTTCGGATGCACCATGCCGCAACCGGCGATTTCCAGCCAGTCGCCGTAATTGCCGAGCTTCAGTTCGCCGCCTTTGCGCGAACAGCCGATATCAACCTCGGCGCTGGGCTCCGTGAACGGAAAGTGCGACGGACGGAAGCGCACGGGCAAATCCTGAATGCCGAAAAACGCGCGCAGAAAATCCATCAAACAACCGCGCAGATGGCCCATGTGCGTGGATTCATCGATCACCAAGCCTTCGAATTGGTGGAACATCGGCGCATGCGTCGCGTCATAGTCGCAACGGAATGTGCGGCCCGGCACGATGATGCGGATCGGCGGTTTTTCCTTCAGCATCGTGCGGATCTGCACGGGCGACGTATGCGTGCGCAAAACCGTCGGATGCTCGCCGGTTTGCGGCAAATAGAATGTGTCCTGCATCTGCCGCGCCGGATGATCAGGCGGAATATTGAGCGCCGTAAAATTATACCAGTCGGACTCGATGTCCGGCCCTTTCGCCACATTGAAACCCATGCTCGCGAAAATGGTGACAATCTCATCAACCGTTTGCGAGATAGGATGGATACGGCCTTCGGCTTGGGGGCGCGGCGAAAGCGTGACGTCTATGCGTTCGCTCTCAAGCCTTGCCTGCAAATCGCCCGCTTCCAGCTCCTGCTGACGCGCCGCAATGGCCGCCGCGATCTCATCCTTAAGGACGTTAAGCACCGCCCCTTGCTCTTTGCGCTCGTCCGGCGGTAAGTTTCCAAGCGTTTTCATGAGTTCCGTAATGCGCCCCTTCTTGCCGAGCGCATTCACGCGCACGACGTCCAGCGCCGTCGCATCCATGGCGCCCGCTACGGCCGCCACGAGTTCTTTCTTGAGCGTTTCGAGATCCGAAGACATTTGCTTAATCCTTACCGTTAGCGTTTTCCCGTTTCCGGGACTTCGCCGGTTGAAGGATTAGGCGGCTTTTTTCAACGCCGCCTTGGCCTGCTCAACCAGCGCCTTGAAGGCGGCGGGCTCAGTGGCCGCGAGTTCAGCAAGCTGTTTGCGATCCAGCCCGATGCCCGCGCGCTTGAGCCCGTTCATAAATCGGGCGTAGGTGAGGCCGTGTTCGCGCGATCCGGCGTTGATCCGTATGATCCACAAAGCGCGCATGTCGCGCTTTTTGGCCTTGCGGTCGCGGTAAGCATAGCGCAGAGCCTTTTCGACTTTTTCGATCGCGACGCGGAAGCATGTGCTGGCGCGGCCGCGATAGCTTTTGGCCTGCTTGACGACTTTCTTGTGGCGGGCGTGACCTGTGACGCCCCGTTTAATGCGTGCCATGATACGATCCCCCTTTTATTTGCGCAGAAAATGTTTGCGGATATTTTCGCCATCGGCCTTGAACAAGATCAGGCCCTGGCGCGCTTCGCGCTTCATCTTTTGGGGGCGTTTGCGCATATTGTGGCGTTTGCGGGTGGCGCCGGCTTTGACTTTACCGCTGCCGGTAACGCGAAAGCGTTTTTTGGACCCGCTGTGGGTCTTCATCTTAGACATTTTGGTCTCCATTGATTGTTGTTGGTCCCCGTAAGGGGATTTAGCCGGGCGGGCATGTCTAGGGCACCGCCGCACTGAGGCTGGGTTTGTAGCGAGCTTATGGCAAAAAAGCAAGCAACGGCTATTCGCAAATGCGTTAACCTTTAGCTTTACACAAAAAAGGAGTTACACAGCTCTTTGTCTGGCTGGATCGTTAACAATAAGCAAGCGTTAAAGGGTAAGGACTGGTGCGCGATGTCGGCGTGAAAGTTGCCTAATAGGACCGTTTTTATTTCCTTCGTCCTTATTGCCCGCAAGTGCTGCGTGATGCGTGTTTCTGGCTAAAAACTGTGTATTGTTTCTTAAGTATTCAGCCAGTTCTTTGTACCCAACACGGCCTTGGGATATGTCTTCAATAAGTCTTTCTTGCTCGGCCTCATTTTTGACGTCCATCGTCAAACCATTTTTCCGCAAAAACACTTCCATAGACACAACGGCCGTTCGCTTGTTTCCATCGACAAGAGCGTGATCGCGCCCAATGCCTTCGGCGTACATCGCCGCTAAATCAAAAAGATCGCAGTCTTCCTGATACGCATATAGGTTCTTGGGGCGGTTAATTGCGGATTCAAGCAACCGTTGATCACGGACCAAGCGGGAGCCGCCAGTGTAATCAATAACTTTCTGGTGAATAAATAAAACCTGATTTAGCCCCAACCATTTCGGTTGATTCATTGCGCAAGCTTTCTCAATAATGATTTGTGTTTTTGAATGGCTTTCTCAACAAGGCCCTTAAATCCAGGCGTAATTTCATCCGGTTCATCAGCTTGCGTTGGCTTAGCTGCTGTTTCCGGCTCCGGCTTCAGCGGTTTTTTGATGGGGGGGGTTGTTGATTTTTTATCGGTACTCATAAAATCCTCATTCCTATAAAATTGCGAACAGCATCATACCATTATCCGGTTAAAAAATGCTATCTTATTGCAATATAAGGGACTTTTACCTCCCAACACTAATTTTTTCCAGCAACCTCTTGAATCCCCTCCTTGAAGCGCCTAGATGGTTAGCACTCACAGGCCCCAAGTGCTAAAGGCCTGGCCGTTATGGGTATTGCGTTCGGTTCGAACCTGAAACAAAACCCTTTCGGCACAGATCGTTTAACAAACGGAACGAATGTTCCGGCAACAACAGGAGCTAGACTGATGAAATTCCGTCCCCTTCACGACCGCGTGGTTGTGCGCCGCCTTGAGAGCGAAGAGCGTACGACCGGCGGCATCATCATCCCCGACACCGCCAAGGAAAAGCCCCAAGAAGGCGAGATCATCGCCGTCGGTCCCGGCGCCCGCGATGAATCCGGCAAGATCGTCCCGCTCGACGTCAAAAAGGGCGACCGCATTCTGTTCGGCAAGTGGTCCGGCACGGAAGTCAAGATCGATGGGGAAGAATACCTGATCATGAAAGAGTCCGACATCATGGGCATCGTTGAAGTCACGGCGAAAGGAAAAAAATAGGGGTCAGCATTGAGCATTCAGCATTCGGGACAGAATTATTTTCCTGAATGCTGATCCCTGATCCCTGAATGCTTTAAGAAATAACCAACGCAATGAAAGGATAAAACAATGGCTGCTAAAGAAATTCGCTTCTCGGTCGACGCGCGCGACCGCATGTTGCGCGGCGTAAATATGCTGGCCGATGCCGTATCGGCTACGCTGGGCCCCAAGGGACGTAATGTCGTCATTCAAAAAAGCTTCGGCGCGCCACGCATCACCAAGGACGGCGTGACGGTTGCGAAGGAAATCGAGCTTCCCGACAATTTCGAAAACATGGGCGCGCAAATGGTGCGCGAAGTGGCGAGCAAGACCGTGGATCGCGCCGGCGACGGCACGACAACAGCTACCGTTCTCGCTCGCGCGATTGCCGTCGAGGGCGTGAAGGCGGTTGCTGCCGGCATGAATCCGATGGACCTGCGGCGTGGCATCGAAGCCGCCGTTGAAAAGGTCGTCGAAGACCTGAAGGCGCGCTCACGCAAAGTCGCCAGCAACGATGAAATCGCCCAAGTCGGCACAATTGCCGCCAACGGCGAGAAGGAAATTGGCCAGAAGATCGCCGAAGCCATGGGCAAAGTTGGGCATGAATCGCCCATCACGGTCGAAGAGAACAAGAGCCTCGAGACGGAATTGGATGTCGTCGAAGGCATGCAGTTCGACCGTGGCTATCTCTCGCCCTATTTTGTCACGAACGCCGAAAAGATGCTGTGCGAATTGGACAGCCCCTACATTCTCTTCCACGAGAAGAAGCTGTCGGGTCTGCAGCAGTTGCTGCCGATTCTTGAAGCCGTTGTGCAATCAGGCAAGCCGTTGCTTATCGTCGCGGAAGAAGTCGAGGGCGAGGCTTTGGCCACGCTCGTCGTCAACAAACTGCGCGGCGGCCTGAAGGTCGCGGCCGTGAAGGCGCCTGGTTTCGGCGATCGCCGCAAGGCAATGCTGGAAGATATGGCCATCCTCACTGGCGGCCAGGTTATTTCCGAAGACCTCGGCATCAAGCTGGAGAACGTCACGCTCGATATGCTGGGCGGCGCAAAAAAAGTCCGCATCGACAAGGACAACACCACGATCATCGACGGCGCGGGGAAGAAGAAGGATATTGAAGCCCGTTGCGAACAGATTCGCACGCAGATCGAGGAAACAACCTCGGATTACGACCGCGAGAAGCTGCAGGAGCGTCTGGCGAAGCTGTCCGGCGGCGTGGCTGTTATTCGTGTCGGCGGCGCGACGGAAGTCGAAGTCAAGGAGCGCAAGGATCGCGTTGACGACGCCATGCACGCAACACGCGCGGCTGTCGAGGAAGGCCTTGTCGCCGGCGGTGGCGCGGCCCTTCTCTATGCCATCCGCGCGCTGGAAAAAATGCGCGGGTCTAATGACGATCAACGCCGCGGTATCGATATTGTCCGCCGCGCGCTTGAATCGCCCGTTCGCCAGATCGTCAACAACGCCGGCATGGATGGTTCGGTCGTCGTCGGCCGTCTGATGGAGCAGAAGGATACCAACTTCGGCTTCGACGCGCAGAAGGGCGAATATGTCGACATGATAAAAGCCGGCATCGTCGATCCGACGAAAGTCGTGCGCGTCGCGCTTGAGAATGCGGCGTCCGTTGCGGGCCTCTTGATCACCACCGAAGCCATGATTGCCGACAAGCCGGAAAAGAAAGCGCCTCCGGGCGGTGGCCACGGCGGCATGGGCGGCATGGGCGATATGGACTTTTAAGAACCTGAGCCTATCCAAAAGCAAAAGGCCGCGGCGTAACCCGCGGCCTTTTTTTGTACGCAACCCGTTCAAACGGCCTCCGAATGAGGACGCG
>CAYNLV010000011.1:11253-20480 GCA_964398175.1 uncultured Rhodospirillaceae bacterium
CCCGCGGCCTTTTTTTGTACGCAACCCGTTCAAACGGCCTCCGAATGAGGACGCGGCCCGGTCGAAACGGGCTCCTTGCGCGCGCCGACTGGGTCCGTAAACGCACTATACCCGAATTGTTAAAACGATTTTAACGATCTAGATGCTTATTATTTAAAGTGATTCTGGTGGCCGTCCCGCTTCCGGAAACTTTTGTGTGTGCATGCGTACATGACGTTCCTCATCGGACTCCTAACCGTCGTTGGCTGCACCCTTGTTGGCTACGTGCTACAGGGCGGGCACTTGTCCGTACTCGGCAAGGCCGCACCATTGGAAATACTGATTATGGGAGGCACCGCTATTGGCGGTTTTATTATCGGGAATCCAAAGGTTGTTATCGGCCGCACGACAAAAGCGTTTAAAATGCTTTTACAGGCGCCGCGTTACAACAAGGAATCCTATATCGACCTATTGTCAATGATGTACCAGATGTTCAAGCTGGCAAAAATCAAGGGCATGCTGGCGTTGGAATCACACATCGAAAACCCCGAAGAGAGTTCGATTTTCCAGACATTCCCAAGTATTTTAAAAGAACACCATGCCGTTGTGTTTTTCTGCGATTATGTGCGTCTCATCACACTCGGTTCGGATAAACCTTACGAGCTTGAAGCCTTGATGGACGAGGAAATTGAGGTCCACCATTCCGAAGGACAGGCCATCGTTGACGCCATCAATGCCGTGGCCGATAGTTTGCCCGCCATTGGTATTGTCGCCGCTGTCTTGGGCGTCATCCACACCATGGGCGCTATTACTGAACCGCCCGAAGTACTGGGGCGATTAATTGGTGGGGCACTCGTTGGCACATTTATGGGCGTCTGGAGTGGTTATGGCTTTGTCGGCCCTATCGCTCGTTATATCGATCAAAAATTAAAGGCTGAATCCAAATATTACCAGTGCATGAAAGTCGGCTTGTTGGCCAATCTTCAGGGCTTTGCGCCCTCAATCGCAGTGGAATACGCACGCAAAACACTTCTCACGGACGTGCGCCCAAGCTTTACTGAAGTGGAAGAAGCAACGCAAGCCTTGCCCGCGCCATCATAGGCTGAAACATGGCCGATCCCCAAAAACCTATCATTATCATACGCCGCAAAAAGAAAGGCGGTCATGCCGGACACCACGGGGGATCGTGGAAAGTGGCCTATGCTGACTTCGTCACCGCTATGATGTCATTCTTTCTGTTGATGTGGCTCCTCAACGTAACCACATCAGATCAACGCAAAGGCATCGCCGATTATTTTGCGCCTGTCGGCATATCGCGTTCGGAAAGTGGGGCGGGCGGTGTTATGGGGGGGCAAAGCATTTCTACAACAGGTGCCCAGCTTTCCTATGCATCTCCACCGTCTTCCGAAGATCAAACCGTACCGACAGTCGGACAGGGCGAGGAAGGTGAAGAAGAAACGCCGGGAAAAAGCGATAAAATAGTTAGCGGTAGCGGTAAGGATCCTAACGCCTCGCAAACGCAAGATCAGCTGAATCCTCCCGAAGGAGCCCATGCGCCCCAAGATGAGCAGGCTTTGGCCAATGCCATGAAGCGCGAAGAAGAAAACTTCAAGGCTGCTGAAACAACACTGAAAAAAGCAATTGAAGGAACTCCAGGCCTACAAGAACTTGCACAACAACTTCTTATCGACCGAACTCCAGAAGGCCTGCGCATTCAAATTGTTGACCGTGAAAAATTCTCCATGTTTCCGTCAGGTGGCGCTGTACCCTACGAACGAGGGCGCGAATTGCTTCGCCTTGTTGGCAAAGTCATCGCCCGCCTGCCCAACAAAATTTCTGTAACTGGCCATACGGATAGTTCGCCCTTTCCGGCCGGTTCACGTCGTGATAATTGGGATCTTTCAACCGAACGTGCCAACGTTAGTCGCGGGGAACTGGTATTTGCGGGCGTCAATGACGTGCGTATCGCGCGTGTTGTTGGATTATCCGATCGTGATCCCCTTGTGCCACAAGATCCCAAAGATCCGAAAAACAGGCGTATTAGTATCGTTTTACTGCGCCAAACGTTGTCACCAGCAGAGCTTCAACAGACTCCTATACCAACGTCGAGCCCGGGCGAGTCTTTAAAACCACAAGAATAATTTGTTATAGAGATCCCTAAAATTGGTTTTTTCCAATCCGGATCTTTATTTCTTTTCATCAAATGGTTAAAATATAATTATCTATAAATTCTGCATCTTAATGCGTTAATAACTATATTGATTGCCTATTAAAAGTAAGAAATTGCCAATTATCGAGAAAGTATATTTACCATTTTTAGGTAACACGCCTTCGGTTATTATCGCTTCATAGTCGTTTTGATGTTTTTGAAGGACTTGTTTTTTTAGGAAACCCTTTGCGGAGATTAATGATGTTCAATATTGTAACGCTCGACCCAAACAATCTTCTGAGCTTTCTGGCCCTAACTTCCGTTGATCCTGATGTCGTCACGGTTGACAGCACGCTTTCGCCCTTCGGCCGTATCTTTCTCGTCCATGGCCGGGAGATTTTCGTCTCGCGCCGCTGCGAACGCCGCAACGGTATTGACTGGTGTATCATCGATTTTACCGCGCCCGGCACCGGTTACATCGCGGAACGTTTTGGCAAGCTTGTCCGCGCTTTGGTTATGGAAACCGACGACCAAAAAGAGATGCTTTCGCCCGAAGATGAAGAGGCTCTTTATCGCCATTTTCTCAGGGTTTTGGAGCAAAACATCGTCGTCACGCCCTCCGGGCATTGTTACAAACCAAACGTGGAGATTGTCCGCCTGTACCCGGCGTTAACGGCTGAAACTCAAGAAAATCAGCTTGAATTGGAACAAGCCGCCTGCTTGTCATAAGCTTTCAGCGGTTTTTTGGGATAGCCCAGTCTTTCTTCAATAGAATACCGGTGGTAAAGATGGAATATGTCCATTATTCCGCCTGGCCTCGCCCGACTGCTGCAGTTTTATCTGTCAGGCCCTTTGCCTTGTCCCTATCTTCCTGACCGTGTCGAACGTAAACTTTTTACCCGCCTGACCGGCGACACGACCACCGACAGCGAGATTAACTCAATCCTGACACGCTCCGGATTCCGGCGTAGCCATGATATTGTTTACCGTCCGGTGTGCACGTCCTGTACCGCCTGTACGCCTGTCCGCATCCCCGTCAATTCTTTCAAGCCGTCGTATTCTCTGCGGCGCATCGCGCAGATCAACCGCGATCTGGTTCTCGAAACAACGGACACCGATGTTACAGACGAACACTACCGTCTTTTTATCCGTTATCAAAAATCTCGCCATGCCGACAGCGATATGGCACATATGACGCCCGATGATTTTATTGCCATGCTGAAAGAGGGCGAGGCGAATACATGCCTTTATCTTCTTCGCGCCTCCTCGGCCTCAGGCCAACCCGGTTCGCTGATGGGAGCCATTGTTGCCGATCTCGTCCAGGACGGTTTTTCGGCCGTATACAGTTACTTTGATCCGGATTTTCCGCGCCGGAGTTTAGGCATACAGCTTATTTTGACATTGATATCCGAGACGGCCCGTCGTGACCTTCCTTATGTCTATCTCGGTTACTGGATTTCGACAGCGCGTAAAATGGCCTACAAGGAACGTTTCCGGCCGATGCAAGTTCTTGGGGGGCAAGGGTGGACCGCGTTAGCCGAAAACACCTCCTCGCCTGAGTCCATACGCCCGACAGATGAAGAAACTTTTATTATTCCTGAATAATCTCAGGCGGTCGTCATTACCGACTGATAATTTTGCGGAACAGACGACACAACAGACTCGCCCGCGACAGCGCCCGTATTCTGTTTCACGCTAAGGCCTGCGGAAATATTGCGATTGATCCCAATCAGGCTTTGAAGCAGGTCCGGATTGTATTCCGTCAGCGCGCGGAAGCTAACCTTGTCAACATAACGGCTCAAATTCAAGAGAAGGACCTTGAGGTCACGCGGCAACTGGTTATCCGGCTCACACAGGCAAACCTGAAAAATTGTCCACAGCTGCTGATTGTGTTTAATGGCGCTGATATAGTCGTCCATGCTGCAGTCCGGCTTACGCGCCGCTTCAAGGCGGCTCGCACAACTAAGCAGCGCGCGCGCCTCCGTTTCACGCACTGTCTCATCGCTACGCTGGTGCGCTGTATAAGAGTTGTGTTTTTCACTTCCGCGGATACTCATGTTGTCCTCCCTTAAGATACCGGTGCTGCAATTGAATCGCCCATGTGCTCGGTTCTTGCCGGCGTGCTTTTGGGCGGGGTTTGCTCCTGTTTTTGATAATCCGCCAACAGCTTATGGCCAAGCCGAAGCGCTTTAAACGGTTCGCCCGCTTCGAGATGGGCGATGATTTGTGTCACACAATCGTTAAGATGCGGATAAAGAGCGCCGAAACTTTTTATGGTTTCCACAACCAGATGATCAAGCGGCTGCCCTTTTCCTTTGAATAGATAGATGACCTGAAGAAGAAAATACACATTGCTTGCGTCCGACTCGTCACGGCGATCAATGTTCATCATGTAGTCTTCGCGCAAGACCGGACTGTCGGAGAGAATGAGAAGATCGGCGGGACGAGAACCGACATTTTTAAGAACAGCGCCACCGGCGAATATTTTGCCTTCGGGCTTAACGCGTATTTTTAATGGCATGTCCCGACTCCTTCGAGATAACTGCCGGCTCCTTTTTTATGCCGCCTTCCGGCTGCAGCGGCCTGCAATCAAGAGGAGAGAGAGTGGGGCAAACCCCACTCTCCCCATCTCAACTAGAACAACTTCAGAATGGCCTGCGCCATCTGACCTGAAATACCCAGAGCAACAATACCCAACTGGTTGCGGGCTTGCAGGGCTTGCAAGTTCGCGCCTTCTTCGTTGGTATCGGCCAACACGAGGTTGTCCGACGCTGTTTGCAGGGTGTTGATCAGGCTTGACGTAAAGTCCTGACGTGTTTGCACCAGGGTGTTGTTGTTACCAAACGCAGCTGAGTCAGTACGTAAGGTTGTCAACGCTGTTTGCAGCAACGACTGGGACGTTTTAATCGCGTCGTCCGTTGCCCAACTGCCCGTGGATGCAACAACACCAAGACCGGTACTGGTCACGTTCACGCCAGTAACCGTCAACGATGTCGTGTTCGAGGCGTTGAAGTAGACCGTCAAGCTGTTGACTGTGGTTTGCAGCAGGTTTGTGCCGTTGAAGGTTGAGTCTGCCACAAGATTGTCGAGCTGCGTCCGCAAATCGTCAAACTGTGTCGCATAACCGGCACGAGCTGAAGCTGACGATGTCTGAAGCGCTGAGTTCGCAATACCTTGCATCTGCGAGATAACGCCCGAAATTGAGCTGATTGCGTCAGATGCCGACTTGATGGTCTGCAGCGCCGTTGACATGTTGTCTTTTAAGTTCGCCAAGTCGTTTGCGCTGTTTAAGAAGCCTTGAGACGCGAAGAAGGACGTGGCGTTATCGAGAGCCGTGTTAACCTTCTTACCCGTAGCAAGGTTGTTTTGCGTCGTTTGCAGTAACTTTGCTGTGCCTTGCAGCGACAACAGGTTCTGGCGTGCCGACGCGCTTAGAGAGATACTACCGATTGCCATAGTGAGAACTCCTTTCAAGAGTAATCGCGGACTCCTTCCGCGGGGGTTAATTGCCGTTAACCATAGTTCCGAAAAGTGAAGATCGGCTTAACGGCGTGATATTCCTTGCGAAAAGCGTGCCACCCGAATCGCTTGAGCTATATCAAGGAAATAAACGTGGAAAGAACCCACAGACAGTCCGTAACTAGGCAAATTTTGCCTAGTAGGAAAATAAGGCATATTACTAGAAGGCAAATTTTGCCGCTCTTGTCCTAAAAATAATGATTTTTTATTTACTGAGCGTATTGAAAAACAAGAAAATTAACACACAATTTTCAAAAATTTTTCGTTCATGAGCGACCAATCCCAACCTTTGACTTTCTCCGCCACAACCAAAGCCTCTCGGCGCGCATCTTCGCGAAATGAATAAATTTTTTCAAACGCGGCAACAACTTCATCAACATCTGTTTCGCCCCAATCCTCTACACTCGACAGGCCGGGTGAAGCTTTCACGGGTTGTTGTGTATTAAAAGCACCACAACCCAAAAATTCGACGAGATCTTTCTGCCCGGTGTTGTTGGCAACATAGGTCGGAACGCCACACGCCATCGCTTCCATCGCGACGAGATTCGTCCCGCCTTCACATCGATTGGGAAAAATCGCGGCATCACATTCACGTAACACAAAAGGCATTAACATATTCGGCGTGTAAGGCAGATCGACAAAGCTGTTTTCCGGCAACCCTTGCTGGCGCAGCCACGCCGTAATTTGCAGGGTTTTCCCGTCATTTTCGGGAACATTCTGACAATGACCAGCCAATCGAAAGGGAGCTGGATCAATCGGTAAAAGATTTTGCCAACACGTCACCAATAGCGCTTCCGGATGCCGGTCCTGAAAAATTTTATAGGCTTTAACGACAATATCCTGCGCTTTTCGAAATTCAAATTTCCCGCCGGAAAACACGACAAAGCGATCGCGCCATAATCCCGTTGCCGGTCCCGGGAAAAACAGGCTTCCATCAATGCCTTGATAGCAAAGATGCACGGATCCGATATCAAGTTCGCGTAAAAATTTTTCGTTCCAGCGCGAAATGGCGATGAACATGTTATAACCGCGCGCAACCTCGCGCGCGTGCGGACTGAAAATTTTATGCTCGATTGCCGCGCATCCGACATTCGGTTTTCCGAAAACGCGATCCTGCCCCTCGAAACCGGCAAAATCGTTGCCCACCGCGTGCAAAACCGCGTGGTCAAACGCCAAGGTTTCGTTGGGGTTTTGCTTCATAAAGCTGCCAATTTTGGCCGCCAGTTCCAATACAGGATTAAGCCGACGCTGTGTCAGGGCCGGCAGCATCACATATCCTGGCTGATGCGTGCACACGAATTGGCCCCCGCCATTCCTCAAGAACTGCAGCGCGATTTGTAGACCATAAATCCCGTAACCGGAAATCGTGGAAAGAGCCCAAGTGAGGGCTAAAGATTGGGGCAAGCAGATGAGTCCTTGTTAGAAAAGAAGAAAGATTTTTTTATCACTAACAGTTCGTTAATAAAACATCAACATAATGGTAACGTTTATTGCTTTTTTCCAGCTTTTACTAGGTGAGATCAAATAAGTTTTCCTTGTCAAGATAAAAAAAATCGGTTATTATATAAAGAATAAGTTTGGTTTAATTTTTTAATGCTGACGAAGTTTTTTTGAGACGTTGTTTTTGGGTTGGTTCGTAACCTTCACGTGATGACAGGAGGTTATCCCGGCTGCGAACGGGCCTAAAAATGGATTGAGAGAGGAAGATATGTCCGAAGTTGTTGGCGCCATTGGACCAACGGTCAGCGCGAGCGTGAGGCATGCTGCAGCGAGCGCTTCGGCTGCGCCTAAGCCCGAAGAGGCGGTATCAACAGGGGTTCAGCACATACAGCGCCTTTCACCCGTTATTAAATCAGATCCCGTGGCCGGCGTTATGATCCTCCAGTATCTAGATAGCGACGGTCAAGTGCAAACGCAGATCCCATCGGCCGCTTCGGTCGCCTATCTGCGCGTGGGGCTTACGGCCACAGGGGAGGCGGTTAAGACGACGAAAGCTATTGCCTAACGCACGCTAAGAAGTTGTGCGGATTTGGGTTATCTCTCCCGCTAGACTAAGCCGCCCAAAGGGCGGCTTTTTTATGTGGCTACTTCTTGTGACGAGACGCACGATCGTGCAGAACGCTCATCACATCCAGCATATCAACGCCACAGGCTTCCAGCATTACCCAAAGATGATAGAGAAGATCAGCAGCTTCCGCCGCTAATTCCGCGCTGCCAGTGGCCGCCGCAAGGGCGACTTCTGTGCCCTCTTCGCCAACTTTTTGCGCAATGCGTGTGGTCCCCGCGTTGAACAAAGAGGTTGTATAGCTGCCCTCTTTCGGTGCCAGGCGACGCGCTCGTATAACGGCCGCCAGATCAGCCAGCGTGGCAAGGCTTGGGGCTTCGTCTTCGCCGAAACAGGTGCGTGTGCCCTGATGGCAAACAGGGCCTTCCGGCTCTACGAGCATCAAAAGCGTGTCAGCATCGCAATCCATTTTCAGGTTTTTCAAGCGGAGCACGTGCCCTGAGCTTTCGCCTTTTTGCCAGAGTCTTTGTTTGCTTCGGCTGAAAAAAGTTACAAGGCCGTTTTGCAATGTTGTCCGCAGAGCTTCCTGATTAACATAGCCCAGCATCAGCACGCGCAAACTTGAGACGTCCTGCACAACAACCGGGACAAGCCCATCACCTTTTGCCCAGTTGACGGCCGCGTCATTAAAGTCTTTCCATGCCATCGATGTTTTCATGAAAGACGCACCGGTATGCGCTGCGCGTCGAGAAACTGTTTGACGGCGCCAATTGTCAAATAACCTCTGTGAAAAATTCCGGCAGCCAGCGCCCCATCCACATTCGCGTCGTGGAAAACGGCTTTAAAATGTTCGAGCTCGCCAGCGCCGCCTGAAGCGATAAGAGGAATACTGATATTGCTGCGGATAAGGCGAAGCTGCTGACAGTCATAACCGTCGCGCATGCCGTCCTTGTCCATGCAGTTCAGGACTATTTCACCGGCGCCTCGCTCCGCCACTTCGCGCACCCAATCAAGCGTTTTGTGTTTTGTCGGGACTGTTTTTTTTTCATCGCCGGTGTATTGGTAAACACGATAATCTTCGTCTTCGATACGACTGTCGATCCCCACAACCACGCACTGGGAACCGAATTCGGCCGCAAGACGGCAGATCAGGTTTGGATTCTCAAGCGCCGGCGAATTGATGGATATCTTATCCGCACCATCAGCCAAAATAGCCCTCGCATCCTCCAAGGTTCGAATTCCGCCCGCGACACAAAAAGGAATATCCAGAACCTCCGCGCAACGGGCGACCCAATGGCGATCGACCGTGCGGCCTTCGCTGCTAGCGGTTATATCGTAAAAAACAAGTTCATCAGCGCCTTCATCGCGATAACGCCGGGCAAGATCGATAATTTTGCCAACCTTCTCATGCTGGCGAAACCGTACCCCTTTAACGACAAAGCCGTCCCTAACATCCAGACAGGGAATAATCCGCTTGGCCAGCATAAAATGTTTTTCCCTTACCCTTTCAGGATTTTGACGGCCTCAGCCAAATCAATATGCCCTTCATATACAGCCTTGCCAACAACGGCACCG
>CAYNLV010000012.1:0-3757 GCA_964398175.1 uncultured Rhodospirillaceae bacterium
GCACGTCCAATGGGCCAAGTTTTCGGTCGTTTGTATCGGCGGTTTTGTTCTCAACTATGGCACGTATGCCCTGCTTATTGCGACCCAGCCCCTGGTGACGGAATACCCCGTTCTCGGCGTTGCGGCAGGGTCTATCGCGGGTATGTTTTTCAATTTTTTTGCGTCGAGGAATTTGGTGTTTCGTTAATACCGCAACAGAGGGCGTCATGAAAAAATCGATCGAAAATGCTTCCTTAATAATTGTGGGTCTTATCGTATCGCTAGGGGTCGTTTATTGGCTTACGGGCGATGCGCGTGGTCTTCAGGCTTACGTAGAAGAAATTACGGCAAGACAGGGCGTTGTTCTGAGAAATGTGGACTGTTCAATGGTTGGCGAGGGGATGGCAAGGACGCGTGCGGGATATTGCGAATTTCAGGTCTCGCCGGAAGCCTTCGATGGCTTTAAGGCCGCCTTTGAGCTTTATGAAGTGAACGACAAAAATTACATAGTTGGGTTTAGCGGATGCGCGGGACGGGATTTAGTGAAAAACCCGGCGTATAAAGAACAGATTACTTTCAGAGGTGAAACGCAAGTTCATTCAGATAACGGTCTTCCGCGGTACCGCTCGGATTTCATTTTGTATCGTACGAATAAAATAACAAGCTTGGGGGAGCACGATAGCCGGGCGCTAAAACAAGTCTTTTACAACAAGTCTTCCGGCAGGGTTTGTGTCGATCTGGTATACCGGTACGGCTAGCCAACTTTTTAATGGCCATTCGTCTTGTATTTCTCGGCTAATACCCTACATATTTAGGGAAACCGCTCTGAAGGGTTCTTCCTATGCCCGATCTCGACCATTATACCGACCGCGCGAAAGGCTTTCTGCAAACAGCGCAAATGGCTGCGCTTAAACTGCAGCACCAACGCCTGCAGCCCGAACATTTGCTGAAAGTTTTGTTGGATGACCGCGAAGGGATGGCGAGCAATCTTATCCGGGCGGCCGGCGGCGATCCGCAGTCGGTGCAAGCTTCCCTGAACGTGGAAGTGGAAAAGATTCCAAAAGTCTATGGAGCCGGCAGTGCCGATCAGTTGCTCCTGGCGCCCGAATTCGCCCGCGTACTTGGCTCGGCCGAAGATATGGCCAAAAAGGCAGGCGATAGTTACGTAACGGCCGAACGCATGCTTTTGGCGTTGGCCATGGCAAAGGGGACGGCCGCGCAAAAGGCATTGGCAGCCGGTGGTGTAACGCCAGAAAAACTCAACAAGGCCATCAACGAACTGAGGCAGGGCCGCACAGCCGACACGGCAAGTGCCGAACAAGGTTATGAGGCGCTCAAAAAATATACGCGCGATCTAACTCAAGCCGCCCGTGAAGGAAAGCTTGATCCGGTTATTGGGCGTGACGAAGAAATTCGTCGCGCAATTCAGGTGCTGGCGCGCCGCACGAAAAACAATCCTGTGCTTATCGGCGAACCGGGCGTCGGTAAAACGGCGATTGTGGAAGGCTTGGCCCAGCGCATCATCAAAGGCGACGTTCCGGAAGGCTTGAAGGATAAACGCGTTCTGGCCCTTGACCTTGGGGCGTTGGTTGCGGGAGCGAAATACCGTGGGGAGTTTGAGGAACGCCTGAAGGCGGTGCTTCAGGAAATCTCGGCGGCGGCGGGCGAAATTATCGTCTTTATCGACGAATTGCATGTGCTGGTGGGCGCTGGCAAGACGGACGGCGCGATGGATGCTTCCAATATGCTGAAACCGGCGCTTTCGCGCGGCGAGCTGCATTGCGTCGGCGCGACGACTTTGGATGAATACCGCCAATACATTGAAAAAGACGCGGCTTTAGCGCGGCGTTTCCAGCCTGTGCTGATTGTGCAGCCAACGGTCGAAGACACGATCTCGATCTTGCGCGGTCTGAAAGAAAGGTACGAATTGCATCATGGCGTGCGAATCACGGATGGCGCGATTGTCGCGGCCGCCACGCTTTCCAATCGCTATATCACGGATCGTTTTCTGCCGGATAAGGCGATTGACTTGATCGATGAGGCCGCGGCGCGTTTGCGTATGGAGGTGGACAGCAAGCCGGAAGAAATCGACGAGCTGGACCGCAAGATTGTTCAGATGAAAATCGAACAGGCCGCGCTGCAAAAAGAAACCGACTCGGCATCGCTCGAAAGGCTTTCGAAATTGAAGGGCGAACTTGTTTCGCTCGAAGAAAAAGCCCGGGAACTTACGGCCCGCTGGATGGCGGAAAAGGAAAAACTGACAAGCGCCCAAAAGATCAAGGAGCAAATCGAACACGCGCGCGCGGAACTCGAACAGGTTCAACGGCGTGGCGAATATACGCGAGCCGGGGAATTGACCTACGGCATCATTCCCGGTCTGGAGCGAAAGCTGCTGGCGGCTGAACAACAAGCTGAAAACCCCATGATTGTCGAGGTTGTCAAAGATACCGACATCGCCTCGATTGTCAGCCGCTGGACGGGCATTCCCTTGGATAAGATGATGCAAGGCGAACGCGAAAAACTGCTGCAAATGGAGGACCATTTACGCCGGCGCGTGATCGGACAGGACGAAGCCGTGACAGCGGTTGCGAACGCGGTACGACGCGCGCGGGCCGGTCTGCAGGACCCGAACCGGCCCACAGGCTCCTTCCTTTTTCTGGGTCCGACGGGCGTTGGCAAGACGGAGCTGACGAAAGCTCTGGCAGAGTTCTTGTTCGACGACGAGCAGGCCATGGTGCGTATCGACATGTCCGAGTACATGGAAAAGCATGCCGTGGCGCGGCTTGTCGGCGCGCCGCCCGGCTATGTCGGCTATGAGGAGGGCGGCTCGCTGACCGAGGCCGTGCGCCGCCGCCCCTATCAGGTTGTGCTGTTCGACGAAGTCGAGAAAGCGCACGCCGACGTTTTCAATATTTTGCTTCAGGTGCTGGACGATGGCCGGCTAACCGACGGTCAGGGACGCACGGTTGATTTCAGGAACACGATCATCGTGTTGACGTCCAACATGGGCACGGAAGTTATGACGCAGGATACGGGCGAAGAACTCTCGCTGCATACGCGGGATCTGGTTATGGAGGCGGTGCGTTGTCACTTCCGGCCGGAGTTTCTCAACCGCCTTGATGAAATTCTAATTTTCCGCCGCTTATCGCGCGAAAACATGGCCGCGATTGTGGGGGTTCAGATGGAGAGGCTCAAGAAACTGTTGGCGGACCACAAAATAACGCTCTCGCTTAAGCCGGAGGCTTTAAGCTGGCTGGCCGAGGCCGGATATGATCCCGTTTACGGCGCACGGCCCCTTAAACGGGTGATACAGCGGTCCTTGCAAAATCCCCTTGCGGAAGACCTGTTGGCCGGAAAGATCGCTGAGGGGTCGGTTGTTGAGGTTGGGGCGGACAAGAAGGGCCTAACGATCAAGGCAAAGGGTACGGAGTAAGGCGCGCAATGATATTGCTTATTTAAATAAAAAATTTATCAAATATAATTGCCTGTTTACAAGAAAAAGACATAATATTACCAACCGGCCTTTAATGAACTTGGCTGGAGGGTAAATGCAACATCACCAAATAAATCGTTTCAAGGTTGTGGCCGAAAAAGGTTCCGGGTCGGTGATTGGCCACGTGCTGGATCGCGGCAAGAGACCAGCCGTGGATCCGGGAAAATTCCGACTACACATGCAGCCATTGCGCCTTACATACGGCGACGTTCCTGGGGCACCTCGAGAACGCTCTGAACGGCGAATACGAAACGTCCCTCATCCAGAGTTACACGGCTGAGGAAG
>CAYNLV010000012.1:3767-16244 GCA_964398175.1 uncultured Rhodospirillaceae bacterium
TAAAAGACATTCTCGGCTGCAAAGCTGGCGTAGTGGAGTGCCCGAACGAAGATGTGACCAGAAAATGGTCTTTTTCGATTCCGCCCCATGAGAAAGAAGAATTCGAATTTTATAAAGCGGCAACAACGAAAGCGCTCATCCGCCTCAGGTTTGAAGAAATGGAGCCGAAGAACATTCCTGCTCCACAGGATCAGAGTATCTTTCGAAAACAATCTTTGTGTCCGGCATAGATCTTGAGAGAATTTTTGTTTGAAGAACGTGGTGTATGCGTTTTACAAAGATAAAGCATGGGTTTTGGGGCGCCAACAAGAGCTGTTGACGCTCTTTCCGGTAAAATGAGAGTATGCGGGGCTTTGGAATCACAAAAGCTTTCGCAGGTTCGCCTTGTCTTTTCGCATTATCATCCCAGCCCGTTACGGATCCACGCGTTTTCCGGGCAAGCCTCTGGCTCTTGTGGCGAGTGTGCCGCTGGTTCAGCGCGTTTGGGCGTTGGGCGCGAGCGTTGCGGGGCGTGAGGCCGTTGCCGTCACGACGGACGATAAACGCATTGCCGATTTCTGCGCCCGCATCGGCGCAACCTGCATTATGACCGACCCGGCCATTCCCAACGGCACCGGGCGCGTGCTTGCCGCCCTTCAACAACTGCCGGGCGAGGTGGATCAGGCCATCAACCTGCAAGGCGACGCGGTGCTGACGCCGCCATGGGTCATCCGCGCTATTATCGAGGCCATGAAAAACGACCCGTCCACAGGCGTTTTTACCCCTGCCGTTCGCATGGATGTCGCCAGCATCGACGCGCTGCACCGTGCCAAAGCCGCGGGTGAGGTCGGCGGCACGACCGTGACTTTTGATCATCAGCACAAGGCGCTGTATTTCTCCAAAAGCGTCATACCTTACGTGAGGGACGGCCTGGCAAACCCGCCTGTGTACCGCCACATTGGCCTGTATGGTTACCGCCGCGCTGCGCTTGAAAAGCTAATGGCTCTTCCCTCCGGTCCCCTGGAACAGGCCGAAAAGCTGGAACAACTGCGCGCATTGGAAAACGGCATGGCCATTCGCGTTGTGGAGGTTGATTACCGCGGGCGGAGCCACACGGGCATCGATAGCGAAAGCGACAAGGTTCGCGCTGAAAAGTTTATCGCCTCTGAAGGCGAGTTACTGCCAACCTATAACGGGAGCTATAGATATCCGCCATGAACAAAACCGTCCTTGTTTTCTTCCGCCACGGCAACACATTTGAACCCGGCGAACAGGCCGTATGGATTGGTGCGCGCACGAACATGCCGTTAACCACGGAAGGCGAAGCGCAAGCCAAAGCTGCCGCCAAATACATCGAAAGCAACGTCGCGCCTCTGGATGAAATTGTTTCAGGCCCGCTGCAGCGGACAGTCCGGTTCGCCGAAATTATCGGCGATTGTCTGAACCAGAATTTTGAGATTGATGACCGTCTGCGTGAAATTGACTACGGATTTTGGGAAGGCTTGAGCCGTTTGGATATTGTCCAACGCTATGGTTCGGCGCTTCTGGAGCAATGGGAACAGCACGGCCGATGGCCGGAGGGCATGGGTTGGCAGCCTCAATCCGTGGAGCTCCAAAAGGACTTAAGCGATTTTCTCGACGAAAGGCACGCCAAACTAACGGCAGGCTCGGCGGCACGCCTTGTGGTCACAAGCAATGGCATTTTGAGGACGATCTATAACCTGACAACCGGAAAACCGCCCGGCATCGAAGCTAAGGTCAAGACCGGGAATATGTGCATGCTTGAGCCGGAGGGTTCCGGTTGGCGCATTCTAAAGTGGAATGAAAAACTCGCTTAAACTTGTTTATGATCGGCGCCGACGGCTTCGGCAACGGATTTAAAGCCGTGGCTGTGCAGGAGTCCGGCCAGTTCCCGTTTGATCCGCCGCACCGCGAGCGGGCCATCATAAACAAGCACGGTGAAAATCTGGACAAGTGAAGCGCCCGCGCGGATTTTAAGGTACGCATCTTCGCCGGTGCTGACGCCGCAATTGGCGATCAGGGGGATCTTGCCTTTTGTCAACTTGTACATATTGCTTAGAACCTGCGTAGACTGGCGGAAAACCGGTGGGCCGGACAAGCCGCCTTGTTCCATGGCGATTTCGCGCGGAATGTTGCTCGGCCTTATGGGCGAAGTGTTGCCGACAATCAGGCCCTGAATGCCGCTTTTAAGAACGACGACGGCGATGTCTTCCTGCTGCTCTTCGGTTAAGTCGAAGGCGATCTTGAGAAGGATGGGCAGCCTGGGCGCGTGCGTCTTGCGCGCGGCGAGAAGGTCGGACAATAGGCGTGAAAGAGGTTCACGTTTTTGCAGATCGCGTGCGCCGGGCGTATTCGGGGATGAAACGCTGATGACAACATAATCGACGAAGGGCGCAACTTTGACCAGGCTGCCGATGTAATCGGCGGTCGGATCCTTGCTGTCCTTGTTGAAACCGATGTTGACGCCGACAGGGCGCGGCAGGTTTGTTTTTTTCGCGCGATAGGCTTTCAGGTTTTCGGCGAAGACCTCCGCGCCGACGCTGTTCCAGCCGAAACGGTTGATCAGCGCCTTCGCCGTCGGCACGCGGAACATGCGCGGCTTGGGATTGCCTGGCTGTGGACGCAAAACAACAGTACCGGTTTCGATATGGCTAAAACCGAAACGCATGAACTGATCGATAACTTCGGCTTGCTTGTCGAGCCCGGCGGCGAGGCCGATGGGGTTCGAAAAATCAAGCCCGAAAAGACGGGTGCGTAAAACCGGGTCGTCTTCGTCGACGGTCCGGGGCCCGAGGTTGAACCCGAGCAGTCTAATCGTCATCGCATGAGCGAATTCCGGGTCCAGTAGAAAAAGGAAGGGCCGCATAAACGGGTAAGGATCGAAACCCGGGATGTTCCATGGATCGGCTTTGCGGCACAGGTTCAGGAATTTGTCTTTCATAGGGGCGCCCTTGTCTGGTCGGTTACAGAGCCAATGCCAATCTGACATGCAATTTGCGACAGAATGACGTGCTGCATTGCAGAATGCAATATATCGGGCAAAAAAGCCTAAAAAGCATGCGATCTAAATTCATGATTTTTTTACCTTGAACATTCATAGGTATGCTAGTTTGCCGTTTGGCACGCCCCTTGCGAGGACCGAAAGGTATATTGTTTGTCCATATTATCCAGAGGTATCAATGCCAAAGACGAAATTTGAAATGAAAAATAAAGACGCCCAACGGGGCAAACCTGCGCCAAAAACGTGTTTTTCCCGCAAAAAACAAAACCTTAGTGCGCCGCTGAAGGCCGCTTTGGCGGCCGTCGAAACCATGGGGAAGGCCCGGCATTAAACCGTGTTTGCATGGCGGGGAAACATAAGATAATATTCCTACCATGCTCAAACACGCTGATATCTGGCGGGCCATTGACCGTTTGGCTGAACGGCATGGATTGTCGCCCTCGGGACTGGCGCGCAAGGCGGGCCTGAGCCCCACGCTGTTCAACCCCAGTAAACGCACGACCGGCAAGCGCAAGCGCTGGCCGTCGACCGAAAGCATCGCGCAGATTCTTATCGCGACGGGCTCCGATCTTGATGAATTCGTGGCGCTGGCAGGAGCTGGCGCGCCGCCCCGGACGCGGTTGCCTTTATTGGGGTATGCCGAGGCCGGGCAGGCCGGGTATTTCGACGATGCCGGATATCCGGCAGGCAAGGGCTGGGATGAAATCAGTTTGCCTGGCGCTAACGATCCGCATGCTTTCGTGCTTGAGATCAGCGGCAAGGGGATGGAGCCCGTTTACCGGGAAGGGGACAAGATTATTCTTTTACCGGCTGAAAAACCGCGGCGGGGCGATCGCGTGGCCGTGCGCACAACCGGCGGCGAAGTGATGGTGAAACAGATGGGGCGCGAAGGAGGGCAGAAGATCGAGTTAATTTCGCTTAACCCCGATTATCCGCCCGTTACATTATCCCGTCGCGACATAAGCTGGATATACCGGATTGTCTGGGCGAGCCAGTAACGTGTAAGGTCCTTTTTTCTTTTAATCTGTTGAGAGTATATAATGTCCAATCCATCTGATGCCGCTTCCGTTCCTGTTTCCGTTGAAGATGAAAAAGTCCGCCGCCAGGCAAAACTGGCCAAGCTGACCGAGCAATTCGGCAACCCTTTTCATGTCACGAAATTCAACAAAACGCACAGCGCTGCAAAGGTGAAGGAAGCGTTTGCCGGGCTGGCGGCTGGCGAAAAGACGAACGAAACGGTCCATGTCGCGGGCCGGATCATGGCCATTCGCAACAACGGCATGTTCGTTGACATTTTGGACGATAGCGACCGTTTGCAGATATTCCATGACCTGAAACAGGCGGATCCCACGCGTCTTGCACTCCTGAAACTGTTGGATTTGGGCGATATCATCGGTGTTGCGGGGAAAGTCCGCCGAACCCCGCGCGGGGAAATTACCGTGGATGCCGTCGAGCTTCAGGTTCTTAGCAAGGCTCTGGAGCCGCCGCCGGAGAAATTTCATGGGTTGAAGGATGTCGAGGCCCGCTTTCGTCATCGCGAGCAGGATTTGGTGGCGACGCCCCGCACGCGCGAGACTTTGCGCACGCGCTATAAAATGGTCGCGGTGATGCGCCAGTTTCTTTATGACCGCGGCTTTCTGGAAGTCGAAACGCCGATGCTGCATGTCATTGCGGGCGGGGCCATTGCCAAGCCGTTTGTCACGCATCATAACGCGCTGGATATGCCGCTTTTCATGCGGATCGCGCCCGAGCTGCACCTGAAGCGCCTTGTCATCGGCGGTATCTCCGAAAAGGTTTTCGAGATCAACCGGTGTTTCCGCAACGAAGGCATCAGCCCGAAACACAACCCCGAATTTACTACGCTGGAACTGTATGAGGCTTACGTCGATTTCACGGCGATGATCGAGATTACCGAAACGATCGTGCACCACGTCGCACTAAAGCTTCTTGGTTCGGCGAAGGTAAGGTTTGGCGACAAGGAGATCGACTTTACGCCGCCGTGGCCGCGCAAGGGGATGGTCGATCTTATTCGCGAACACAGCGGTCTTGATCTTTACGCTTATCCAGATCCTGAGGAAGCGCGGCGCCAGGTTGAAAAAATAGGCGTGCCGATCGAGCCGGGCCTGAGCTGGGGCCAAGTCGTCGAAGTGGCATTCGAGCACACGGCTGAGAATAAGCTTGTTCAGCCGACGCATGTTGTCGATCTGCCAAAAGAGATTTCACCGTTGTCAAAGGCATGGCCGGACCGACCGCATGTGGCGCAGCGGTTTGAGACGTTTGTGAACGGCTGGGAAATCGCGAATGCGTTCAGCGAGCTGAACGATCCCCGCGAACAGCGCGCCCGCTTCCTTGAACAGGCCGAGCAAAAACGCGGGCCGGAGGATCCGCCGCATCCGATCGACGACGACTTTATCAAGGCCCTGGCTTTCGGCATGCCGCCGATGGGCGGACTCGGGATTGGCATCGACCGTTTGGGGATGTTGCTGACCGACAGCCCGAGCATCCGGGAGGTCATCGCGTTCCCGACTATGCGTCCGGTCGATTAAGGTTAATACGGTCGCTTTGCCCCTTAAAAAAACAGGTACACAACCCCTACAAACGGGGTTCGAATGAGCCCGTTGCTCGGACGAGACAGGTACGCCATGTGCTCTGTACGGGCACGCCGCGACTCAAAAGGCATGCTGAAAGTTTTTGAAATTCGCTTCATGGCCGCTATGCTTGATCGGACGACAGGAGAAGCCGGTGGGCGTTAAAGCACTCGATATTTACCAAGGAAGTGATTGGTTTACAAACCGTTGGGTCGTGGCACAGGCCTTCGATACGCTTGAACAGCTTCAGGATCTTTGCCTCTCCCGCCCTTGGGACCAGCAGGTTCCTGCATCGCTGGATGTCTCTGAAATTCTTAGCGAAATTGCCGATTTTTGTGACGACTTAATCGCGGAATTGGCGGCGGTGGAAGCCGATTTGCTGCCTGTTTTGCCGAGTTTTGTGTCTCAGCGATGGCTTTCTTTTGAGATGAATCAATATGTTACGCAAATACAGAAAAAAGCTTCTCAGTCCCTCGTTTCCGATCCTGCGCAATTGTTCGACGAAATCATCATTCTCATCGCGCGGATCAAAGACGCCCTCAAGCAACTCGACCAATAAAAAACGCCCGGGAGAAAAACCCCCGGGCGCTTTCGATTTACGGTAGATAAATTACCGTACTGGTGGGAACGCCATCGGACCCATTGGGAAAATTGGTCCTGTTGGCAGGGGCACTTCTTGCGTGTTGCCCGGCGCTGGATCAATAACCGGGGACTTGCCTGTTTGGCGCCGCGTCATCTTCTCGAAGATTTTCTCACTTTCTTTTGCTTTTCTCATCTCTTCATAGCGCATGCGATTTTCCTGCATCATTTTCTCATGCATGGCACGCATTTTATCCTGATCAGCTTTCATTTGATCGCATTCAGCTTTTTTCTTTTCGAATTTGGCCTTGCACTTTTTACTCTTCGCGCAGGCCGGCGTCATCTTTTCTGGCATTTTCATGCATTCCTGCTGCTTTTTTGCCATCATGTTGACAGGTGCTTTACGAGCCTTCGTAGCAGAATGAGGGCCTACAACTGGGGGGGGGCTCGGGGGTAATTGAATGCCCGGCGCGGGTACTGCTGTTGGCGGGACGGGAGCCCCGGGATGTTTGGGCTCTTTCGCAAAGCTAGGCGTTGCCATGGCCAGGCAAACGCCCAACACGGCAAGGCCGCTCATTATTCGCAAAGTCTTATGCATGATATTTCTCCCCAGAAGGTTAAGGCGATGGCGCACCACCCGAATAAAGAAAATCTCGGGGAAGCGCGACCGGATGGTAACGGCAGAGGTAGATTAAGGTGCCTTGCGCGGGGTTTCAAGGTCAAAACACACAAGATTCTGTTACCAAAGCATCTAACACTTGATCAGTGTGGCCGTTAGGCACCGAAGCCACTTCCTGTGCCGAAAAACCGAGGCCAACAGCCAGAATCCTTCCTGTGCTACGTCGTTGGGCTAGGGTGCGATCATAGTATCCACCGCCGTATCCTAGGCGATAGCCGTGGCGGTCAAAGGCGAGAAGAGGGATGAGAAATATATTTGGATCAACAGGGGTTGAGGTGATAAGGGGCTGCAAAATCCCTGCAAGAGGGCCAGGTTCAAGCATGTCAGCGGGATTCCACGAACGGAAAATAAGCGTGTTTTGCCCATGGGTGACGAGGGGGAGACACAGGCGATGGCCAGCGGCTAACAGGGGTTGAGCAAGGGGAAAAGGGTCTATTTCGCTCTTTTGGGGCACATAAAAAGCAACACAGCTCAGTTGGGGTAGCTTTATGGAGGATAAAAGCTGGTCCCGCAGCAGTATTCCGGCCTCTGGAACTCTCTTGCTCGTCTCATGGCGTTTAAGCAGCATCGCTGCACGCATGGCTTTCTTTTTTTTGTAAAGAAGATCATATGCTAAGGTAGTCGATGAAAGCATAAGGTATTCCGAGGGAATCAGTTTGCCGAATCCAGCATTCTGATTAATAATCTGAAAGGGCAAACAAGCACGATTGTTTCGAAGCGGAAAAGACTGTTGAATAAGAATTAACTTGTTTGGGTTACGGGTTTTTATCATCTTAGCCTAAGTAATAAAATACATATCGGGGAGCAACCCTAAAAATGACCAACAAATACCTTAAGCCGATGCTCGATGTGGGATCTCCCCGCGTCTTCAATTGTAATGAAATGACGCGAAGGATTATCGCTAAAAATCCCGATGCCGTTCCTTTTTTCCGCAACAAGCCGTTCAACTCAATCGTGCTGATTAAAGATATCGTTCCCGAAAATGAACGCACCCCCGGCATGCCGATGGTAGGAACAAAACTGTATTTTCCCTTTAACGAAAACAATATCTACGAAGGCGGCCGTACCATCTTTTTACATGACCGTCACGTAAAGCCCGCCATCATCGGCCATTTTGGCGAAGGCGCGCTTTCAAAAGAAGGACTGGAAACCGACCTGCGAATTCTCGGCATCCTCGATCGATTGCCATCGCTTGATCCGTTCTTGATGAAGGACGTTTTCCTGCGGAATGAAGTTCAAGTGAACTCGGATTATTTTGAAGTCAGCGAAGAAACGTGGAATGAAATTGAAGCATTCATGTTGCAGCAATTTGAATCGCTGGTAGTCGCGGCGTTTCCGGATACGAAATCTTCAGAGGAAAAAGCCCGGATTCTCATCGACAAAATGTGGGAAGCCCGCGATCTCGACGCACTGCAGCCCCTTATCCAATCGTTCCGGCTGCCGCAACATGAGGCGTTGGACATCTTTTCTGCATGGCGCGGCATTGTTTATTACTCCTACCAATACAAGCGCGATCAGATCCATATGCTCGATATGGTCAAATGGCTTGCGGAAAACCATGTGCCCGTCGATGGCGTGCCCACCGCTGAAAGCAAGGAAGTCCTGGACGCCATCAATTTCGTGAAAGACCGCATACGGCAAGAGTGGCAAATGATCGAGGACACCATTCGCAATTACCAAACGGCCTATGACAAAATGTTCAAATACAAAACAAGTTCTTCCGAATTCCTTTCGTTTTTGAAAAACTGTAACCAGACGTATTGGGCGCTTGGCAACGGCCTCGGCAAAACCAATCACGCTACCTATTGCTGGGATGTCATGTCTTCGCGTTTTCCCGAACGCAAGATGCCATGGGCCAATTTGCAGGAGATGGCGCGGCTGCTAGCAAAAATTTTTGAAGTTGAGAAAAAGACTGGCGGCGTGGCGTGGCATTAAAAAATGCCGAAAATGGGGTTGCCTACTGAGGTGATATTTTATGAAACCGTTGGACATCATCGAGTCAAGCGAATAACCTAGGCCGAAAATCCCTACCGGAAAATCCTTGAATACGATGAAAACACGCACTTGCTTGGTGTTGTTCTTTATCAAACTGGCCGAACTTTGGATGCGGCTGAGAAGATAAAACAGGCCATTCGCCTGAATGAAGCCACGTTATAGTATAATAACAACCTTGGCGGTGCTTTGAAAGACCTGTATAGACCGATGAAGCGCAGGCGTGTTTTGGACGCGCGATTGTGCTGAATCCCGAGTATGCAGAGGCGCATAAAGAAAAAACCGCCCAATAATTGATATCTGCAGCCATTCAGCAGGCCCTGGGGGGTGTGCTAACGACCTGCAACACATCGATCAATATCATCTAAATCCCAAATCCTTAATTAAAGCCATTATATCAACGGTTTTTTAAGTTTCGTTTGCCAATATGGCCCAACCGCAGGATGGGAACAAATGGAAAAACTGCCGACAATCCAAGTGATCCACGAGCAAATGCCCGAAGCCCTATCGCATTTCAAGGCGGCGCAAATGGAGCGTCCCAAACGCGAACATGTACGTGCCCTGATTATTGAAGACCAGCCATCTTCGTGTTTGCTGCTCAGCCAGATATTACGGGGCTATCAGGTTGATGTGGCTCATACGGCTGAAGAGGGATTGAAAACATATCTTGATAAAGCGCCCGATATCGCTTTTGTTGATATCCGGCTGGCGGACGATACAGGACATAATCTCGCCCGCCTTATCAAGGAATTTGATCCCCAGTCCTATATAGTAATGGTCACTGGAAGCAATTCAATTGAAGATGTGAAGTCCGCGAAGGATAATCACGTTGAAGGGTATGTCTTAAAGCCTTATACCCAGCCAAAAATTCAAGAGAGTATCAAAAATTATTTTGAAACACGGCGGAAGTAGCTACAAGGAACGCGCAAAAACATCGCCGAAAAGGCATTGGCGAAATAAATGCAGAGCTTTTCGGTCTTTAAGCCGCTTGGAACCCAACCTGGGTACAAAACTCAATGAAGCAGCTGCGCATCTTAAAAATGGATAGACATCTTTGCGGTGTTTGCCAGGTTTGAATTCTTAAAGGAATAGTTTTTTCGTAGAGGCTTGTAGTTGCCCCACCCCTACCTCTTTGACTATCTCTTTTATGCTTTGTGCATTGCGCACGCTCGCGAATTCCTTGTAGAATGGTTTGCAATAGAGCCTTTTGCCGAGCTCGAGCCTGATGGAGGTAATTAAATTAAAAAGGCCCTGATGACCCTTTTTATCTGATGGCGTCCCGGACAGGATAAATCTGCGAACTGGGAATTGGCCTTGCCGATTAAGCCAATAACAGCTTCTAGCGCAAAACATTTCAAGAAAGCAATGCGTTGGTATAAAAGCCTCTTATTACGTTTTCCCATTCAGCGTCACCGGACGATCAGGCAGACAGAGTTGCTATCGGTCGCGCCATTCGGGGCGGAAGTAGTTCACTTCCAGCAAGCGACGGACACCGACAATCGGACGTTTTTCGAAGCCGTGGAAAGTAGTGTCGTTGCTCACGAAGATCACGGCGCGGTTGAACTCGGCTGAGCCAAGATCCACCCATTTTTGATCTGCGTCATAGATGTCGGTGCTCCAGTCTTTGGCTTCGGGGCCGGTGCAGAGATGGATGACCATTGAAAACGGCTTGGCCGTGATGTCGGGATGTGGTTTGAGCCACATCCCGTCCGTATCCTGCATGTATTTAACGAGAAGGAAACTGCCTTCGAGTTCCGCAGGAGGGAGATTGAAGGTTTCAGAAAACTGTTGTGCCGCTTGCGGACTTTGAAAAGCATCGACAAATGGTTTCACTGCAGGAAAGTCTTCCTATAATTTCAACGTGAAGAGGAAGCGTTTTCGGTTGTTCTCGCCCAGATCGCGCCCACCGCCCCACTGGGCAATGTTCGGTGGCTTTATTGGCAATACCATAATGCCGACGCACATGCTTTCCGGCAGCGTGTTTTTTTAATATCCAGCGCCTGTAGGGAGATTCAAGCCGCTTCGATATTTTCAGAGCCTTGCAGAAGTACGTGGCGGTTTCATCCGGCGCGGGGGCGAGGGGAAAAGTTATTTTGGCATTTCTTATCGCTTGCTAGGAATGATGCCCCAGATGTTTTTTGGCAAGGGGCTGAGAATCTTATCCAAAATCGGGATTGATTTAACAAGCGCGCTCAGGCCGTGGCGGAAGTATTCGCTGCGAACGTATGATTGGGAGTCGCAGTAGCACAACTGTAAACTCATGCGCTTGCCTTTTTGTGGCAAGAAGCCGTGCCATGATTTGTCGCTGACTTTGAACATGAGCATCGCGCCGAACTCAGGCGCAAATTCGAATTCATAATCACTTCTATCCGAGCTTCGCAGAATACGTAGCTGTCCCGCCTTATAAGGCCATTCTTGACTAAAGCCGACGAGGACAGTGATAATCTTGTGTTTGGAATCGTTATGCGCGTATCCCTCGTTATAGTGGCCCGTCGTGTTGCCCATCATCACGATGCAAGGCGGGTTGTTGCTCAAGTCCATATTGAATTTCTTCTCTACAATTTTGCGAAAGCGTTCGCTAAGAAGCTCTTCAACGACTTTCGAAAAATGAGGTCTGAACTTTTGATGAGGCAGGCCGAAATAACTCTTGATCGGATAGCTGCCACGCGTGGGAATAATGGGCGCATCGGCAAGAATCTCCGCTTTGAATTTTTGCGGCATGGCATCGGAAATGTAACCCCACTTATAGGGTTGAGTTTTATATCCATTCTGGCGATGGCTTTTTCATCTAGATATTTAAACGGAGCTTTGGTGTCTGACATGGCGATGATCCTTTATTCGGTTAGGCGGCTAAGAAGGGTTGCGTAGATTCGTTTGGCTGGACTTATTCTGTTGGGTATTTTTCAGTGGGCTGTTTTCATCACCAGTGCTTCACGCTAATAGTAGAAAATAAGCAGATCAAGGGGTTAAAGTAAAAGTTCTGTGGGAATTTCTGCATGTAGGCTAAGCAAAGGATAAGGTCTGACCATCACGCAAAGGAACAAAACCTTCGTGAAAAACGTCATGAAATATCCTCTCAGCACGCCAGCCTGTACAGTGTGTTGGCGAAACAAAAGCGATTCGCTCGTTTGCAAGATCCCTTGCGCATTGCTGAATGTCTGTTGACGAATGATCCATAAGATGGAAACCTCCAATTACGCCATAAACAGGGGTATTAAAGGCTCTTTTGGCATTTTGTACGATGGTCAATATTCCCGGATGAGAGCAACCCACGATAATAATTAAACCTTTTGGGGATTCAACGATGACCGATTGTTCCGGCAAGGGTTCACCATTAACCGATCCCATAATTTCATCAGTAACGTGAACGCCTGGCTTAAGCGTTTTAACTCCGGTGGAGTCGATAACATGCCCGCCAGCAGCGCAGACTCGTCTTTTTATGTTTTCCTGCGTCTTCGAAGGAAGATAAACGGTTAGTCCTCGCTGCTTTTCAAGAAGTCTCCACAACCCACCAACATGATCCCAGTGTTCATGAGAAATAACCACGGATCGAAGGTCTTTCTGTTGAATGCCAGCCCGTCGCATTTTTTTCGAAAGGACCCTGTAGTTCGCAAAGGTATCAAAAAGAACATCATTAT
>CAYNLV010000012.1:16254-20281 GCA_964398175.1 uncultured Rhodospirillaceae bacterium
CGATGATGAAAGACAGTCCCCAATGCCCTATCCACAACTCCCAAGGGCGAGAACCAGAAACGATGAGCTTTATGTTCATGATCACCTGTCCTTCCTCTTGCGATGTTCTCTTACATGATTCCGCTCGTTTGACGTTAGTGATCACAGCTATTGGAGCCTGACCTCAATGTTTCGGCAAGGTACTCCGAGACGAGTTTTTCAGGCATTTCGGGAGGGGCACCGGCGATAACCTTGATTTCTTTTTGAGCGAACAGCTCCATAGCTCTTGCGCCCATACCGCTACAGATAATAAGGTTAACGTTGCGCTCAGCAAGCCAATTAGGCAGCAGACCGGGTTCGTGTGGCGGCGCGTCAATATCTCGACGGCCTGTAATAGTTTTCGCTGCTGGATCGACCTGAACAAGAGCAAATTGGGAGCAATGGCCAAAGTGCGGACAAAGTTTTCCGTCATCAAGCGGAATAGCTATAATCATGCTGACAGTTCCTCTTCTATTTGATGTTGTAAAAGATTATTCCAGGCTTTTCGGATGTCGTCGGCGCACGGCGCATCGGTTTCAATGACGGTCTTTGCGGCTTTTTGCGCTTCCGTTACGGCGCTGTCATAGCGAATGCGCCCAAGAACGGGTACGGCAGATGAGGCGGCTTGTTCTTCGATTTGCGCGGCCAAGGCGGGACAGATATCCCATTTATTGATGCACACGAAAGCCGGAATGGCAAAATGCTTTGCCAGTGCGAGAATGCGCGCAAGATCATGCGCGCCTGACATGGTCGGCTCGGTCACGATCACGACTTGCGATGCGCCGGTGATGGAGGCGATCACGGGACAACCGATTCCCGGCGGGCCGTCGATCAATATCATGTTACGGCCTTTTGACTCAGCCAGCTTTCGCGCTTCCTGCCGTACAGTGGAAACGAGTTTGCCGGAGTTTTCGGCGGCAATGCCAAGTCTCGCATGAACCATCGGCCCGGCGCGGGTTTTGGAAATCATCCAGTTGCCGCACAGCCGTTCTTTAAACTCGACAGCCCCTTCCGGGCAGAAGCGGGCGCATACGCTGCAGCCCTCGCAGGATGTCGGATCGACGTGAAAAGTCGGAGCACCTGTCGCGTCTTGCACTTCTTTTATCGCGTTAAAGCGGCAAAGATTGAGACATGCGCCACAAGCCGTACAAACACCTTGCCGAATAATAGCTTCGTGCCCACTCCAGAATTCATGCGTTTCTTTGATTTCCGGCGTAAGAATCAGGTAAAGGTCTGCGGCATCTACGTCACAATCGGCCAGAATGGCGTTTTGCGCGAGGATAGCAAAGCTCGCCGCAAGGCTAGTTTTGCCTGTCCCGCCTTTGCCGCTGATGATGACGATTTCTCTCATGCGGCCTCGCTGATTTTGTTCATCAGGTCTGCGAAAAGGCCTTTGTATTCCGGCAAGGCTTCGATCAGCGATAATCCTTTGGCGTATGTCTCGGCGATACGACGGTCATCGGGGATTTCGGCAAGCACGTTGATCCCTTCGTTTTGGCAATAGGGGCGGATGAGATCGTCATTTTCGCACGCCCGATTAATGATGACGCCAAACATGATATTCAATTCGCGGACGGTTTCTATAGCAAGCTTCAGATCATTAAGACCAAAAGGTGTTGGCTCGGTCACAAGCACAACAAAATCAGTCTCGCGCAAGGTGGCTATAACGGGGCATGACGTACCAGGCGGCGCATCCAGAAACACGAGATCGCCGCGCGATTCTTTCTTCACGGCGCGGATCAAGGGAGGTGACAAGGCCACGCCGACATCAAGTCGGCCTTGTACAAGCGTGATCGCGCCTCTTTGCGATATGTCGACAACGCCGATGCGTTTTTCAATTTCATGAATGGCTTTTTTCGGACAGACTCGCATACAGCCTCCGCAGCTATGGCACATCTCCGGTGCGATAATGGGCGCGGCACCAAAAGAAACGATGGCGTTGAACTGGCAGAATGCGCTGCACAATCCACAGCTATCACAGAGTTTGTCATCAACTTCAGGAACAGAAACAGTGACAATGCGTTGTTTTATTAACGCGCCTTTCAAAAAGATATGTGCGTTTGGCTCTTCCACGTCGCAATCCAGAAGGCAAATGGGCCGCTCTGCCGCAAGCGCAAGATTGACCGCGACAGTCGTCTTTCCCGTTCCGCCTTTACCGGATGCGACAGCAATCTTCATGCAGCCGTCATCTCCACCAATTCTCCGGCAAGATAGCCCTCTAAGGAGTCGGCTACTGTAGCGGCTTTTGAGAGATGGATTTTTACGTCCGCCTGTTTCAGGGCATGAAAGGCCTTCGGTCCACAATCGCCCGTGACCAGAACCTTGGCACCCGCTTTAACAATGGTTTCCGCCGCTTTGATCCCAGCGCCTTGCGCGGCCGCCACGCCTTCGTTGTCAATGACAATGAAATCCTTATTTCCCGTATCATAGACCAGAAATTTCGCCGCTCTTCCAAACCGAATATCCATTGGCGCGGAAAGGGTTGTGCCTGAAGTTGTGAAAGCAATTTTCATTTTGTCCTCCTTAAAGGTTTTTAGACTCTGGCTTTTCCAATTGGGAAACAATCTGAAAATCGCCGCCGCCTATTTTAAGAGCGCCGCCTTCCGCAAGTGCTCTTGCCACTGCCGCGCGGGCGCTTGCCAGAACGCGAGAAAAAGTTGGGCGAGATATGCCCATCATCGTTGAGGCTTCTTCCTGCTCAAGTCCTTTGTAATCCGCAAGAAGGATGGCCTCCCGTTCCTCATCTTTCAAAGAAACAATTTGCAGGTTACACAAAGGAATGCCGCGCGGTTTGTAAAAATGCGCAACAGGACTAGAGCGGATGTAACGGCATTTTCTCGGCCTCATTTACTTTTCTTTTCAAATCCATTCGGCCAGCATCGCCACGCCCAAACCAAGAATTATAAGCCCTGCGATCAGATGCAAGTAGCGGATATTCTTGTCTTTCCAGTTCTGAACATCTTTGACGCCGCTCAACCCGAAATAAACGATGAGCGTGATCATCAACATGGGCGAAATAAAGATAGCGTTGTAAAGAAGCAGTGCGGGCAGCGTCTTAACGATCTCCATGAAGGATAACATGCCGCCAAGGATGATATAGGGGCCGATGGTACACGGCAGGAGAAAGAGCGTTACAAAAAGGCCCACCACAAACGCCCCCGTCGGCGAAGTCACTTTCGCGATAATCTTTTTGACCTTTGGTCTCCAGCTCATCGGCATTTCGGTTCCAAAACTGCCAACTTTGTAACTAAAGAAATCCTTGATCTGCAAAAGGCCAAGGACCAAAGCTATGCCGCCGAGCGCCTTATATAGGAAGGGGCGAACGCTGGTGATCCCCTGCATGAGCTGGAACGACTTAATAATGAACAGGCCATAAACCAAATACATGATGAAGACGGCGGCACTGAAGGCCAGGCCCGCCCAGATAATATTCGCCCTTTTGTGAGGATTGTAGGCGATGATCGAAACCAACAGCATCGTCAAGACGGCAAATTCGCAAGGATTGACGGCATCGGCAATCGCCAGAGATACGACCTTGCCTATAGAAATTTCTTCCATAACCTGCTCCCTTTGTTAGTCGCGCATAAGAATCCAGCCGCCGAAGTCATAGGCTTCGCGGAAAATTACCTTATCGTCGGATAAAGCAACGTCTTTTTCCTGAACGGGCGCGCTACCTTGTGGCAAGACGCCTTCCAGCAAAAACTTTTTGATGGAATTGCTTTCCTTCGAAGCCATGTCTTTTCGAATGGCGACGCGATCCTTGAACCAGATTTTCGGTTTTTTCGGCAAATCCGTAAGCAACAGCTCCGTAAAAGACTTGTTCCCTCCCGGAAGCGCAACGCCTTTACCTTTATGCTGAGCTATCAGGGAATCGAGATTTTCCAATATCGACGTGTCTCCGACAATCGCGCCGCCCTTCTTCCCTTCGGTCATGATCATCGGAACGCCGAGTCCTGTATCAAATTGCGAGTTGTAGGCTATCAAAAGCGGCGCATTCACGCTGTCCTGA
>CAYNLV010000013.1:0-19937 GCA_964398175.1 uncultured Rhodospirillaceae bacterium
CATTTCCCCAGTTGCGTTTCTTGTTTTTTGTATAGCGCAACGCGAATGATCGGGATGCCTGGATACTTGGATCGTCAAGCCAGCTGTCGTCGCTTGAGGTCGCAAAAAGAGATTCCCCTCTTGCCAGGTCAATGTCTTCTGGACGAGAAGGATCAGATAAAGCCGAGGGGCTCACGTTTGAGTCCGGCAAAGATTCGCTATTGAAATCCATGGAATCCGCTAGGGCTGAGGGCGGTGATTTTTTTTGAATGCTTATAACCAAATCTTCATTATTGGTGCTTCTATTGCACATTTTAGGTAACTTGGGAATCGGAATTATCGATTAAAAAAGTTGTGGATAAAACAGGGCAATTAGCGAACTTTTTCAGGCAATTTTGCGGCTTTTCCACATGTGAATAAGCTGGAATATTTCCCCATAATCATATGCTTAATGATCAACATTTAGACATAGAATGAAGTTTATCCACAATATGATGTAGGCAGTAGAATCAGTTAAGCATATCTGGTATGTGATTCTCCGTTAGCCACAACATTTAGCTTCTGATTCCCGCGGTTTGGTTAACATTTCACGGCACGATTTCGAAGCCGAAACAGGCAAGAAAACGAGCCATTCGCGAAACTTTAGAACGGAGTTTACACGCCATGGGCTGGACCGAACAACAAATTCAGGCACTCAAGAAAATGTGGGGCAATGGTTTCAGTGCCAGCGATATCGCCAAGACTCTTGGCGGCGGACTGACTCGCAACGCTGTCATTGGTAAAGCGCATCGCCTAAAATTGTCGTCACGTCCTTCGCCGATCCGCGCGGGCGATGAGATGGCGGGCAAGGTGGGTGGCAGCGTGATGACACCCATCACGCGCGTCAGCAAGAAACGCGCGTTGCTGCGTTCATTACCGCCGGTCACGCCTCTGCCCGATTCCGTTACACGTTCAATCCCGCGCGAAATGCCGCGGTCGATCGATACGACAAAGCGCGTCGAAGGCATTGCGGTCACCAAAGCGGGGGAGCGTCAGTGCCGTTGGCCGATCGGCGATCCCCGTTCGCCGGATTTCCGCTTCTGCGGTTGCGCCTGTTACGAAGGCTTGCCGTACTGCGTCGAGCACGCGCGGGTGGCGTATCAAACGGTCAGCCGGAAATCGCGGGTCAGCGGCACGTCGGACAGCGTGCCGGAATTCCGCATGCCGAACACGGGCACGGGCCGTTACTGAGTCGTTTTCCGGTTGGTAATTGAGCAAGAACGGGATATGAAATATCCCGTTCTTTTTTGCGCCTCGTTAACAGTGAGAAAGTCATGCCTTCTTTTGAGTTTCTGGCCATCGAGTTCATGACGAAGCCAGTATGGATGTGGCTGTCGTTTCTTGCGGTTGTCATAGCCATGCTTGTCTTTGATCTTGGCATCATGCATCGCAAGGACCACGAGGTTGACGTCAGGGAAAGCCTCATCTTTTCTGCCATCTATATAACCATCGGCTTGTTATTCGGCGGCTGGATCTTTTATGAGCTTGGCAAGACAAAAGGGATAGAATATCTCACCGGGTTCATCGTCGAGAAAACGCTTTCTATCGATAACGTGTTCGTTATCGCGATGCTGTTTTCGTTTTTCCATGTGCCCCGGAAGTACCAGCACCGCGTGCTGTTCTGGGGCATTTTGGGGGCGGTTATCTTGCGCGGCATCATGATCGCGTTTGGTGCGGCGCTTGTTAGCCGCTTCGAATGGATCCTGTATGTTTTTGCGATCTTCCTGATCGCTACCGGTATCAAAATGCTCATGACGGGCGATAAACCGGCCGATATCGGCAATAACGTCCTGCTGCGTTTCATGAACAAGCATTTTCGCATTACGGATAAGCATTACGAACAAAAGTTTTTTGTCAAACTCCCGTCACGCCGCAACAGCAAAAAGAATGTCACTTGGCTGACGCCACTTTTCGTTTGTCTTGTCATGATCGAGTTCGCCGATGTGATCTTTGCGGTTGACAGCGTGCCGGCGATCTTTGTCATTACAGCCGATCCATTTATCGTCTATACGAGCAACATTTTTGCAATTCTCGGATTGCGGGCGCTCTACTTCGTGCTGGCGGCCATTATCAAGCGCTTTCATTACCTGAAATATTCGCTTTCCGTTGTGCTGATTTTCATCGGCAGCAAATCGTTCATCGCGCATTTTATGGGGATGGAGAAGTTTCCGGTGGGATGGTCGTTGGGGCTTACGTTCGCGATTCTTGCGAGCGGTATTTTTTATTCTCTATGGAAGACACGCGGCAATAGTGGCGCTGTCTCCTGAGTTTTTTCACATAATTTCGCTGTGGATAATTTCGCAATGATTAGCGGATAATCCGTAAGAAGGGGGTTGTTTGCAGGAAAACGGATAATTGGGCTATTAATTGTGTTGGCAATTACATTTCGAGCTACTTCTTATGGGAGGGATTAAGGCCATGCGGTTAACAAATTCAATATTTTTAGTAACCCTTTCATTTTGTGCAGCTTTTTCTCTTCAAGTCGAGGCCGCGCCGGCTATGCCGCGCGATGCATGCCGGATTGAAGGGAAAATCGTTTCCATGAAAGAAAGACCGCAAATGATTGAAGCGCGAAAAAATTTTGGAGAGTCAGGTGAATATACTTACGTTGATATTGATGTTGTGGTTAAATCCCGGGCGCTCTTCGAAAAAATGGGCCTACCGAACGATAACGCATGCGCGCCCATAAAAGCGCCGAAGGTAATTACATACCAATTAAGGGCAGATCAAAAACGGCCTGCTGTTGGTCAGAAAATCAGAGCTTTAACCAGGTTCGGAGGCGATGAGTTTTCCATCGGCGACTGGATTTACGAAATTGAGGTTTTACCTTAACTTAAGGCCCTCGGCCCCCTCTAACGAACCTCTTGCTTTGCAGGCGTTCCAATGCCAGAAACAGGGCCTGAGCCTGTTTATACCCTAAGCATTCAAAGGCAGAAGAGTCTATGTTTTCCAATTTGTTAGGTTTGCTTTCAGCCGATATGGGCATCGACCTCGGCACCGCCAATACGCTCGTTTACGTGAAGGGGCGGGGCATCGTCCTCAACGAACCTTCCGTGGTTGCGATTGCGACAAGTCGCGGCAAGCGGCAGGTGCTTGCCGTGGGCGACGAAGCGAAGCTCATGCTCGGCCGCACGCCCGGCAACATTCAGGCCATTCGTCCCTTGCGCGATGGCGTGATCGCCGACTTTGAAGTCGCGGAGGAAATGATCAAGCACTTCATCCGCAAGGTTCACAACCGCCGCAGTTTCGCCAATCCGCAAATCATCATCTGCGTGCCGTCGGGCTCCACGGCGGTCGAGCGCCGCGCGATTCAGGAGTCGGCGGAGTCGGCGGGCGCGCGCCGCGTGTTCTTGATCGAAGAGCCGATGGCGGCCGCGATCGGCGCAGGCTTGCCGGTAACGGAGCCCACGGGCTCGATGGTCGTCGATATCGGCGGCGGCACGACGGAAGTCGCGGTGCTGTCGCTGGGCGGAATCGTGTATTCGCGTTCGGTGCGCGTCGGCGGCGACAAGATGGACGAGGCGATCATCAACTACATCCGCCGCTATCACAACCTGCTGATCGGCGAAAGCACGGCCGAGCGCATCAAGAAGGAAATCGGCTCGGCGGCGCCGCCGGAAGACGGCGAGGGCCGCGTCACGGAAATCAAGGGCCGCGATTTGATGTACGGCGTGCCGAAGGAAATCATCATTACCGAGCGGCAGGTGGCCGAAAGCCTTGCCGAGCCGGTCAGCGCCATTCTGGAAGCCGTGAAGGTCGCGCTGGAAAACACCGCGCCGGAACTAGCTGCGGATATCGTCGACAAAGGCATCGTACTGACAGGCGGCAGTGCGCTATTGCGCAACCTCGACCTCGTTCTGCGCCATGCGACGGGCTTGCCTGTTTCCGTCGGCGAAGACCCGCTGTCGTGCGTAGCACTAGGCACGGGCCGCGCGCTTGAGGAAATGCGCACGCTCAAGAATCTCCTGGTCAGCGGATATTAATTATCACTTCGCGAGCACTTCAAAAATCGGAATGAGATGCCTGCGGCTGCAGGGTGTCTTCAGTTCGCGAAGAAGATCAACAAAAGAGAGCCCTGTAGCTTTTTGGAACAATACGATTTTATCTTTTTCGCCAGACCTGACAGCCGACAGGTCTTCCTTCGGGCTTTGCCGGAGTTGTTTGAGCGCCGAAAAAACGGCGCTCAGCGCCCCAATTTCAAGGACAGTTTTGGGTCCGAAGCTAGGTACTTGTCTTAGCAGGGCGATGTCGTTGGCTGACAAGGAATTCACAGCCTTTTGGGCTATGCCTTTGATTCCTTGCGGAGGATGCAGGAGGGTAAGTTCAAAATTAAGCAAGCCAAACCTCTGACGCGGTAAAAGCCACGCATCGGCCGCTTCCGACAATGAAGGCGTTTTTCCTGTTTTTTCAAACCGTTGAAGGATTTTTTGGCCGTTGTTCTTTAACCTCAAGACTATACGGTCAAGCGCGTCTAAAAGCTCAAAGTCTGACGAACTGGGCTTATCGGGGGTGGCAAAGCCGAGCGCACGCAAATGCTGCACATAAAACAAATCCAAAGGCCAGTCGAAAGGCAGGCCGACGGCCGCATAAACGGCTTTAAGGGTCGCTTCATCAAGGTTTTTATGCTTCGTCATCCTCAAATTTCCTGAAATATGTGTTCCAAAGAAAGAGAAAGCCTAACATTAAGACTCGAATTCATCAAATATTTATTGGCCTTTTTAAGTGTCTTTGGTTAATCTGCATACGGCCGAGAGCATCGGTCCAAATAGAAAAAAAGTCCCGCGAAGTATCGAGTTTGCCGCATGCCGGTTCGTCCGCTCCATAACGATTGGGTTTATACGACCGCCATTACATGGCGAATGACCCTCCAGCGTTTTTCTTTCATTTTATTTTTGTTGCTCGCGCTTGGTTTCCTTGTCCTGAGCCGGAGCCAGCCCGTTTTGATTGAACAGGCGCGCGCGTGGTTTTTGGATGGCCTTGCGCCAGTGTTAAGTGCGTTGGCGCGTCCGGTAGTTATGGTTGAAAACGCGGTTCAGCAAGTGACAAGTTACCTCGATCTGCGCGCCGAGAACGAAAAACTCCGCGCCCAGAACGCGCAAATGACGCAGTGGCAAAACACGGCGCTGGCCCTTGAAAACGAGAACAAGGAACTGCGTGCGCTACTCCACTACAAGCCCGAACCGAAACAAGCCTATATCTCTGCGCGCGTGATTGCGGACGCAGGCGGACCCTTCGTGCGTTCGCTTATCATCACCGCTGGCAAGACGGAAGGCGTGCGCGCCGGCATGGCGGCGATGACCGGCGAGGGATTGGTTGGCCGCGTCGTTGAAGTCGGCGAATGGTCGTCGCGCGTTCTTCTGATCACCGATCTCAACTCGCGCATTCCGGTCGTCATATCGGGCAGTGGCGATCACGCTATTTTGGCGGGCGATAATGCGCCAAAACCGAGGCTTCTCTATTTGCCTCAGGATGCTGTTTTAAAACCCGGTTCGCGCGTTATGACATCGGGGCATGGCGGCATTTTTCCGCCGAATTTGCCGGTAGGCGTCGTGACAAGCGCGGCGCGTGGAACGTATGAAATTACGCCCTTGGCGGCGCTGGGGCGGATCAATCAGATACGTCTTGTCGACTTTGATTTGAAAGGCGGCGCCTTCAATCCGATCGCGACAGGGATTGAAGCCAAGGTGCAACATAAATAAAGCGCATGTGGATTTCTTTAGCCCAAAGGCTTGAACAGGGCGCCCGGCACTTGTTGCCGCTGGTCAGCACGCTGATTTTCGTTCTCGTAAGCGTTATCGCATGGCCTCTGCCCGACATCGGGCCCGTTGCGCCGTCACTGGGGCTTGTTGGGGTGTATTACTGGTCGATCCACCGCCCGGATCTTTTTCGCACCCTGCCGGTTTTTCTGTTGGGTCTCTTGAACGACTTCATCAATTTTTATCCTTATGTCGGTTTGTCCGCGATGATTTTCATCGCTGTGCACGAGCTTCTTATTCGCCAGCGGCGCTTTTTTGTGGGCCATGCCTTTTACATGCTGTGGTCGGGTTTTGCACTGGTCATGCTTGTTGTGCTGGTGAGCATCTGGCTCATTATGTCGTTGCTGAATGGTCAATGGATGGCTTTTATGCCTGTTTTGCTGCAAGGTCTGTTGACGACCGTCATCTTTCCGTTGCTGGCGTGGCTTTTGATCCGCCTGCAGCGGCTTGTGTTGGCTCAAGGATGAGGCATGGCCCGCGATAGTGATAGAGCCCGACTTTTTACACGCCGCGCGGTTTTGCTGGGCGGGGCCAAAGTCGGTCTTTTTTCGCTTCTGGCGGGGCGCATCTATTACCTCCAGATCGTTCAGGGCGACAAATACCGCACGTTGGCGGAGGAAAACCGGATCAACTTGCGGCTCATCGCGCCGCCGCGCGGCCAGATCCTTGACCGTTCCGGCACGCCGCTTGCGGTCAACCAGCGGAATTACCGTGTCGTTTTATTGCCCGAGCAGATCGACGGCTTGCCGCGCTTGCTTGATGGCATAAACCGCTATGTGCCGTTGTCGGAAATCGATCGCAAGCGCATTGAACGCGACCTTAAAAATAACAGCGGCCTGAATGCCGTCATGGTGCGCGATAATTTAACGTGGGATCAGGTGGCGTCGCTGTCGCTGCATGCGCTGGATTTGCCCGGCGCGGATATCGAAGTGGGCGAGGTTCGCTCATACCCCTTTAACGAAGCGATGGCGCATTTGGTTGGCTATGTGGGCGCGGTGTCGCAAGCTGAACTGGATGACAAGGAAGAGCCGGAATTAGCCATTCCTGGTTTTCGCATAGGCAAAAGCGGTGTGGAAAAGCAGCATGATTCCGTTCTCCGTGGTGAAACAGGAAATGTCCAGCTTGAAGTCAATGCCCGTGGACGCGTCGTGCGCGAACTGGCAAAACAAAATCCTGTGCCGGGCAAAGATGTAGCGCTTACGGTTGATGCGGGCTTGCAGCTTGTTGTGCAAAAGCGCGTCGCGGAAGAGGAGAGCGCAGCCGTCGTTGTCATGGATGTGCACACGGGCGCGATTTACGCGATGGCCTCGCATCCTGCGTTCGACCCCAATCTTTTCACTTATGGCATTGGCCAGCAAGACTGGGAACGTCTGAACAACGACGCGCGCGCGCCGCTCTTGAACAAGGTCGCCGATGGCATGTATGCGCCCGGCTCGACGTTCAAGCTGATAACGGCGCTGGCGGGTCTGGATTCCGGCGTCATCAAGCCGCAAACCGGCGTGTTTTGTCCGGGCTATTTCGACCTTGGTGACCACCGCTTCCATTGCTGGAAAAAAGGCGGTCACGGCCACGTCAGCTTTGTTAATGCCATGGCGGGTTCCTGTGACACGTACTTTTACGAAATGGGCAAGCGAATCGGGATTGACCGGATTCAGGCAATGGCAAAGCGCTTCGGGCTCGGCCAGAAGACCGGGATCGATTTGCCTCACGAGCGTTCTGGCCTTGTGCCGGGCCGCCTTTGGAAGATGGCAACACGTAACAGCGCTTGGCAACAAGGTGAAACGCTGGTGGCGGCAATCGGGCAGGGATACATGCTTGCGACGCCGTTGCAGCTGGCCGTAATGACGGCGCGTATCGCCAACGGCGGCAAAGCGGTCAAACCACGGCTGACTATGCCGATTAGCGAAGAAAAGGACAAAACACCGTCATGGTCATCGATGGGTCTTGGAACGGAACATCTGGAGCTGATGCATGAAGCTATGGTAGCCGTGGTTAACAATGGAACGGCCTATGCCGCGCGCATACCCGACGAGAAAATGGCCATGGCCGGGAAAACAGGATCCTCACAGGTACGGCGCATTAGCATGGCAGAGCGCGAAGAGGGCGTAGTAGCCAATGAAGACTTGCCATGGAAGGAACGCGATCACGCCTTGTTTGTCGCGTATGCGCCCGTCACTGCCCCGCGCTATGCCTGCGCAGTGGTCGTCGAACATGGCGGCAGCGGCGCGCACAAAGCTGCGCCTATTGCCCGCGACATTCTCTTCGAGTGCCAGAAACGGAATTTGGGCGGATAGTTCGTTAAACAGTCGTGATCTGAAGCCGCATTTGACTGAGCGATTCTAGAATGGCTTTTGTTTCAATATCGAAAAATTGAAGGGCATAGGCCGTAAGCCCAATGGCAATCTCGCGTTCGCCCATGACGGTAAGGGCGACGCCCAAGTGCGCCATTTCGCGGACTTCTGAATCATTGTGGACGCGGACGACAATTTCAACCGAGGGGTTGAGGCGGCGCGCATGCGCAATAATCCGGCGGGCTTGCAACGGATTGGGAATGGTAATGATGATAAGCCGCGCGGTTTCAGGATGGGCGGCGGCCAGCACGGCTTCCCGCGTGGCATCGCCAAAAATGACCGGTATCCGGTCTTCCCGGAGTGTTTCCATAAGGCGACGGTCGGCTTCAATAGTAAGCGTTGGAAGATTGTTTGCCCGGAGTTTTTCGGACACAAGACTGCCGACGCGCCCGTGTCCCACAAGAATGATGTGATTCGAAAAAGGCTGGGCGTCGTCCGGGATGAAGAGTTCTCCATCTTTCCGCAAGCGCTTGGCGAGTGGGGTAGCTCCGAACCATTGGCCGAACTTGGGAAAGATAAACATAATCAAAGGGTTTAAAATGATGCTGACGAGAGCGGTAGCCAGAATAAGGTCGCGGTTATTTGCGGTTAAAATGCTCCACTTATAGCCGAGTTGGCTGAGAACGAAAGAGAACTCACCGACTTGGGAAAACGAAGCGCCGACAAGCGAAGCCGTTTCGGGAGGAACCCGCAGGAAAAGAAGCAAAAGGAAAGTCACCATGCCCATGCTCAGGAGGATAATGATCCAAGACGTTGCGATTTGGAGAGGAATGTGCGCGACGTGCCTTGGGTCGAACAGCATGCCAATCGACACGAAGAAAAGAATGGTGAAAATCTGCTGCATGGAAAGCGCTTCGGCCGCGGCATGATGATTAAGGTCGCTTTCCCCGATCACGACGCCGGCGAAGAAGGCGCCAAGCGCCAGCGAAACGCCGAAAAGCATGGAGGAGCCATAAGCGATACCCAACGCAATAACAATAACAGCCAGCGTGAAAAGCTCGCGTGAACCGATGCGGGCAACATAGCTCAGCAATTGAGGGATGAATTTTCTGACGCCAAAGATAATGACAACGGCGAACCCGGCAATCTGGAGCAGCGTCTGGCCCAAGACCATGCCGAACTGTTCGATCGGCAGGTTTTCCTGTTTAATAAGCGCCGGGAACAGAACCATAGCCAGAACGACCGCAACGTCCTGAACGACGAGCCAGCCCAGCGCAATGCGCCCGGCATAGGTTGTGATTTGATGGCGTTCCTCCAGCAGGCGGGTCGATACGGCGGTGCTGGCGATGGAAAATGAAAGGCCGATCATCAGCGCGGCGGCGGGTGTGCAGCCGAAAAAAAGCCGGGAAATTACGAAACCGATCACGCAGGTGATGAAAATCTGGGCACTAGCGCCAAGCAGGGCGATTTTGCGCACCGAAATAAGATCCTTAATTGAAAAGTGAAGGCCGATGTTGAACAGCATTAACGCGACAGCGACTTCGGCCAGTTCGGAAGTAACGGATTGATTGGCCACAAAGCCGGGGGTGAATGGTCCAATGGCGATACCAGCCATTAGATAACCAAGCAAAGGCGGAAGCTTTAACGAACGGGCCGCTAAGCCGCCCGCAAAAGCGGCGACGAGGCTTATGACGAAAGTAGAAAGCAGGCCGGTTGAGTGGGGTTCCATGATTTCCGGAAGAGGCTTTGGGGAACGGTGTTAGGCGATAGGAGAGACGCTCTTATGTCTTAAGAGCAAGCCTGCCGTCATGCAAGCCCCAACGTCATTCCTGATAAAATTCTCAACCGCCTTTGGCGCTTGAGAATTTTTCCGGAATCTAGTTTGGTTTGCCGATGGGATGGCTTATGTGCCCTGAAAAATCACAACCGAGGACATTCTCGGATAAGTCGGTTCACTCGCTCTTGCTCAACAAGCTTCTTGAGCAGATCCATCGGTTCTCGCACACCGGGCCTTGAGGGGCGCGGCGACATGGACATGAACTTGTCTTTCAAAAGGACATAATTCGTTTCTGGCGCGAAGTTGATTTCAGGGGATTCCAGCACCTGGTAGGGCTGCGATTTATGGTGGATATATCTCCTTTTGCAGCCGAAAATATCAGATGGTTGCTGATCAAAAGGCAATTTGTTCACAGCCATGATGAATGCTTCAAACTCAGTGCGGCTGAGACGTTCAACTATTTCCCTGCTAATGCGAACGTTTTGTCCTGAAAGACGGATTATTTTGTCTCTTGGCGCGGCTCCGATATATCTGAGGTAATTCATATGCGGCGTGCCATCGTCATTAAAGCGCATGATGCTTTCTTTCCGGCGCGTTTCCGTAAAGCGGACAATGCCGCCGCTGATTTTTTTCGCTTCGTGCGGCTGGAAGAAAGCTTGTTCAGGGACCCAGGCCAAAAACGAAGATGGTTTTTCTTTCCGGTCCCATGAGGTTGAGACTTGTCGCGCATTTTCTCTAAAATTATTTGCTTTAGGGGCATTTCCGTGGCGATTTCTTTTACGCGCTATATTTCCGGGCGATCGCGGTCTGTTTCCGTGGGGGGGTGAAGAACCTTCAAAGAAAAAAACGTACTCCATATCGGCCATGAAAGAGCTCCCTTGAAAATCGCTATGAATTTGTCGCGGGTCCACGCTATCCGCTTTCGTGTCTTTCTCCAACACGGAATCGGCCTTGTCGAATTCGTTAACTGGTTAATGCACGGGAAGGGTGCTCATCAAAACGCGCGCGAACCGGTACGCAACCCTGCAAAACGCGTTACGAACGGGCACGCGTGCCGTGTTTATCCGGCGCATTGCGCGGGGCGAACGGGCCCGCAGCTTTCTTTAGCGATTGGTATATTCAACCAATTCGTCCGTTTTAACGGCCCTGACCGCCGCCGCAGGCTTCACTGGTGTAGCAATGTATCCCGATCCCGTTAATTCTGACCCACTAAACCAGCAAGAGCCGACAATCACTCCCTTGTTGTTGATATCTTTAGACCAGCAATCAGTGGGCATGGGATAAGATTGCCATTTGCCGGTTTTGGAATTGTATATCTTCCCTTTGTCATTTATTGGATGTCCGGTGTAATTCCTTACCCATGTAAGAACTTTCCCGTTATCCGTTAGCCCTATGGGGTGTGTTGCTGTATTGTTATCATAATCAATAAGTATCCATTTATCATTAGCGTCACGAAGGAAGGCATGGTACTTATTATCGCCGATCAGGGTGCTTGACTTATCGTAATAATATAAATCCTGGAACAGTCCTGCAACCATGCCTTTCCTGTTAATCGCGGTAAGGACTGTGCCTCCATTAACGTAGGCATCCACGTTGTTCAGGTCGCTCAGGGGGCGAACAAAAGGGTTGTTCAGAGTTGTTAATTGTCTGCCATTATGTATAAACCCATACCAAATCTCACTCCACCAGCGTTGTCTTTTAATCCATTTCGTTGTGTATACAGAGTAACAACCAGCCCAAAGATTGGGCGCGTTAACAGTATCGTATATATAAATAAATTTATATTTTAGTGGTTGTTTAGCGGGATTGCGGACAATAGTTAATTTATTTGTGTTCGTATTGTACACCAAGGCTTTACATCCGCTGTTATCAAAATCTAAGTAGCCAGAAACCCGGTTAATATCATCAAATCCCGAAATGACTACATCATAAACGTTAGCGGGAAGTATATTTGACATATCGTAATCTGAGGTGTTTCCCGTAGCTATGTCATATAAACTAAATTTACCTGAACCTTTTGTAATTAAAGCTTTTCCATTGTTGTTCACTTTGTCTAAGGGGTAAGGGACATATTCGACATTGTATTTTGTTCCCGCAAAGGCTGCTGTCGCATTTGAAGCGACCAACGCCACTGAAACAATGCCAAGGCAAACCAGCGTTGCAGTTTTTTTGAAAAACGCACGCAGATGGGCTCCAGTATTGGCAACGGCGCCGCAAACTTTTTCACTAACGCGCCGCCATAGTGATCGAACAGGCGGATTCAATCCGGAATCTTCAGAAATTTCGGAATTGCCGTGAAATGCTTGGCTTGTCATGTATGCGCTCCTCTATGAAATAACGGGAGAAAGGGCCAGACAGAAGGCCGCAAGCCTATCACATAATGACAGTCAGGTGAAGCCATTTTCATGTTGTTATTTTGGAGTATTAGGAGAGGTTAGTTAAATGGGATGAAGACATTGATTTTTTGATTAGCCGCCTACCTTCCGAAGATAGCTAATCTTACGCTTCTAACGCGTCAGAATCTTCCATGCGATGGAGCAGATAGCCCGGATTTTCGCGCCACCCGGCGACCATTTCCTGCGCAATATGGACCGAAAGGCGGTCAAACGCGGCCAGCGCTTGGCTTAATTCACGCGGATGAACAATGTGTTCGCCCGTGCGCCCGCCGCGCGACAACAGGAAAAGCGAGACAAAAGTGCTCTTATCAATATTAATAGAGCGGCAAAGCACGGCGAGCAGACGGCCGCCCGATTCATCCGTAATGCTGTCGATCAGGGATAAATCAAGCCGCATCAGGCGCCCCAACATGATGTTAAAGAGACGGAAATGACCCAAGCGCAAAAGTTGCGTTAGGATCCTCGCGTCATAGGCGTTTCGATCTTCAAGCCATGCCGCGACTTTTTCCATTGCAACGTCGTCAAAACGTTCAAGAACATGTTCGTTCAATTTTTCTTCGATAGCTTTGGCGAGAGCGGTATCTAACTGACCCGACGAGATGCCAAATCGCTGCAAAGCCACACGGCGGAGTTCTTTTGAAATCCACCAATACAGGCGTGTTGCGCCTTCGGTAGTAAGCTCAGGACGCAGGAGTATGGGTTTTTGTAAATTGGCCGCGAAACGCGCAGCTTCCGCAAGGACATTCATGGCGCATGGGGAAATTTTGGCGCCAAGGTTTTCGGCTACAACCTGCATGACGCGTATATCGCCCGTTGTGACAAGGGCGTCTGCGACGGCTTCGCTGACGACCCGGCGCGCAGCAACGGCGCAAGCATGATCGCGCGACTGAGTTTCGACAACGGTGATCAGATCTTCATCGGTCAGCGCTTCGTTTGATATCAAGACAATGCGCGCGATATCGATCGTGTCTTGCGCGAGGCTAACGGCAATTTTTCGAGGTATGCGCGCGGCGTCGGCGAACCGGCGGACCAGTTCATGACGGACGGTGGGGCTTTGGTTTTTAAGCAGTTCGTCGATCAGTTCATTGACAAGCTGTTCTTCACGCGCGTTCAGGATCGTATTTTCGATCAGGAAAAGGTCGGCGAGTTTGCCGGCAAGCTGCAGGCGGGCGCCTTCGCTTCGGTCATGAGCCAAAGCGACCAGGTCCGGTAACTGTTCTTGCAGCCGGCTGGTCACGTTTTCTCTCCGATCGTAACGGTCCATACCTTAATACCCAATAGGTTGAATACACTTAATAGCCAGTTCATCACGAAATGCTTAACGTTTTCTTCATTGCACTTATGTAACAATACCTTAAGAATAGGGTTGTGGTTTTTCTGACGCGTGAGGTTACCATGCAGATCACGCCCCTGCCGGTTCAACCGGGCGTTACCGCTGCGCCATCCCCGCAAGCGGTCACTAACGTTTTGCCCGCGGTCCAGGGCCAAGCGACCCCTCCCATTGTGGCTCGCGCTGTCTCGCCATCCCCAAAATCCGAAGGTGGCCAAAAAACTCGCAGTAATAGAGACCGCGCGAAACGCGGCGATAAAGGCAATACAGGCGGCTCTGGCGGCGGTCGCGGCGGCAATGTAAACCTGAGCGTCTGACATAAAATCCCTCGAAAAGTATTTGCTTTTTTCAATCGGCCTGAGGGGCTTCTTTTTTTATGGATCGACCTAAAAATATTGCGTTGCCTATATTTAAAGTTTACAACAAAAGGCTGAAACTAAATCATTGATTCTATAGTAAAAATTCTGTTAAGCCTGTTGAGTTTAAAGCTCAGCTTAAATTGTCCTTTTGGGGTATCTTCTTCCCTCTTTTCGGTATTGTCATGCTTAAAAATTCATTACGCCTTGGCACTCGTAACAGCTCGTTAGCCATAATTCAGGCTGAAATTGTTCGTGATGCGCTTTTAAAAGCATTTAAAAAGATCCCGCCGATCGAAATTGTGACGATTCAAACGTCCGGCGATTGGAACCCCGGTCAACAAGAGCAGTCTTTTATTGATTTGAATGCAAACAAGGGTTTTTTTACCAAGGAAATTGAGGAAAATTTGCTGGCGGGGAATATTGATATGGCCGTTCATTCTATGAAAGATGTTCCCACACAAATACCGGAAGACTTGATTTTTGCCGCTATACTTGAACGTGCGGACCCGCGGGATGCCTTTCTATCACCAAAGGCTTCGACACTTGATGCATTGCCAAATGGTGCACGCATCGGGACTTCAAGTTTACGCCGGCGAGCACAAGTTTTGGCAAAGCGTCCCGATACTCGCGTCATACCATTACGAGGCAATGTCGATACGCGGCTTCGTAAGCTGGACGCAGGCGAAGCCGATGCGACAATCCTGGCCGTCGCAGGGCTGCAGCGTTTGAACGCAATGGATCGAATTTCGTCAATTTTGGACACCGAAACGATGTTGCCATCGGCGGGGCAGGGCGCGATCGGCGTTCAAATTCGCGAAAATGATGAGAAAATGCGCCATTTTTTGACCCGAATTAACGCGAGAATGACGTTTGATTGCGTTATGGCGGAGCGCGCCGTGCTGCGTGAATTAGGCGGGACATGCCATATGCCAATAGCGGCATTGGCCGAGATAAGGGCAGGAGATACACTGGAGCTCAATGCCCTTGTCGCCAGGCTGGATGGGGCCGAAGTCATTCGCACCCAGAGGAAAGGTCCGGTGTCGTCGGCGGTGGCGATGGGAGAAGAGGCGGGGGAAGAATTGAGGAAGCGCATGCCTTGCGGGTTCTTGGCATGACGGCGGTACTTGTGACGCGGCCTTTGACGGTTGCGGAAACGACAATTACTGCATTAAATAATCTTGGATATACAGTGAGTTATGAACCGTTGTTGACTGTTAAGGCGACAAGAAACGCGCGTCCGGGCACAATTGTGCAAGCTGTGGTCATTACAAGCCGTAACGCCTTGTGGGCGTTGGGAAAAACCGAAGATATTAGTGATTTATTCGACAGGCCATGCCTCTGTATAGGGGCCCGTACAGCTCATTCGGCGGCCTCGTTCGGCTTTCGTTGCGTGCACTTTCAGGACGCGAAAGACACGCTTACGGCACCGTTCCTCGCTGAAAAAAGCGTTAGCCCGCCATCGTCTATCCTGCATATCGCCGGTGCGTACACAGCAAGTAGTTCCTTAACGGCTTTGATGGAGGCTGGATATCAGATCATTCCGTGGCATGTCTATGAGGCGCAGGAGGTGGATCAACTGACAGCCGCGCTGCAACAACGGCTGATCAGGAAACAAATAGATGCGGTCCTTTTTTTCTCACCACGTACGGCCAGTGTATTTGTCGATCTCGCCGCACAACACAAGCTTGAGGCTTGCTGTAAATCCCTAACCGCGATAGGAATAAGCGAGGCGGTTTGTAAGGCATTAAAGCCTCTTTCCTGGCGCCATTTGGCGGCGGCTGAAGCCCCGACAGAAGACGCGGTAATCGCCAGCCTGCAACGTCTTTGTCCGGTTTTCTGAGGCCCGCATGAACCAGTCCAAAAATGATTCCACTAAACAACCTGAAGTCACTACGGTCAAAACACCACACCGCAGTTTCGGTTTCTTTTTCTATTTTGTCGTGTTCGTTGTTTTGGGCGCCATAGCAACCGGAATAGCCCTTCGTCCGAATTCACTGCTGGAGTGGCAGAATAAACCGGTCGTTTCGAGCATTGTGCAATCCCCGGGACAGAACGACGTTATGGAAACGCCGACTGTTTCCGCCGATACCGATATCGAACAAAAGCTGAGCCAGTTGGAAACGCGCGTGAACGAGCTAATGTCGCGTTTAGATAAATTAGAGCAAGAGCCAGCGCCTTCGGGGATTGCTCTTTCAGAAGCGGCCCCAGCCGCACCGTCTGCGCCCGCAGGTCCCTCGGTGGAAGAAGTAACGCGCCTGAAAAACGAAGTGATCAATTTATCAGCCGCCCTCAGCGCCGTTCAACTGCAATTAAAGCAGTCGGTTCAGTCTGCCGATCAGACGCGTAGCGCGGCGCAAACGGAAGTGGCTGCAGCCGTCGCCTTTGCACAGTTAAGAGCCATCACTTCGACCGGAGCGGGTTTTGCGCGCGAAGTACAAATGATACGGCAAGCCGCTGAAAACGATGCCGTGGTGAGGGAAAACTTGGCGATCCTTGATCCTCTCGCTGAAAACGGGGCGCCATCGATCGCGGCGTTGCGTGAAGAATGGACAACACTAAAGGGCGCCGCTCAATCGGCTTTGCGCCGTGCCGAAGCCCAAACATGGAAAGACCGTGTCTTGGCTGAGTTAAAAGGGTTGATCAATATCCGTCCTGCTCATTCCGAAGCCGGACAGGAAGATCAGCTTGGTTTGATTGATAAAGATCTGGCCAGTTATCACCTTGGCGCTGCGCTGGAGAAGGTGAAAGCGCTTCCTGAGTCTGCGCAAAAAATCGTGAAAGATTGGCGCTCGAAAGCCGAAGCACGTCAAAATATTGATATGGCGATGAATGCCTTGGCGGCGCGCCTGACGGAACGCTCACGCATAGCAGAGACACCTGCCGCCGTACCAACGACGCAACCGGCGGCAACAACTCCTATGACGCCGGTGCCGTAATGCGTTTCTTCAGCTTCACACTCTGGCTGGTCTTTATAGCGGTTGTTGCTGTTCTGCTGTCTTACCAGCCGGGCGAGGCGCAGATCGTATGGCATGGGTATGTCATCGAAACGTCGGCGGCTTTTCTCGCCGTTGCGCTGCTGATCTTTTCATTTATTCTCTATATTTTTCAACGCATCTGGCGCTTTTTGCGGGAAGGGCCGCGTTTCTGGCGTTTGCGGCATGAGTTGCGGAATATAGAAAAAGGTCAGCGGCAATTAACCCAAGGCCTTGTCGCCATTGCGGCAGGAAACGCGGCTGAGGCCGGGCGTTTTGCGATCAATGCGCGCCGCTATTTGGGCGTTTCGCCTGCGACGCAGCTTCTTCAGGCGCAAGCCGCACAATTGGCGGGCGATCACCGCGCGGCGCGTGAGATTTACACGTTCCTTGCTTCCAAGCCGGACAGCGCCGTGCTCGGTTACCGCGGCCTTATCATGGCAGCCTTGCGCGAACGCAATTGGGACGAGGCTGAACGGCAAGCCGATAAACTCCGGCTGATTAAGCCGGATACGCCGTGGCTTAATCTCATTCGTTTCGAATTGTCGATCCGTCGCCAAAACTGGGTCGATGCAGGCACGGCGCTGAGGCAAGCGGAAAAAGCCCACCTTCTCGAAGCGCCTCGCGCGAAACTTCATCAGGCCGCGCTTTTGGCCGCGGCATCGGATCTGGAGACACAGCAGGGCAACGCCGACAAAGCGCTTCAGTTGGCGGAACAGGCTGTGCGGCAAGCGCCGCAATGGATGCCTGCGCGCATTGCCTTGGCGCGTAAGCAGCTTGCGACCGGCCATGTGCGAGCGGGCATGCGTACTGTCGAAAAAACTTGGGCGATAGCGCCGCATCCGCAACTCGCGGCGCTTTACCGCACCGTGGTGCGAAGCAACAATGTGTTGGAGGTTTATAAACAGATCGAACGCTTGACCCGCGTTAACAACGATCATCCGATCAGCCAGCTTGTACTGGCTGAATCTGCGTTGGCTGCCGATCTGTGGGGCGAGGCGCGGCGGCACCTGATGGCGCTGATTGCCAAGAAGGATACGACACAGGCGGCCTATCGTTTGCTGGCGCGACTTGAGCGCCGCGAGTCCGGCGATGAACGCGCGGCAGCGCAATGGCTTATGAAAGCGACCGAAGCTCCGCCGGATCCGCGCTGGCTTTGTACAGCTTGTGGCGGCGGGCATGACGAATGGCGCGCGCCTTGCGCGCATTGTGGCGGCTTTAATACGCTGGAATGGCAAACGCCGGGTATTGGACGTTATGAGAGCACAACAACGCTTATTCCGGGCGCACTGGAAGGCGTGTTGACGTAGACAATGGACACTGTGTCTAAAACCGTTGCTATTTTTGATTTCGATAACACCCTGGTGAAGGGCGACAGCCTATGGCCATTTCTTGTGGCTGTTGCGGGTTGGCGGCGATGCGTGTTTGCGTTGCTGGGTGCAGTTGTATTCGGATTCGCGAGCGGCAAAGATAAACGCACGTCGATTAAGGAATATCTTCTTTCGCATTTAATTGCCGGGCGGCGCGTTGACGATCTGTCGCGCGCGATTGAAAAATTAAAGGCTTGGCCAAAAAAACGTGAAGCTTTTAACGAACTCGTTAAACATCATGAATCCGGACATCGCATTGTAATCGCTTCCGGAAGTTTAAACCTGTACATGCCCTCATTATTGGAAGGGTTTCCTTATGACGATCTTCTTTGCACGCAGATGGAAGTTATTGATGGCGTTATCACAGGCAAAATGATTTCAGGAAATTGCGTACGTTTGCGAAAGGCCGAACTTGTTGATGAATATCTGAAACTTAATGGTCCGTTCGACGACAGTTGGGGGTATGGAAACGCGCCGCATGATTTGCCGATGCTGGATCTCGTGAAACATCGCGTCGTGGTTTGATAACAAAAAATCTTTTTTTCAAAAACGCATAAAAGAAATCATCTGACTCCACATTCTGATATAATCCTTTCCTAACATCACATGAAAATATGGAGGCAACCATGTCCAAAACTGTTTTATCATGTGAATTGTCGGAAATCTTGAAAACCGCCGGCATATCCATTGACGACATATCGCTGTCATCGGCACGTGTGAATGTAAGGGAATGGAGTTCAAGCGTTATTGCCACTATAGATCAGGGTATAGCCAACAATCTGGGGGCACATGTTGAAAATGAGTTTATAGGTCTTGTTAGGGAAGTTGATAATTTAAGCCCGGAAAATCTTATTAAAGCCCTGATCGCATTTGAAGGAGCCGGGTATGTCTGGAACCCACAGCACCATTTGGCTCAGAGGCAAGTGTGTCGGAACCCCTTGAAAGATCTGACGCTTTAGGCAATTCAGCAAACAAAAACCGCGGCCGTTTCGTGCCGCGGCTTGTGTCGTCTTCAATGAACTGGATTAGGCAGCGATGCGCAAGTTTACAGCAGCTTCACGTCCATTTTTGCCCATACTCATTTCAAACTCGACAGTATCCCCTTGATTTAGACCCGGTAAATTGGCCTTCTGAACTTCAGAGATATGGACAAAAACGTCTTTCGCCGCGCCGTCGGGGGCGATAAAGCCGTAACCTTTAGTGGCATTAAACCATTTTACTGTTCCACGCATAGCCTGCACGTCCTTCGTTGACGGTTGCGATGCTAACGGACTGCAACCGGACATCCGGCCTTCGGGATCGCTGAAGGCGGGCAACGATATGACTTAAAATCCGTTTTCCGGCAAGGGGGAAAAGATAAGAATCAGGGGACCACCCGGATTATTTTTCCGGGTGCGTCCTCTTAATTCCAGAACCCTTTTTAACGGCGGTCGCCGGTCAGGCTCAGGATGAATTGGAAGGCGTTGATGAAGTTCAAATACAGGTGCAAGGCGCCCATAACGGCCAGTTTGCTGTTGGCCTCCGAACCCCATGCCGCGTTGTACGTCAACTTGATGTTCTGGACATCATAGGCGGTCAGGCCGGTGAAAACGAACACTCCGATCACGGAAACGATCCAGTGCATCATGGCCGATGAAATCCTTTTCCAGATCGACCAGCCACCCGTAA